>DASVWB010000245.1:0-8435 GCA_036389815.1 Pyrinomonadaceae bacterium | reverse complement strand
CCGTCTCTGAGGCCGCAGGACAAGGCCTGGACGCAGGTCGTCGCGGGGCTGCGGCGGCGCCTGAAGGAGAAGCCGCCCGCGAAGCTTATGCGCCCGGCGGCCGTGGCGAGCGGGGCGCGCGGCAGGCCGCCGGCGCTCTCGCTCGCCGAACTGCTGCTCAGGCTCCCGGGCGGGTCCGGCGACCTCTTCGGGCGCGAGGAGGCGCTGGGCTGGCTCGACGCGGCATACGCGGACGCGGGCGTGGGCGTGCTGGCGCTGGTCGGCTTCGGCGGGGTCGGCAAGTCGGCGCTCGTGCGCCACTGGGTGGAGCGGCGCTTCCGCGGGGCCGACCCCGCGCCGCGCTTCCTCGGCGTCTCCTTCTACAGTCAGGGCACGCGCGAGCAGGCAGGCTCGTCCGACCAGTTCCTCGTACAGGCGCTGGAGACCTTCGGGGAGAAGGACGTGGGTCAGCAGTCGGCGTGGGACAGGGGCGAGCGGCTCGCGGAGCTGGTCGCGGCCGAGCCGACCGTGCTGGTGCTCGACGGGCTGGAGCCCTTGCAGTACGGCCCCGGCCCGCACGACCTCGAAGGGAGGCTGAAGGACCCGGGCGTGCACGCGCTGCTGGCGCGGCTCGCGGCGCGGCCGGGCGCGGCGCTCTGCCTCGTCTCGACGCGCGTCGGGCTCGCGGACGAAGACCTGCGGGCGCCTTCCCTTGTCCAGAAATCCGTCGAAGTACTCTCCCCCGAAGCGGCGCGCGAGCTGTTGCGCGCGCGGGGCGTGCGCGGCGACGAGGCGGCCGTCCGCGAGGCGGTCGAGTATCTGGGCCGCCACCCGCTGGCACTAGTCCTGGCCGCAGAGTACCTGCACACCTTCGCCAACGGCGACGTGGCGCGCCTGCACGAGATAGACCTGCTCTCGGAGAAGACGAGGGAGGGGCGGCACGCCAAGTCGGTGATGGCCGCCTGCGAGACGGCGCTCCGGCTCGACGGCGACCCGCTCGACCTCGAAATGCTCGGCGTCGTCGGCCTCTTCGACCGCCCCGCGCGCTGGGAGTGGGTCAAGGCGCTCGCCGCCCCGCCCGCCATTCCGGGCGTCACCGACCACCTCGTCAACGCGGACGACCGCGCGCTGCGCGAGTCGGTCAACCGCCTCCGCCAGTGGGGCATGCTCGCCGACCCCGGCTCAATCGAGACGCCCGAACTCGACGCGCACCCGCTCGTCCGCGAGTACTTCGGCGACCGCCTCCGCGCCGCCCACGAGCCCGGCTGGCGCGAAGCCCACAGCCGCATGTTCGACCACCTGACCGCCAATACTAAGGAGTTCCCCGACACCATCGAAGAGATGGAGCCGCTCTACCAGGCGGTCGCCCACGGCTGCGCGGCGGGCCGCCATCTGGACGCGTTGCATGAGGTGTACTGGCGCCGAATTACAAGGGGGGATGCATTCTTTAGTATCAGGAAGCTCGGCGCGTATGGCGCTAACTTAGGCGTCCTGACCAGCTTTTTTGATGAGCTTTGGCGGCAGCCTATCTCCTTGCTCGATGACAGCCGTAAGAGTTTCATACTTCACGAGGCCGGCTTCGCTCTCGGCGCTCTCGGCCGTCCGGCCGAAGCGGTTCAGCCGATACAGGCGGCTATGGAGTTAGACGTCAGGCAGGAAGACTGGCAGAATGCTGCTGTCAGCAGCAGAAACCTCAGCGGACTCTATGTCACCCTTGGCGACCTGCCGCAGGCACTGCACTATGCCCGGAAGGCCATCGAATTTTCCGAGAAAAGCGACAGGGCCACCGACCACATAGTCAGCAAGGCGACGCTGGCCTACGCCCTCTTCGAGATGGGCGACCTGTCACAGTCTGAGGCCGCCATGCGTGAGGCCGAAGAGACGCAGAAGGAGCAGGCCCCAAACTACTTCTTCCTCTACTCGCTCCGGGGATTCCAGTACTGCGCCCTGCTGCTGCACCTGGGCAGGTATGACGAGGTGCTGACGCGCGCGCGACAGACTCTCGAATGGGTCGAGGGTAAGTTGGGTCTTCTCGACGTTGCACTGGACTGCCTCTCTTTGGGGCAGGCACATTTGATTCGGGCCCGGCGGGAAGGGACGGGCGACTTCGACGCGGCTTCGCTCTACCTGAACCGCGCGGTTGACGAATTGCGGCGGGCGGGGTCTTTGGACCACTTGCCGCGCGGGCTGCTGGCGCGCGCGGAATTGCACCGGCTGAGGGGCGACGCCGTTCGCGCGCGCGGCGACCTGGACGAGGTGATGTCCATCGCTACGCGCGGCGGCATGAGGCTATATCAAGCGGACTGCCATCTCGGGTACGCGCGGCTCCACTTGGAGGGGGGCGAAGCCGGGAAGGCGCGCGAGCACCTGGGCAGGGCGGCGGAGATGATAGAGCAGACGGGGTACCACCTGCGCGACAGCGATGTCGCGGAGATGGAGAAGGAGCTTCAGGCCGCGGGGGGCTAAGCGGGAACGTCGGCGGGAAGAAGACGAGGGCGGGAGGCGCGCGGCCTCCCGCCCTTTTTTAAGAACGGACTTCGTCGCCCCGCCTCAAGGCTCGGCGTCGCCGAGCATCTCGCGGCGGGTGCGCTGCCATTTGAGGGCGGCGAGGGCGAGGCAGAGGAGGGCGAAGGCGGACTCGGCGGCGAGGCCCCTGAGGGCCGCCGCGGCGGCGTCGTAGCGCGGGCGCGGGTGGGGCGTGTAGGCGTTTGGGAGTACGACCTTGCCGTAGTAACGGCCCGCGCGGTGCTGCGCCTCCTTCTCGTCCGCGCCCCAGGGCGCGGAGTCGAAGTCGCTGTCCACGTAGTAGTCGCCCTTGGTGACGACCTCGGCGTAGGCGAGCGGGTTGAGGAGCGCGGCCGTGTTGTCGAGGCGGTCGAACATCAGCCCCGTAGCGCCCGCGAAGGCGTAGACGACGCAGAGCAGCGCCACGCCCGCCCAGCCGCCGACGCGGAAGCGGTGCATCGCGCAGAGCTGCACGAAGGCGCCGGTCGTCAGAAGCGTCAGCGCGAAGCAGAGCGCGATGGGCAGGAACTGCGACAGGAGTTTGTAATCGGAGTGGCTGGCGGGCGCGCCCCGGTGGTAGCTCACCCACAGCGCACACAGCCCCGCGAGCGAGACGACGGACGCCACGCCGAGCGTCGCCGCCGAAGCCTTGATCTCCGACCGCTGGAGCAGCGCCAGCGGTTCGCCGTCGGCGCTCCACCACTCGCGCAGGCGGTCGCGCGTCAGCGCCGAGCCCCCCGCCAGCGCCGCCACCGCGCCCCAGGCCAGGATCATGTAGACCTGCAAGCGCCCGGCCGGCCCCGAGTCGTCGACGTGCCTGCCCCAGAGCAGCCCGACGACGAGCGCGCACGCCGTCGCGAAGAAGAGCCACGGGACGCGCGCCCCGACCGGAATCAACTGCCACACCTTCACGCGCCTGACCGCGCCCGCGAACGCCCACGCGCCCGCGAAGACGAGCAGCCCCGACACGACCGCGTACGCGGGGACGCGCGCGCCGTAGAAGTGCCACCAGTAGGTCTGGTACTCGACGTAGAGGTACTGCTCGCCCAGGCCGAGCGGGCTCGGGTCGGCGAGCCAGCGCGCCATCCCCTCGTAGTCGGCCGTGAAGAAACGGTTGAACGCGAGCGCCGCCACCGCGCCCCCGACCGCGACGAGCGGGCCGGCGAGCAGCCCGCCGCGCACCGCCCGCTCCGAAGGCCCGCACAGCGCCGCGGACGCGTAGAGCCCCGCGGCCTGCCACGCGAACCCGCCCGCGAGGAGGAAGAGGTAGAGGCGCGCCACCTGCCGCGGCTCCATGCCGCCGACCCACGCCGCCGCGAGCGCGCAGGGCAGCAGCATCAGCGCGACGAAGTAGGCGAGCGCGCCCGCGCCCCAGAACTTCCCGGCCGCGAGTCTGAAGGGCGCGAGCAGCGTCATCTGCTGGAAGACGGAAGTGCCGCGCAGGCGCTCCTGCACGAAGGAGAGCCCGGCCAACGCCGGCCCGAGCATGAAGAGGAGGCCGAAGAGCAGCACCGTCAGCAGCCCGTAGGCCGTGCCGCCGAAGTTCTTCAGGTGCTGCGCGTGCAGCTTCGCCTCGCGCGCCGGGTCGTCGAGGTCGATGCTGTACTGGTAGGGCACCGACCTGCTCCACAGCACCCACGCGCCCGCCGCCAGCAGCGCCGCCGTCAGCCCCGCCACGAAGAGCGCGCGACGCCTCGGCAGCGTCGTCCTCAAACTCCGCACGAACTCCGGATTCAGACTCAGCGCAGGATTCCAGGCCATTTGAAAACTCCCTTCGGGGAAGTAGACAGTAGTCAGTAGACAGTAGACAGTAGAAAATCAGTCGCTAATGAATCGTCCGCGTGTCGGCGTCAACGTCAGGAAGGCGGGGCCCTACTGACTACTGTCTACTGTCTACTGTCTACTGACTACCGCCTACTTCCCCCCTCATGTCGCCTCGCGGCTGCCCGCGGCGAGGAAGACGTCCTCGACCGTGAGGCGCCGCTCGTAGAAAGAGACCAGGCCGGCGTGCGCCGCCGCCAGCTCGCGGTGGAGCGCCGCCAGCTCGGCGCGCGCGCCCGTGAAGGTGAAGTCCACCTCCGCGCCCGACACTTTAACCCCTTTCAGCCCGGCGCGCCCACCCAAATCTTCCGCCAGCCGCGCCGCGCCCGCTTCGTCCAGGAGCGCGGCGCGGACGGGCGTGCCGCCGGCCAACTGCTCGACCAGCGCGTCGATGCGGCCGGCGCGCGCGACGCGCCCCCGCTCCATGATGACGACCGAGGTGCTGAAGTCGGCCAGCTCCGTCAGGATGTGCGAGCTGACGAGGAGCGTCGTCCCCATGGCGGCGAGCTGCCTGATGAGGTCGCGCAGCTCCATCCGCGCGTGCGGGTCGAGCCCCGACGCGGGCTCGTCGAGCAGCAGCACCCGCGGCGCGTGCAGCAGCGTCTTCGCGATGACGAGCCGCTGCCGCATCCCGCGCGAGAGCGAGCCGACCTGCGCCCCGCGCTTCGCGCCCAGGCCGGTCAGGTCGAGCACGGCCTCCACCCTCTTCGCCACGTTCGGGGCCGCGACGCCGTGCGCGCGCGCGAAGTATTCGAGGAACTGCGTGACGCGCAGCTCGTCGTAGAGGCCGTAGGTGTCGGGCACGTAGCCGACGATGCGGTGCAGGCGCTTGGGCTCGGCCCCGACCTCGATGCCCGCGACCTCCATCGTCCCGCCCGAAGGGCGCAGGAGCCCCGCGAGCATCTTCAGCAGCGTCGTCTTCCCCGCCCCGTTCGGCCCCACCAGCGCGCAGACCTCGCCGGCCGGCACGAACAGGGTAACGTCCCGCACCGCCGGGTGCGTGTCGTAGAACTTCGTCAGTCCCGAAGTGCTGATCATCGAGTTCCGGGTTCGACGTTGCGGGTCGAGGGGCGGGGCCCCGTAACTTTGAGCGCCGCACCCGCGACCCGGGGCTAACCCCTTAGACACGCCGGGGGGCACGTTTTGTTCCGCGCCGCCCGCGGCGGCTCTCTCAACGCCTCCTCGCCGCCGGGCGGCCGACCGAGACGATGCGGTCGATCAACCTCCGGTCGTCGGGCAGGATGCCCGACTTGACGAGCCGCGGGGTGAGCGTGCGCCAGTTGGGGTCGGCGGCGAAGACGCGGCGGAAGAGCGGCAGCGCCTCCTCGACGCGGTTCATGTTGGCCAGCGCGACGGCGTGCCAGTAGACCATCTCGACGTTGTCGGGCACGAGCCTTTCGGCGGCCGAGTATTCCCGGAGCGCGCCCTCGTTGTCCTTGCGCTCGACGGCCGCGTCGCCCGCGTTCATGTGATTGTAGGCGCGCTGTAGCCTGACGAGCCGCCGTAGCTCCCTCAGCGGCTCCGGGTGGTCGTCCACACGCAGGTCGAAAATCCTGTCGGCCCACGGCTTGCCCGTGGACTCGGCGCGGACGACGACGAGCGCGGCCGACTGCCGGCCGCGTATGTCGCCGCCCTCTCCCTGCGCCGCGTCGAGCGCGGCCAGCATCCGTTCGGCCAGGTCGCCGCGCGCCGACTCGAAGGCGCGCGCCATCGCGGGCCAGACGCGGTCGTTCGCCATCAGGTTGGCCTGGACGGAGTAGTTCGCGCCCGTGCGGTCGCCCGCCGCCTCGATGCACTTCGCGCCGGTGTGCGCGGCGACGCGCCCCCGCGCGTCCACCATCGCCACCTGCCGCACGTCGCGCCCCTCGTCCCGCGCGAGCAGGGTCTTCAGCGCCTCGCCGGCGCTCGCGCCGCCGCGCATCAGGTCGAGCCCGTTGCGGCCGTACGAGGGGTCTATGAATGACTGCGTGGCGACGGCGCCGACGCCCGCCTCCGCCCACGCGACGTTCGACCCGACCGAGAACCAGTGTGACTGGACGGCGACGCCCATCTCGCCCGTCCGCGGGTCGCGCGCCACGATGGAGAAAGTGTGCACGGGGCGCGGCGGCCGCGGCGCGGCCCCCCCAAAGTTGACGCGCCCCTGCGCCCGCGCCCCCGGCGCCGCCGGCGCCAGCGAGAGCGCCGCGATGACTGTGAGAGTCAGGATTCTTCTCATCTTTCCGTCCCGCCTGAAGTTGATTTAACTGCGTTGAGAACGCCCGCCAGCCCCGCCCCCGTTCAGCCGTCGAGGAACTCGCGCTGCCACATCTCCAGCGTGAGCAGTTGGAGGACTTGCAGGCTGAAGTCTTCGCGCCCCGAGAGGTTCTCTTCGACCACGCGCCGCACCTCCGCGGGCCGGAAGAGGCCGCGCGCGCGGACGACCTCCTCCGACAAAAGCCCTTCGACGAGCGGCCGCAGCGCCCCGCGCAGCCACGACCGTATCGGCGCGCCGAAGCCCGCCTTCCTGCGCCACACGACCTCGCGCGGCAGCAGCCGCTCGGCCGCGCGCTTCAAAATGTACTTGCGGCGCAGCCCCCGGAGCTTGAGGCGCGGCGGCATCCGCGCGGCCAGCTCCACCAGCTCGTGGTTCAGGAAGGGCACGCGCACTTCGAGCGTCGCCGCCATCGAAGTCCTGTCCGTGTAGTCGAGGTTGAGGCACGGCAGGAAGGTCTTCATGTCCACGTAGAGCAGGCGGTTGAGCGGCGCGGCGCGGGCGCTGCGCCCGAAGTAGCGTCGGTGCAGGTAGTACGCGTCGGCGCCGCCCACGCGCTCGCGCGTCTCGTCCGTGTAGAGGCGGCGCTTGGCCTCGTCCGTGAAGTAGGTGCCGAAGCCCATGTAGCGCGACTCGAAGTCGAGCGCGGCGCTCTGCGCGAACTTCTTCGCGTTGCGCAGCGGCGCGGTCAGGCGCCCGGGCCTCCCGCCCGGGAGCGCGCCCGCGACCGCGCGCAGGGCGGGCCGCCGGAGCGCCGCCGGCACGGGGTCGAGCGCGCCCGCCAGCGCCATCGCCACCTGGCGCGGGTAGCCGGCGAAGACCTCGTCGCCGCCCATCCCCGACAGCATCACCGTCAGCGTCCTTCGCGCCTCGCGCGAGACGAGGTAGGAGGGGATGGCCATGTCTATGACCGGCATCTCCATGTGCCGGACGAGCATCGGCAGGAGTTCGGCCACGTCCGGCCTGAGCATCGTCTCGTGGTAGTCGGCGTCGAGCAGGCGGCCGACCTCGCGCGCCCACGGCACGTCGCTCGGGATGATGTCGTAGCGCAGGTCTTCGTCCTCGATGCCGACCGTGTAGGTCGAGACGCGCCGGCCGCCGCCGCGGCGCGCCATCAAGGCGGTCACGACCGACGAGTCAACCCCGCCCGAGAGGAACGAGCCCAGAGGCACGTCGGCCACCATCTCCATCCCGACCACGCGCCCGAGGGTTTCGAGCACGCGGTCGCGCCACCACGCCTCGCCCCGCCCCTCCTCGATTTCGTCGAAGGAAACGTCCCACCACTCGCGCGCCGTCACCTCGCCGTCGCGCCACACGAGGAGGTGCGCGGGCGGGAGCCGCCTGACGCCGCGGAAGAGCGTGTGCGGGTCGGGCGTCCAGAGGAAGGTGAGCTGCTGGTTGAGCCCCTCGTAATCGAGTTCGGGCTTGACGAGCCCCGAGGCGAGAATCGCCTTCGCCTCCGACGCGAAGAGGAAGGACGGGCCGCCGTCGCCCGCGGCCTCCGCGTAGAAGAGCGGCTTGACGCCGAGCCGGTCGCGCGCGAGCGTGAGCGTCCGCTCGGCCGCGTCCCACACGGCGAAGGCGAACATGCCGTTCAGGCGCGGCAGCGCGCCCGCGACGCCCCACTCGGCGAACGCCTCCAGCATGACCTCCGTGTCGGTGTCGGTGCGGAACTCGCGCCCGCGGCCTTCGAGCGCGCGGCGCAGCTCGCGGTAGTTGTAAATCTCGCCGTTGAAGGTGACGGTGAAGCGGCCGTCGGCCGAACGCATCGGCTGGTGCCCGGCGCTGCTCGTGTCGATGATCGCGAGGCGCCTGTGCGCCAAACACACACGCCGACCTTCATCGTCGGTTGACGATGAAGTCCAGACGCCCTCGTCGT
>DASVWB010000244.1:0-1525 GCA_036389815.1 Pyrinomonadaceae bacterium | reverse complement strand
CGCCATCGTCCTGTGGGCCGAGCGTAACACCCGACCCGAGACGCTCGCCCGCCAGGAGAAGCTCGGAGATAAAGTGCGGGCCGTCACCTCCTTCTTCGACTTCGCCTCGAAGCACCCCGGGGACGTGACGCCCGACGACATCTCGCGCTGGCGTGAGCAGATGGAGGCGAGGGGGCTTAAACCCGCCACCGTCTACGCCAGGGTCTCGCGCGTCTCGGCCTTCTACCGTTGGTTGATGGCAGACCCGCAACTCTCCCAATTCATCCGCTCGAACCCGGCGGCGCAGGCGCGGCCACGCTACCCGCGACCCTACCAGTCGGAGTCTACCAAGGCTCTGACGGACGACGAGATGAACGCGCTGCTCGCCGTCGTGAGGCGCCTGGCCGAGTCCGGCTCGGTCGTGGGGAAGAGGGACTACGCGCTGCTGCTCTTCTACTTCCTGACGGGGCTCCGGAGGAGCGAGGTCATCGGGCTCAGGGGGACAGATTTAGAGCTTAAGGAGGGCGCCCTGATCATCCGGTACAGGCGCAAGGGCGGGAAGTTCACCGCCAGGGAGGTCGCGGACCCGGCCGCCTACGAGGCGCTGGCCGGGTATCTGGAGGCCGCCGGCAGGCAGGGTGTCTTAGGGTCTGGGCGGCCGTTGTGGACGCGCCACGACAGGGCGGGCAGCCCCGGCGCGCCGCTCTCGTCCAGGGCCTTCGTCGAGAACCTGAAGGGCTACGCGCGCGTGGCGGGGCTCGCGCACGTCCACCTGCACCAGACCAGGCACACCTACGCGCGCATCGTGGCGGAGGAGACCGGGAGTTTTATAGAAGCGCAGGAGGCGCTCGACCACGAGAACCAGGCCACCACCAGAGTCTACGTCCAGAGGATCACTGTGAAGAAAGACAGGCACGGCGGTAAGGTCGCGGGGAGGATGAAACTTGAGCGTGGCGGGGGCGGCTGAGGCACGACCGTAGGAGACGGCTTATATGCCCGGTGTGAGCTTTAGCCACGCCGGCGCCGGTTGCACGACATGACCGTCCGCGTGCCGCAGAGACTACGCGCAAGTGACCGGCAGCGTGCGCGTGTGAGGCGATGTTGATTTTCAGTCGTCGTCCCGGCTTTAAACGAGGAAGATTACATCGGCGAAACGCTGGCCTGCCTCAACCGCGCGGCGGCGTAACGGGGCGACCTCCAGTGGCCGCGCTCAATTTCTCTGTGCGTTAAAGCACCTCGCTGTTATACTCCTCCGGCCGGTCAGCTTCCGAACAAGCTCCCACAGACATCTGGTCGGGGTTCTCAGCTCCTTCCTTGTGCAAGTTCGACAGTGTGGCGCCGAAGAATGCGCGGGCCGCTACGGACGCGCGGAGTTTATTTTCGCAGGAAAGAAAGATGAAGATATTACTGTACAACCCTGACAACGGGGTGACGCGCAACTTCATGCCGCACCTCTGGATGTTCCTGCTCCAGGCGCTGACGCCTGCCGGGCACGAGGTCATCCTGGTGGACGGCAACGCGCGCGCCATGACGGAGGCGGAGCTGG
>DASVWB010000243.1:0-8885 GCA_036389815.1 Pyrinomonadaceae bacterium | reverse complement strand
CGACACGCGCGCCGTCGTCGAGGCCACGCTCACGGCCGGCGACAAGACCTGCGCCACCTGCCGCGGCACCTTCGTCGCCGTCCACCCCGGCCACCCCGCCTACCACCGCTGGTGACGAGAGAGACGGCTCGGCCCGGCCCGGCGCGTCCGAAATGGCAGCCGTGAATTTTGCTTAGGGTGACAAGTTCAAGTATTTCCTCACTTAACCTGCAAAAAATTTATCTTTGCGACATCTACGAAGATTTTCGTTGACAGTACGAACTTCTTCGTAGTAGCCTCGTCGGCGACTTGAGTCCGAGAGGTATTGCGCAATGCCTGACACTGAACTGCCGCGCCCGACGGACGCGGAACTGGAAATCCTCAAGGTGCTCTGGAGGCGCGGCCCCAGCACCGTGCGGGAAGTCTTCGAAACACTTGGCGAGACGAAGGGGACGGGCTACACGACCGTCCTCAAGCTCATGCAGATCATGGCGGACAAGGGCTTGGTCACGCGCGACGAGAGCGAGAGGGCGCACCGCTACCACACGGCCGCGCCCGAGGACGAGACGCAGCGCCGTCTGGTCGGAGACCTTCTCAGGAAGGCTTTCGACGGGTCGGCGAAGAAGCTCGTCCTCCAGGCGCTCTCGACCGAGCGCGCCTCGCACGAGGAGCTGGACGAGATCCGCCGCCTGCTCGACGAGCTGGAAAGGGGGGCGCGTTGACGGCCGAACTCTCATACGCCGCCGGGCGTCTGCTCGACGCCGCCGGGTGGGCGCTCGTCCACTCGCTCTGGCAGGGGGCGCTTGTGGCCGCGGCCTACGCCTGCTTCTCGGCGCTCGCGCCGAAGGGCGCGGCCGCCGTGCGCTACGCGGGCGGCGTGGTCGCGCTCGGCCTCCTGCTCGCACTGCCGTTCGCGACGGGGCTCGCCACGGCGGGCTCGCCGCGCGGGCTGTTCGCGCCCCGTTCGGCCGCGCCGGAGGGGGCGTGGGCCGACGACCGCGGCGCGGGCTCGCGTCGCGCGCCGCGGGAGGGCAAGCAGCCCGCGGCGCGCGGCGCGCTGGGCGAGGCGGCGGACGACGCGGGGCGCGGCTCGACCCTGCGCGCGTGGGCCGAGTCGCGCACGGCGGCGCTGCTGCCGTGGCTCGTCTTCGCGTGGGCGGCGGGCGTCGTGCTGCAAGGGTTCCGCCTGACGGGCGCGTGGCTGCTGGTGCTCCGCCTGAGGCGGAGCGCCGTTCCGGCGCCGGAGTGTTTCGGGGCGCTTCTCGCGCGCGTGTCGGGGCGGCTGCGCGTTAAGCGCGCGGTGCGCCTGTGCCAGTCGGCGCTCGTCGAAGTGCCGACGGTGGTCGGGCACCTAAGGCCGGTCATACTCATCCCGGCCGGCGCCCTGCTCGGGCTTGAGCCCTGGCAGTTGGAGGCCGTGCTCGCGCACGAGCTGGCGCACGTGCGCCGGCACGACTACGCCGTCAACCTCTTGCAGGCGGCGGCGGAGACGCTGCTCTTCTACCACCCGGCGGCCTGGTGGCTCTCGCGGCGCGTGCGCGCCGAGCGCGAGCACGCCTGCGACGACGCGGCGGTGGAGGCGACGGGCGACGTGCTCTCTTACGCGCGCGCCCTCGCGGCGCTCGAACAGTTGCGCGCGACGCACGCGCCCCCGGCGGCGCTGGCCTTAGCAGCCAACGGAGGTTCACTCATGCAGCGCATACAGAGACTCGTCAACAGAGACCGCCGCGCGCGTTCGCGCCGGCCCTTCGCGGCCGCGGCCGTCGGCCTCGCGCTCCTCGTCGGCGCGCTCGCCGCGCAGCGCGCGCTCACGCCCACGCAGGCCGGGTCGGCCGCCGCCGCCGCCCCGCGCCGCGAGGTGGCCGTCACCTTCGTCAACTACCCCGGCAACATTTACGACGCGGGGCGGCTTCAGAACAAGACGCGCAAGCTCCTGCGCTCGCTCGCCGCGAACAACGTCGAGGCCGTCGCCTTCGTCAACGACGCGCACCTCTACAACGACGACGGCGCCGTGAACGAGGCGCGCGTCCGCATGCTGCGCGAGTGGCTCGACGCGGGGCACGAGCTGGGCAACGAGACGGCGCACCACCTGAGCCTCTACAAGACCCCGCCCGACGAGTACGAGGCCGACGTCGTGCTCGGCGAGCAGACCATCGCCCGGCTCTCGGCCGAGCGCGGGCGCAAGGTCCGCTACTTCAGCTACCCGTACCTCAACACCGGCCCGAACGCCGAGGTGCGCGCGCGCGTCGAGCGCTTCCTCAAGGGGCGCGGATACCAGATTCACCCCGTCACCATCGACAACGCCGACTGGGTCTTCAGCAACGCCTACATCCAGGCGCTGCGGCGCGAGGACGAGGCGACGGCCGCCGCCATCCGCGCCGAGTACGTCCCCTACATGGAGAAGATGTTCGAGTTCTACGAAGGGTACTCGCGCGAGGTGGCGGGGCGCGAGTTCCCGCAGGTCCTGATGCTGACGGCGGGCGCCCTGAACGCCGACTGCTTCGACGACCTGGCGGCGATGCTCAGGCGGCGCGGCTACAACTTCGTCACGATGGAGCAGGCCACGCGCGACGAAGCCTACAGGATGCCCGACACCTACACGGGCTCGCACGGCGACTCGTGGATAGCGCGCTGGGCCGTCTCGAAGGGGATGGAGGACAGGGACGTGGAGGAGGAGAACCTGCCCGAGTCCATGCAGCGGCACCTCGCCGAACTCCAGAAGGGCTGGAAGGCGAAGGCCGCGGGCGACAAGAAGTAGCCGGCCGCCCGTGTCACATGGAGGTGCCTCTTCATGCGTAACGTCCTGAAGGCGGCGGCGCGGTGCGCCCTGTTCGTCTGGCTCTGCTGCGCCGCCGCGGGCGCACGGCCCGTACACAACTACGTCTTCTTCGGGCTCGGCCGGGAGAAGATTCGGGAGGCCGCGTCGTTCCTCTCGACGGACGCGCTGGAGGGCGCGCAGGTGACGTACACCTGGCGCCAGTTGGAGCCCGAGAAGGACGCCTACGACTTCGGCGCCGTCCGCGAAGACCTCGCCTTCCTGACCTCGAAGGGGAAGCGTCTCTTCATCCAGCTCCAGGACCTCTCCTTCATGGAGTCGCGGGTAAACGTGCCGCGCTACCTGCTGAACGACCCCGCGTACAACGGGGGCGCCGACAAGGAGTACGAGGTCGGCGAAGACGGCGACGAGGAGCACGCCCCCGTCGTGGGCTGGGCGGCGCGCCGCTGGGACCCGGCCGTGCAGGAGAGGTTCCACAAGCTCCTCTCCGCGCTGGGCCGCGAGTTCGACGGCCGCGTCGAGGGGGTGAATCTCACCGAGACCTCCATCGGGTTCGGCGAGAGCGGCCGCCTCTTCCCGAAGGGCTTCAGCTTCGAGGCGTACCGCGACGGCATCATCACGAACATGAAGGCCCTGAGGCGCGCGTTCCCGAAGTCGGCGGTGATACAGTACGCCAACTTCATGCCCGGCGAGTGGCTGCCGGAGAAGGACAGGGGCTACCTGCGCGCGGTCTACAAGGCCGCGAAGGAGCTGGGGGTCGGGGTCGGCGGCCCCGACCTTCTGCCAAACCGCCCCGGGCAGCGGAAACACTCGTACCCGCTCATCAGGGACGCGTCGGGGGTCGTGACGACGGGCGTAGCCGTTCAGGACGGCAACTACGCCGACCCGAACCGGAAGACGGGGAAGCCGCCGACCGTCGCCGAGCTGCTACAATTCGCGACGGATTACCTGCGGGTTGACTACGTCTTCTGGTGCACGGAGGAGCCGTACTACTCCCAGCAGGTGATACCCTTTTTCAGGCAGGTCAAGAGACGAAAATGAGAGCGACGGTGTTCGGACTCGGGCGGGTTCTTCTTTCGGCGGCGCTCGCGTTGTCGGCGCTCGCGGCGCGCGCCGCCGCGCAGACGGCCGCGCAGCCGCAAAGCGCCGCGCAGCCGCAGAGGCGGGTGGCCGTCACCTTCGACGACCTGCCGACGCCCTACGGCGAGCTTGAAGACATGCGGCGCATCACGGCGCGCCTGCTCGCCACGCTGAGGCGGAACCGCGTGCCGGCGGTCGGCTTCGTCAACGAGGGGAAGCTCTTCCGCCTCGGCGAGCTGGACGCGCGCGCGGCGCTTCTCAAGGCGTGGCTCGACGCGGGGATGGAGCTGGGCAACCACACCTTCTCGCACATCGACCTCCGACGCGCCCCGCTCGAACAGTACAGGGACGACGTGGTGCGCGGCGAGAACGTGACGCGGATGCTGCTCGCCGACCGCGGGATGAAGCTGCGCTACTTCCGCCACCCCTTCCTGTTCACGGGGCCGACGCCCGAGTACAAGCGCGGCATCGAGGAGTTCCTCGCCGCGCGCGGCTACACAGTCGCGCCCGTCACCGTCCACAACAGCGACTACGTCTTCGCCGACGTCTACTTCAAGGCGCGTGCGCGCGGCGACGAGGAGACGGCGAAGCGCGTGGCCGACGCCTACGTGCCCTACACCGAGTCGGTCTTCGAGCACTTCGAGCGGCTCTCGGCCGAGACCTTCGGGCGCGAGATCCCGCAGGTGCTCCTGCTCCACGCCAACGACCTCAACGCCGACCGCTTCGACGCGCTGGCGGCGATGCTCGCGCGGCGCGGCTACACGCTCGTCCCGCTCGAAGAGGCACTCAAAGACCCGGCCTACGCGGAGCCCGACGGGCCGCACGCCAACGGCATCTCGTGGCTCCACCGCTGGCGCGCCGCCCGCGGGCTCCCCGCGAAGTGGGAGCCCGAGGTGCCGAAGTTCGTCGGCGAGCTTTACAGGGCCGGGCAGCGGCGCAACTGAAAGGGCGCGGAGGGCGGCGTGCGTGCGTTCCTTATCTCGGCGGCCGTGTCGTTGGCGTGCCTGTCGGCGCAGGCGGCGCCCGCGCGGTCGCAGGCCGCAGGCGCGGTCGCGGGTCGCGTCACAGACCCGGCGGGCGCGGTCGTCGTCGGCGCGGCGGTGGCGCTGAAGGACTCGGCCGGCGCCGTGCGGGGCGCGGTCACGGACGCCGAGGGGCGCTACGAGTTCAAGGGGCTCGCGCCCGGCCTTTACTCCCTGCGCGTCGAGGCCCGCGGCTTCGAGCCGTTCGAGCGCGCGGGGCTGGAGGTCTTCGCGGGGCGGAGGGCGGCGCTGGACGTGCGGCTCGCCGTCGGCCTCGAACGTCAGGAGGTGACGGTCGGCGCAGAGGCGGGCTTGAGCGCCGAGCCGGGCGAGGGCCGGAGCGCGCTCCGGCTCGGCGAGGCGGAACTAGACGCCTTGCCGGAAGACCCGGAAGAGCTGGCCGCCGCCTTGCAGTCGCTCGCGGGCGCGCCCGTCGGCCCGAGCGGCGGGCAGATTTTAGTTGACGGCTTCCCCAACGCGGGCGAGCCGCTCCCGCCACGCGGCTCCATACGCGAAGTCCGCATCAACCAGAACCCCTTCTCCGCCGAGAACGACCGGCTGGGCTTCGGCCAGATTCAGATTCTCACGCGCCCCGGCACGGAGAAGCTGGGCGGGCAGCTCTACCTCAACTTCAACGACGAGAGCCTGAACGCGCGCAACCCCTTCGCCTCGGCGCGCGCCGCTTACCAGATGCGCAACTTCGGCGGGAGCCTGGGCGGCCCGCTCGCCCCGCGCCGCGCCTCCTTCTTCCTCTCGCTGAACTCGACCGCGACGGACGACAACGCGCTCGTCAACGCCGTCGTGCTCGACGCCGCGCTCCGGCCCGCGCCGCTCGTCTTCACCGCCCGCGTGCCGCGCCGGCGGCAGTTGAACGTGAACGCGCGCCTCGACCTGCAACTCGGCGCGCGGCACACGTTGGGCGCGCGCTACAACTTCTACCGCAACCGCACGGAGGGCGCGGGCGTCGGCGGCACCTCTCTGCCCGAGCGCGGCCTGGCCTTCACGCTGCCCGTCGGCACCCTCCAGTTGACCGAGAGCTTCGTCGCCGGCCCGCGCCTCCTCAACGAGTTTCGCCTCCAGTACATCGGCGAGGATTCGATTGAGGAGCCGACCACCACGGCCCCCGCGCTCAACGTCTCCGGCGCGTTCGCGGCGGGCGGCTCGCCTTCGGGGCGCGCCCGCAACCCCGAGGGCAGGCTGACCGTGCAGGACTCCGTGCTCCGGACGGCGGGCGCGCACACGCTGCGGGCCGGCGCGCGCGTGCGCCGCACGACCATCGAGGACGTGTCGCCCGACGACTTCAACGGCACCTACACCTTCGCCGGCGGGCTCGCGCCGCGGCTCGACGCCGCGGGCGAGCCCGTCCGCGACGCTTCGGGGCGGGTCGTCACGGAGCCCGTTACGAGCCTCGAACGCTACCGCCGCACGCTCCTCTTCGCCGCGCCGAACTGCGGCGCGGGCGCGGGACAGTTTCCCTGCCTCACGCCGGCCGAGATACGCGCGCGCGGCGGCGGCCCGACGCAGCTCACGCTCGGCGGAGGCGACCCGCTCGCGCGCGCGACGCAGGTGGACTTCGGGGCTTACCTACAGGACGACTGGCGCGTGCGCCCGAACCTGACCGTCTCGGCGGGGCTGCGCTACGAGTTCCAGACGAACATCGGCGTCCGCCTCAACCTCGCGCCGCGCGCCGCGCTCGCGTGGGCGCCGGGCGCCCGCGCGGGCGGCGACGCCTCGAAGGTGAGGTGGGTCGTCCGCGCGGGCTTCGGCGTCTTCTTCGACCGCTTCAACGAGGGGCAGGTGCTCATCGCCAACAAGTACGCCGCCGGAAACTTCTTCCGCTTCGTCGTGGACGACCCCGCGGTGCTCGACCTGTTCCCCGCGCTCCCCGCCGTCGAGACGCTGCGGGCGACGCAGGCCGCGGCGGAGACGGTCTTCCGCATCGCCCCCGACCTGCGCGAGCCGTACATGATGCAGGGGGCCTTGGGGCTAGAGCGGCAACTGCCGCATAAGATGACGCTCGCCGCCACCTACGTCGTCGCGCGCACGCTGCACGCGCTGCGCGCGCGCAACGTCAACGCCCCAGTCGCCGTCAAGGATTCTTCCGGCGGGGTGGTGGGCCGCGTGAGGCCGCGGGCCGAGGCAGGCAACGTCATCCAGTACGAGTCGAGCGGGCGGCTCAACCAGCACCAACTGCTCGTGACGCTCAGCGCGCGCCCGTCCGCCCGCGCCTCCTTCTTCGCCAACTACACGCTCAACGGCGCGAGGGGCGACACCGAAAACGCGGGCAGCCTCCCGGCCGACAGCTACGACCTGCGCGCCGAGTACGGGCGCTCTTCGAGCGACGTGCGGCACGCCTTCGCTTTCGGCGGGACGTTCGAGCTGCCCGGCGCCCTGCGCCTGAGCCCACTCGTCTTCGCCTCGTCGGGCCGCCCCTTCAACATCACGACGGGCGCGGACGCGAACGGCGACTCCGTCTTCGCCGACCGCCCCGCGCTCGCCGCGGATTTGACGAGGCCGAGCGTGCGCGTCACGCCCTTCGGCGCGTTCGACACAGACCCGCCCGCGGGCCGGAGGGTCATCCCGCGCAACTACGCCGAGGGGCCCGGCTACTTCGTCGTCAACCTCGGGGTCAGCCGCACGTTCGCGTTCGGGAAGGCGGCGGCGGGGGGCGGGGGGGCGCAGGCGGGCGGCGAGGGGCGCTACCGGCTGACGCTCGGCGTGCGGTTCACGAACCTTCTGAACCGTGTCAACCTCGACCAGCCGGTCGGCAACCTCGCGTCGCCGCTCTTCGGCCGCTCGGCCGCCACGGCGGGCGGGTTCGGCGCGGGCAGCGTCGGCAACCCCGCGGCCGGCAACCGGCGCGCGGAGGCGCAACTGCGCTTCGACTTTTGAGTTGGGGCCCGGGCGTCAGGCGCGCTCCAGAATCTCAAGGCCGATGTCCGCGTCGGGCGCGCCGACGAAGACCTTGCCGCCGTTCTGGAGCCGGCCGAAGAGAATCTCGTCGGCGAGCGGCGCCTTGATCTTCTCCTGGATGAGGCGCGCCATGGGGCGCGCGCCCATCTGCCTGTCGTAGCCGTGCTCGGCGAGCCAGCGGCGCGCGTTCTCCAGCAGCACCAGCTCGACACCCTTCTCCGCCAACTGCGCGCCCACCTCCGAGACGAACTTGTCCACGACGCGCTCGATGGTCTCGAACGTGAGCGGCGCGAACGCGATCCACGCGTCGAGCCGGTTGCGGAACTCGGGGCTGAAGGTGCGCTCGATGGCCCCGCGCCCCTGCCCCTGCGAGAGCCCCTGCTGGTTCCTCTGAAAGCCGATGCGCGCGTCCGACATCTCGCGCGCGCCGGCGTTGGTCGTCATGATGAGGATGACGTTGTGGAAGTCGGCGCGCTTCCCGTTGTTGTCGGTGAGCGTGCCGTGATCCATCACCTGCAAGAGGATGTTGAAGAGGTTCGGGTGCGCCTTCTCTATCTCGTCTAAGACGACGACGGCGTAGGGCGTCTTGTTCACCGCGTCCGTCAGCAAGCCGCCCTGGTCGAAGCCGACGTAGCCGGGCGGCGCGCCGATGAGGCGCGAGACGGTGTGCGGCTCGGCGTACTCCGACATGTCGAAGCGTATGAACTCGACGCCGAGCGCGAGCGCGAGCTGCTTCGCCAGCTCCGTCTTGCCGACGCCCGTCGGGCCGGAGAAGAGGAACGAGCCGATGGGCTTGTCGGGGTGGCCGAGCCCGGAGCGCGAGAGCTTGATGGCGTTGACGATCTGCGAGACGGCGTGGTCCTGCCCGTAGATGACGGAGCGGAGCGCCGCGTCGAGGTTTTGCAGGCGGTCCTTCTCCGTGCCCTTGATGGTGCGCGGCGGAATCTTCGCCATGCGCGCGACGACCGCCTCGATCTCGTGGACGCCGATCTCGGCGGGCCTCTCCTCGGCCGGCATCAGCTTGACCATCGCGCCGACCTCGTCGATCACGTCGATGGCCTTGTCGGGGAGGAAGCGGTCGTGGATGTGCTTGGCCGCGAGTTCGGCCGCCGCGC
>DASVWB010000242.1:0-49509 GCA_036389815.1 Pyrinomonadaceae bacterium | reverse complement strand
CGTCGGCCAGTTCACGCTGGCCTCCACCAGCACGACCTCGCTGATGACCATCGCCGACATGACGACCATCAACGTCGAGGTCAACGTGGACGAGACCGAGATCGCGCAGCTCGACGTCGGCCAGCCCGCGAAGGTCAAGGTGGACGCGATGGGCGAGCGCGAGCTGGCCGGCACCGTCGTCCAGAAGAACCCGCTCGCCGTCTCGCGCTCCGACACGCAGGGCTCCGGCATCGGCAACCGCGTCAACGTCCAGGAGGCGAAGGAGTTCAAGGTCGTCATCGAGCTGAAGGAGCTGCCCGACGAGGTGCGCGATTCGCTGCGCCCCGGCATGACCGCGACCGCCACGGTCACGACCAAGACGAAGCAGAACGTCCTGGCCGTCCCGCTCCAGGCCATCGTCGAGAAGGCGCCGACGCCGCAGCCGACCCCGCCGGGCCAGCAGCCGGGGCAACCCCAGGCCACCCCCGCCGAGAAGCCGAAGGAGATCAAGGGCGTCTACGTGCTCGACGGCAAGAAGGTGAAGTTCGTCCCCGTCGAGACGGGCATCACCGGCGAGTCCGACATCGAGGTGGTCAGCGGCCTCCAGCCCGGCGCGGAAGTCGTCACGGGCCCGAGCCGCGTGCTGCGGACGCTCAAGGAGGGGGACGCCGTGCAGCGTCAGCAGAACAAGCCCGGCGACAAGGCGGGCGAGAAGAAATGAGCGGAGCACTCTTAATGGAGGAAAGCCCCACCATCACCGTAGACGCCGAAGCGCTGGAGCACGGCGACCTGCTCGCGCACGACGCCGTGCCCGCCTCGCTCATCGCGATGCGCGACATCTGGCGGACGTACGAGATGGGCTCCGAGAAGCTCCACGCGCTGCGCGGCGTCTCGTTCGACGTGCAGCGCGGCGAGTACGTCGCCATCATCGGGCCCTCGGGCTCGGGCAAGTCGACGCTGATGAACCTCATCGGCTGCCTCGACACGCCGAGCCAGGGGCGCTACTGGATCAACGGCAAGCTCGTCTCCGAGATGGACGACGACGAGCTGGCGCGCATCCGCAACCAGGAGATCGGCTTCGTCTTCCAGACGTTCAACCTGCTGGCGCGCGCCACCGCCCTGCACAACGTCGAGCTGCCGCTCATCTACGCCGGCATCTCGTCGGCCGACCGCCACGAGCGCGCGCAGCGCGCCCTGCACGCCGTCGAACTCGGCGACCGCATGACGCACCGGCCCAACGAGCTGTCGGGCGGCCAGCGCCAGAGGGTCGCCATCGCGCGCGCGCTCGTCAACAACCCCTCGATCCTGCTGGCCGACGAGCCCACCGGCGCGCTCGACTCGAAGACGAGCGTCGAGATCATGGCGCTCTTCGAGCGGCTGCACTCGGAGGGCAACACCATCATCGTCGTCACGCACGAGCCGGACATCGCCGCCCGCGCGCACCGCGTCATCTCGATCCGCGACGGCCAGATTGAGAAGGACGAGCGCATCAGGTAGCAGCCGGAAGTAAAAAGGCGGGAGGCAAAGGCGAAGACGAGGGGCACGGCCCCCGTCTTCGCCTTTGCCTCCCGCCTTTACTTTTGCCTCCCCCTTTTTACTTCAGCCTTCCGAGAACGGGCGGGCTGCTCACAGCGCCGGCCGAAGAGCGGCTGGCCGCGCCGCGCCTCGGCCCCGTTGAAGCTTTGCGCCGCGAATAGCGCGGGCGTAAAATTTTGTAAACGCACAGGGTTTCCGACGGGCCGCGACGAACGCCGGGGCCGCGGTGTGCAACCAATACGTCGGCCCGGCCGTAATAGACGCGAGCCATGAGATTCATCGAGACATTGAAGCTGGCCGTCGCCGCCATCTGGGCGCACAGGCTGCGCTCGGCGCTGACGCTCCTCGGGATGATCATCGGCGTGGCGGCCGTCGTCGTCGTCGTCTCGCTCATCCAGGGCTTCAACGCCTACATCGACGAGAAGATCGCCAACATCGGCGCCAAGTCTTACACCGTCGGCCGCTTCAGCATAGACGACTTCAAGGACACGGACTCCATCGCGGCCGCGCAGCGGCGCAACAAGGAGCTTTCGCTCGAAGACTTCGAGTTCCTCAAGAGCCGCCTGACGCTCACCGACAAGTTCGCCGCCGGCGCACGCCCCCAGCGCGCGCAGGTCAAGCGCGGCAGCGAGCTGCTCGAAGAGGTGCAGGTGGACGGCAAGCAGCCCCTGATGGGCGAGATCGAGAAGGTGGACGTGGCCGACGGCCGCTACTTCACCGACATCGAGAACAACGAGGCGGCGCGCGTCGCCTTCATCGGCTCGGACGTGGCCGAGAAGCTCTTCCCCGCGGGCGACGCCGTCGGCGGCGAGATATACATCAACGCCCTGCCCTACCGCGTCGTCGGCGTGCGCACCGCGAAGGGCACGGTCTTCGGGCTCCCGCAGGACACCTTCGTCACCGTGCCCTTGATGACCTACCGCCGCTACTTCGGCGCGCTCAAGAACTGGCGCTCGGTCTACTTCCAGGGGACGGCCAGGGACGACAAGCAGTTCGAGAACGCGGTGGACGAGGCGCGCCAGTGGATGCGCCTCCGGCGCGGGCTGGGGAAGGACGAGAAGGACAACTTCGGGATATTTACGCCCGACTCCATCACGGGGCTGCGCGACCGCCTCTTCGGCACCATCTTCATCGTCGCCATCGCCGTGCCGGCCATCGCCCTCGTCGTCGGCGGCATCGTCGTGATGAACATCATGCTGGTGAGCGTGACCGAGCGGACGAAGGAGATCGGCATCCGCAAGGCCCTGGGCGCGCGCCGCGCCGACATCCTGAAGCAGTTCCTCGTCGAGGCCGTCACGCTCTCGGCCATCGGCGGCGCGACCGGGGTCTTCATCGCGTGGGCGCTCGGGCGCGTCGTCTCGGCGGTGCTCATCCCGACCTACCTCTCGCTCGGCGCGGTCGCGCTCGCCGTCACGGTCTCGGGCGCCATCGGCGTCGCCGCCGGCCTCTTCCCAGCCTGGAAGGCCGCGCGCCTCGACCCCATCGAGGCTCTGAGGGCGGACTGAGAGGAGAGTAGTCAGCAGTCAGTAGACAGTAGTCAGTAGCGCCCCGCGCTGCGGCTGTTGACGCTGACTCGCCGGCGACGCGGCTGCGAAGGTTTTTCTACTGTCTACTGTCTACTGCCTACTGTCTACTGATTTATGAGCATCCTGCGCGGCGACATCTACGAGAACCTCGCGATGGCACTGCAGACCCTGCGGGCCAACAAGCTGAGGTCTTTCCTGACGGTCATCGGCGTGATGATCGGCGTCATCACGGTGATGCTCATCGCGTCCGTCATCAGCGGCATCGACGAGCAGGTGAAGAAGGAGATCGAGTCGTTCGGCACGCGCTCCATCTTCATCCTCAAGTTCGACCCGGGCATCCGCGTCGGCCGGCTCTCGCGCGAGGAGCGGATGCGCAAGCCGCTCACCTACGACGACGCCGTCGCCGTCTCGCAGCTCCCGCCGGTCGAGCTGGCCGTCCCCTTCCTCGACATCACCAACAACTTCTTCGGCCGGAAGATCAAGGTCTCGACCGAGGGCAAGACCTCCGAGGCCGTCCGGCTCGAAGGGACGCTGCCCGACTTCATGCGCGCCGGCACCGACGTCGTCTCCGACGGGCGCTTCTTCTCGCAGTTCGAGAACGACACCAACCAGAGGGTCTGCGTCGTCCGCAGCCGCGTCGCCGAGGACTTCTTCCCGAACGTCAACCCGGTCGGCCAGTCCATCGACATCGGCGGGCAGGACTTCCGCGTCATCGGCGTCATCCAGCAGCGCGAGCAGTTGTTCGGCGGACAGGGCAGCGACGACATCAACAACGGCATCTACGTCCCCTTCAACGTCGCGCGCAAGCTCAAGCCGAACGCCGACGACGTGTCCATCCTCGCCGTCGCGCGCCCCGGCCAGATGGAGGCCGCCAGGGATCAGATCACCGACCTGCTGCGCGTGCGCCGGCAGGTGCCCTTCGGCCAGCCGAACAACTTCGGCATGGCGACGGCCGACTCCATCATCGAGAACTTCCGCTCCATCACGGGCGGCGTCGCCGTCGCGATGGTCGCCATCTCCTCGGTCGGGCTGATGGTGGGCGGCATCGGCGTGATGAACATCATGCTCGTCTCGGTGACGGAGCGGACGCGCGAGATAGGCGTCCGCAAGGCGCTCGGCGCGCGCAGGAGCGACATCCTCTGGCAGTTCCTCATCGAGGCGGCGACGCTGACGGGGGTGGGCGGCCTCATCGGGCTCGCCATCGGCTGGCTGCTCACGCTGCTCGTCAAGCTCCTGCTTCCCTCCTACGTCCCGCTCTGGGCGCCCGTGCTGGGCTTCCTCTTCTCCGTGCTCATCGGCATCGTCTTCGGACTCTGGCCCGCGTGGAAGGCCGCCCGCCTCGACCCCATCGAGGCGCTGCGCTACGAGTAGCAAGGCCGTAAGCCGTGAGCCGTGCCGGGAGAAGGCAGGCCCTTCCCGACACGGCTCACGGCTTACGGCTTACGGCTTACGGCCTCTAACGGTTTACGTCCCTCATCACATGGCGCGGCCGGTGACGAGCGAGAAGATGATGCGCGCGACGACGCCGACGCCCCAGAGGGCGAGGACTATCGTCCAGGCCGAGCCGGACTTCAGGCGCCCCACCTTGCGCAGGCCGAGCGCCGCGAGGAAGAGGCCGTAGAAGGCGAGCAGGTCGAAGGAGCCGAGCACCGTCGCCAGCAGGGGGTGCGCGCTCCCGTCGATGAGCGCGCCCGCGTTGGCGCGCACGAGCCCACGCTGCGCGCCCTGCACAATCTCGGCCGCGTCCTCGGGCGGGCTCAGGAAGAGCAGCACGAAGTTGAGCACGGTCATGATGAGCAGCGGCGGCATGCTTGAGTAGGTCCAGACCGCGAGCGCCTTCTTGTAGCTCAGCGAGCCGCCCATCAGGCTCGCGCCGAGCAGGTAGAGCCCCGCACCGGCGGCGAAGACGATGGCGAAGCCGATGAGGGGCGAGCCCATGCGTATCGACTTGACGAGCGTGCCCTTCTGGATGCGCGCGCCGGCGGCCGCCTGCTCCTCGTTCATGTCGGGGTTGGCCTTGCGCGCCTGCGCTATCTCGGCGTCCACGACGTTGTCGTAGCCGACGCGCTGCGTGTAGGTGAGGTAGAAGGCCATGAAGGCGACGACGGCGATGAGCGCCGCGACGAGGAAGCGCGGGCGCGCGCGCAGCGCCTCGAAGGTCTCGCCGGGCTCGAAGAAGATGCCGGAGAGCGTCTGGGGCGTGGACATCACAGGCCCGCCCGCCTCGCCGGCGCTCGGCCGGGGGCTCGCAAGGTTCGGTTCACTCATGTTCTTTTCATCCGTTGGGGAAAGTAGGTTCCGCGCGCGCCGCCGGACGGGGCCGCCCCGCGCGAGTCGCGCCCCTCTGATACGCGCGCCCCCCGCCCGAGGTTTCAAACGCGCTGTTCCGCCCCGCGCCCCCTTTCTGAGATAATCACCCACACGACCCGGAACGCTCCGAGCCGCCGACGCAGGGCTGCCGCCGAAGCCTGAGATGGAAACAACCACCCGACCAGAAAGGCGACAGACATGACCGGAGAAGAGATGGAAAGGACGATGTCATTCATCCTCGAACAGCAGGCACAAATAACGGCCACGATGGGCCGTCTTACGGAAACTGTAGAAAGGCTCTCGGTCAAAGTTGAGCGCAACGCCGAGGGTGTCACGGGTCTCCTCGCCATCGCGGAGATTCATGACCGCCAGATGAGGGAGACGGACGAACGCCTCAACGCCCTCATCAACACCGTGGAGCGCCACATCAGCGAAGGCCGCGACGGAAAGGCGTAAGGGGAACGAACCTCGGCGGTCGGGCGCGAGGGCGTTGAAGATGTTTTCCTTATAAGGGACTACTGCGCTTTGGTCTCGGCCTCGAACCAGCCGGGGACGCGGATGCAGGCGACGGTGTGGCCGGGGGAGATTTCGCGGAGGTCTGGGTCGATGCGGGCGCAGTCGGGGACGGCCTCGGGGCAGCGCGTGTGGAAGCGGCAGCCGGAGGGCGGGTTGATGGGCGTGGGCACGTCGCCCTTGAGGACGATGCGGTCGCGCTTGCGCGTCGGGTCTGGGACGGGGATGGCCGAGAGCAGTGCGCGCGTGTAGGGGTGGAGCGGGTTGGCGTACAACTCCTCGGACGTGGCCACCTCGACGATGCGGCCGAGGTACATGACGGCCACGCGGTCGGAGATGTGCTCGACCACCGCGAGGCCGTGCGAGATGAAGAGGTAGGTCAGGTCGAACTCGCCCTGCAAGTCCTCCAAGAGGTTCACGACCTGCGCCTGCACGCTCACGTCTAGGGCCGAGACCGGCTCGTCGGCCACGACGAGCTTCGGGTTCAGGGCGAGCGCCCGCGCGATGCCGATGCGCTGGCGCTGCCCGCCCGAGAACTCGTGCGGGTAGCGGTTCATGTAGTCTGGGTCGAGCCCGACCTTCCGCAGAAGCTCCGCGACGCGCGCGCGCCTCTCCTCCTTGTTCCCCATCCCGTGGATGACCAGCGGCTCCGAGACGATGTCGCGCACGCGCATGCGCGGGTTCAGGCTGGCGTAAGGGTCCTGGAAGATGATCTGCATCTCGCGCCGCAGGCCGCGCAGCTCCGCGCCCGAGACGCCCAGCACGTCGCGCCCCTCGAACTCGACCTCACCCTTCGTCGGCTCTATCAGCCGCAGCAGGCACCGCCCCACTGTTGACTTCCCGCAGCCCGACTCGCCCACTAGCCCCAGGGTCTCGCCGCGGTAGATGTCGAACGTCACGCCGTCCACGGCGCGCACCACGTCGTCGCTCCCCGCGACGGGGAAGTGCTTGAAGAGCGCGCGGACGCGCACAAGCTCCCCGGCGCCGTCGCGCGCGGCCGCGTCTTCCGCGCGCGCCGCGCCCGCCTCGGCCCGCGGCACGGCCTCGCCGCGCTCGTTAGTCCTCGCTCCCACGCGCGCCCCCTTCCGCCATGCGGCCGATCTCGCTGTCGGCCGCGACCGCCGCCGTCAGGTCGTAGAGCACGCAACGCACCGAGACGCCGCCTTCCAGTTGGTAGAGCGGCAGGTCGCCCTCCGTGCAGCGCGGCATGCGGTGCGGGCAGCGCGGCGCGAAGTGGCAGCCCTCGGGCAGGTTCGTCGGCTTCGGCACCGTGCCCTCGATGGTCGAGAGGCGGTTCTCGCGCTTCACGCCCGCCTCCGTGAGCTTCGGCACGGAGCGCAGCAAGCCTTCGGTGTAGGGGTGCTTCGGGCGCGCGAACAGCTCCGAGACGGGCGACTCCTCGACGATGCGGCCGGTGTACATGACGGCCACGCGGTCGGCGACTTCGGCGACGACGCCGAGGTCGTGCGTGATGAGCAGCACGGCGAGGTTGCGCGTCCGGCGCAGCTCGTCGATGAGTTCGAGTATCTGCGCCTGGATGGTCACGTCGAGCGCGGTCGTCGGCTCGTCGGCGATGAGGAGGCGCGGGTCGCACGCCAGCGCCATCGCTATCATCACGCGCTGCCGCATGCCGCCCGAGAGCTGGTGCGGGTAGTCGTCGGCGCGGCGCGCAGGGTCGGGGATGGCCACCTCGCGCATCGCCTCGACGGCCGCCTCGTGCGCCTGCTTCCGACTCAACTTGCGGTGCAGCCTGAGTGCTTCCGCGATCTGCTCGCCGACGGTGTAGACGGGGTTGAGCGAGGTCATCGGGTCCTGGAAGATCATCGCGATGTCGTCGCCGCGAATCCCGCGCATCCGCTCGTCCGAGACGGCCAGAAGGTTCTCGCCGCCGAACCAGACCTCCCCGCCCACTATCTTCCCCGGCGCGCCCACGAGCCGCATCACCGACAGCGCCGTGATGGACTTCCCGCACCCCGACTCGCCCACCAGCCCCAGCAGCTCGCCCTCGTCCACGTAAAAGCTCACGCCGTCCACCGCGCGCACGAGCCCCGCGCGCGTCGGGAACTGCGTCATCAGGTTTTTGACTTCCAGCAGGTGTGCCACCGCGTTCAAGAGTAACCGACCGACAACGCCGCTGCCAAGACGCGCCTACGGAGCCGCGAAGGGGTTGACGACTTCCAGCCCCTCGGCTCTCACGGAATCGTCGAAGTCCTCTGTATATAACCGCGTCACGCCGGCCTCAATACAGGCGGCGACGAGCAGCGCATCCCACGACGAAAGGCTATAGCGCCGCATCAAATCTTCTGCCCGCGGCAAAACGTCTAGCGTCGGCAGCTTTGTCACCCA
Source organism: Pyrinomonadaceae bacterium (assembly GCA_036389815.1). Taxonomy (GTDB): domain Bacteria; phylum Acidobacteriota; class Blastocatellia; order Pyrinomonadales; family Pyrinomonadaceae; genus QHXN01. The sequence goes on along the minus strand of DASVWB010000242.1, from coordinate 41,299 downwards.
GACCGCTTGCAACTTGCCGATGTCTTGCCAAGCCATCTCAACGCTGTACCCGGAGGCCACTATCTTCCTGCTCGCCGCAATGTATTCGCAGGCGACCTGCCACAGCAGCACCGCGCTGGTCAGGGACTGCACTAACGCGTCCGCGGCCGCCTGCTTCGCCGGCTCGCGAGCGTCACGAACGTAAATGAGGACGTTCGTGTCAACGGCGTTCATGTAGTTCCTCGCGGGTGAAGCGGCGAGGCGCGTCCGCGGGGAGCGGGTTCGCGCGCATGTTCTCGACGACTTCTTTGAGGATGCGCCTACGCTCTTCGGGGTCAGTCACCTTGGGCGGGATGGTGTGAGGGTCGCGCACGACCAGTTCGACCTCGGCACCTTCGGGGAGGTCACAGGGCGTTTGAGGGATAAACGCGCCGTCGCGGTAGATTGCTTTGAGCGTTTGGGACATGGGTTTCACTCCTCGCGACCATTTTACACCGTCACGGCCTCGCGGTACTCGCCCCAGACGCGGCGGAGGCGGTGGGAGATTTCGCCGACGGTGGCGAGCGATTCGACGCACGAGAGTATGCGCGGGAGGAGGTTGTCCGCGCCGCGGGCGGCGTCTTCGAGGAGGGTGAGGGCGACCTCCGTGCGCCCGGCGTCGCGGCGCGCGCGCAGGGCCCGGAGGCGCTCGACCTGAGCGCGCTCGACCGAGGGGTCGATGCGGAGCGTGGGCACGGCCGCCTCCGCGTCGGAGCGGAAGCGGTTGACGCCGACGACGACCGACTCCTCGGTCTCGACGGCGCGCTGGTAGCGGTAGGCCGCCTCCTGTATCTCGCGCTGGACGTAGCCCAGTTCGATGGCGCGGAGCATGCCGCCCATCGCGTCTATCTTCTCGATGTAGTCGAGCGCGAGCCGCTCGACCTCGCCCGTCAGGTGCTCGACGGCGTAGGAGCCCGCGAGCGGGTCCACGGTGTCGGCCACGCCCGACTCGTGGGCGACGACCTGCTGCGTGCGCAGGGCGAGGCGCGCCGACGCCTCCGTCGGGAGCGCCAGCGCCTCGTCCATCGCGTTCGTGTGCAGACTCTGCGTGCCGCCGAGCACGGCGGCCAAAGCCTGGACGGTCGTCCGCACCACGTTGACCTCGGGCTGCTGCGCGGTGAGCGTCGAGCCGGCCGTCTGCGTGTGGAACCGCAGCATCTGCGAGCGCGGGTCGCGCGCGCCGAAGCGTTCGCGCATGAGCCGCGCCCAGAGCCGGCGCGCGGCGCGGAACTTCGCCACCTCTTCGAGCAGGTTGTTGTGCGCGTTGAAGAAGAAGGAGAGGCGCGGGGCGAACTCGTCAACCTTGAGCCCGGCGGCCAGCGCCGCCTCGACGTAGGCGATGGCGTCGGCGAGCGTGAACGCCACCTCCTGCACGGCCGTCGAGCCGGCCTCGCGGATGTGGTAGCCGCTGATCGAGATCGTGTTCCAGTTCGGCACCTCGGCGGCGCAGTAGGCGAAGGTGTCGGTGACGAGCCGGAGCGAAGGCGCGGGCGGGTAGATGTACGTGCCGCGCGCGATGTACTCCTTGAGGATGTCGTTCTGGATGGTGCCCTGTAGCCTGTCGGCGGGGACGCCCTGCTTGCGGGCGACCGCGACGTAGAGGCAGAGCAGGACGGCGGCCGTCGCGTTGATGGTCATCGAGGTCGAGACGGAGCCTAGCGGTATGCCGTCGAAGAGGCGCTCCATGTCTTCGAGCGAGTCGATGGCGACGCCGACCTTGCCGACCTCGCCCGCCGCGAGCGGGTCGTCAGAGTCCAGGCCGATTTGCGTCGGCAGGTCGAAGGCGACCGAGAGGCCGGTCGTCCCCTGCCCGAGCAGGAACTTGTAGCGCGCGTTCGACTCCTCGGCCGTCGCGTAGCCGGCGTACTGGCGCATCGTCCAGAGGCGGCCGCGGTAGAGGTTGCGCCGCACGCCGCGCGTGTAAGGGTAGTCGCCGGGGTCGCCGAGGTCGCGGTCGTATTCGACCGGCTCGGTGTTCGAGGGGTTGAAGTCGTTCGGGAGCGGGATGCCCGAGGAGGTCTCGAAGTGCTCCCGCCGCTCGCGCGACTTCGGGGCGGCGGGCGCGTCTGCTTTCTTGGTCATAAAGAATCTCTTCCGAGTTGCCTGAGCGGGCTCTTCTTTTTTCGCCTGAAGGGTTGGCCGAAGCCTAGCACAGCGGCGCGAGGCCGGGCAACGGACGGTTTCCACGCACCGCGCGGCCGCCGGCGTGTGCGCTTACGCAACGCCAACTTGAACGGCCGGGGGGTACAACTGCGCGCCCCCCTTAAGCGTCTGATGACTGTCGCAACGCGAGCGCAACGCGGGCGCAACAAGCGAGCAAGGTCACGGGGCGCGAACAAGGTTTTCGGGCTCTCCGGCGTTAAAACCCTTCTAAAATCCGAGAATACTGCCGATGAGAAAGACGCTGTTTTCTGTTCTCCCGCTACTCGTGTTTCTGGGGCCGACCTACGCCGGGCTGCCGCTCTTCTTCGGCCTCTCGTTCGCGCCCTCGCGGCCGACGGTCGAGGCCAACGCCCTGCGCAAGCCCGCGGCCAACCCCGCGGCCGAGCACCTGCGGGGCCGCATACTCCAGGCCAAGCTCGCGCTCAAAGACCTCCCCTCGGAAGGTAACGACACCGTCGCCCTCGCCGTCTCCGACCCTTCGGGCGGCGTGCAGACACTCAAGGCTTCCAAGGAGGAGTTCATGGCGAAGGGCGGGAGCTTCGAGGCCGTCTCCACGGCCGGCGAGCGGCTCCGCGTCGAGGTCGTCCGGCCGAACTACGTCAACACGGCCGTCCGCGTGAAGGACTCGGAGGGGCGCGAGCTTCAGCCGCTCGCCGTCCGCTACCCCGTCGAGCGCGACGGCAAGCTCAACGAGGTCGCCTACTACACCTCGGCGCACCCCGCGATTGAGAACAAGGATGTCGTGCGCGCCGGCGGCGACTACGTCCGCGAGCGGCTGGACGAGGCCGCGCGCCGCCTCGCCTCGAAGGGCGAGCGCATCGACCCGGCCGTCGTGGACGCGGCCGAGCGCCTCTGCCACGTCGAGCACACCGACCACAAGCGCTTCCTGTCGGAAGACCCGGCCGCGCTCTTCGACGAGATACGCACGCTCTACGCGCTGAACGCGGGCGACACCTACCGCTACTCGGTCAGCTCGGCCGGTGCGGGCGGCATGGTGCAGATGATCCCGCCGACCTACAAGGCCATCCGCGAGCAGTTCCCGAAGGCCGGGCTGAAGGAGGATTTCGTCGAGGGGATGCGTGACCACGCGAACGCGACGCAGGCGATGCTCCTCTACATGCAGGACACCTGGGATTATCTCGTCAAGCAGGACGAGGTGGTCGCCGCGCTCGACGGCGGGCTGGCGACGCAGGCCGAACTGCTCGCGGCCGGGTACAACTCGAACCCGCGCAAGCTCCCCGGCTACCTCGCGCGCGGCGGCTCCGCCTGGCGCACGCTCATCCCCGAGGAGACCAAGATGTACCTCCGCATCTACGCCGCGGTCGAGGCCAACGTGGACTTCGAGGGTCGCTCGTAAGAATCGGACTAAGGATTAACCGCGCAGAAACACGTGGACGCGGCTTTAAGACAAAGGCCGTGTCCACGTGTTTCTGCGGCTAACCGGGCGGCGCTCGCGGGATTTTCAAGAGCCCGGGCCGGCGCGGAGGTTGACCTGCGGGCGCGCGCCGCGTAGCATCTCTGTTAAAGAAACGCCCCCTGAAGATTCATTTCGGCGCGAGAAGACTTTGGAAATCAACGACGAGGCGAAGGAGATCGTGCAGGAGCTGGGCGCGGCCATCAACTCCGCGGTCGAGAACTCTTCGGAGGTGGCCGCGGCCATCGAGCGGCTGCGCGGCGCGGGCTACGAGATGGAGCTGACGCTCAGGCTCGAAATCGGCCTGCGCGAGCACGGCGGCGACGGCGAAGAGGCGGAGGACGAAGACTCCGTCCGGCTCGAACTCACGGACGAAGACCGCCACACGCTCCGCAGCATGAAGATACGCTTCGACGACCCGGACTGACGGGCGCGCGGCGGGAAACTGAAAGAGTAAGGGGGAGGCGAAACCGTCGGTTTCGCCTCCCCCTTACTCTTTCCCGCCCGCGGCCTTTACTCCGCGTCGGCCGTGGCCTTGCCGCTGGCCTTGTCGTAGTGCAGCGTGAGCTTGGAGATCTTGAGCAGGTTCAGGTTCTCCCAGGTGATGGCGTTGCCCTGCTTGTCCTCGACCTTCAGGTCCCACTGCGCGGCCGTCTCGTCGCGGTGGAACTTGATGTCCACGCTCTGACCCGAGGGCAGCGTGTCCTTGCCGAGGATGTCTTCCTCCCAGTCGTCCTTGTCGTTGGGCGAGATGAAGACCTTGTCGATCTCGACGCCCGTCTCGTTGACGAGGGTGAAGTCCTGCGCGCCGCTCGCGTCGGAGGCCGACGAGTTGGACGCGTTCGAGTTGGCGGCGGGGCTGGCGGCCGGGCTCGCGGCCGTGTTGGCCGTCGCGGCGGCGTTCCGGTTGCCGGCCGTGTTGGAGTTGGCCGCGGCGTTGTTCGACGGGGCGGGTGAGGCGCAGGCGGCCGCGACGAGCAGCGCGCCGGCCGCGAGGGCGATCAGGCTGAGTCTCTTCATTTAGTGTTCCTTCCGTTTGTAGCGGGCCGGCCCCCCTCGCGCCCACCCGGGCGGGGGCCCCGGCGCGCGGGGGTTTCGTCGGACGCACCTCAGGAAGAGACGGTGCGGTAAGGGTCCCGAAAGGTGGCTCGGGTCGTCGGCGGGAGCCTCGGGGGTTGCGCCCCCGCCCGGCCGTCCAAAGACGCAAGACTGTACGTAAGTGTCTATTAAATGTCAAACAGTTATTCGCGCCGCGCCGGCCGCCCGCTTTGCCTCGGCGCGCCGCGTGTGCTAACCTTCCGACCTTAAAATTACTGCGATTTTCTCGCCCGTCCAGCTTTGCCGAAGAGGAGCAATAACTGAAGGTATGTCCACCTACGCGAACAGCAACGGCTCGCCCACCGGCAGGGTCGTGCAGATCATCGGCCCCGTCCTCGACGTGGAGTTCGGCGACGGCTACCTGCCGCCGATCTACACGGCGCTGCGCGTCACCAGCGAGGGCTTCGACGTGCCCACGCCCATCGACATCATCTGCGAGGTCGAGCAGCACCTCGGCGAAGGCCGCGTCCGCACCGTCTCGATGCAGCCGACCGAGGGCGTCGTGCGCGGCATGACGGCCACCGACACGGGCGGCACCATCACCGTCCCCGTCGGCGAGACGACGCTCGGGCGGGTGCTCAACGTCATCGGCGAGCCCGTGGACAACCTCGGGCCGGTCAACTCCGAGCAGCGCTACCCCATCCACCGCCACGCCCCGACGCTCGACGAGCAGGCGACCGAGATGGAGATGTTCGAGACCGGCATCAAGGTCGTCGACCTCATTCAGCCCTTCCTGCGCGGCGGCAAGATCGGCCTGTTCGGCGGCGCCGGCGTCGGCAAGACCGTGCTCATCATGGAGCTGATCAACAACGTCGCCATGAAGCACTCCGGCTTCTCGGTCTTCGCCGGCGTGGGCGAGCGCACGCGCGAGGGCAACGACCTGCTGCGCGAGATGGTCGAGTCGCAGGTCATCCAGTACGGCGAGGAGTTCAACAAGCACTTCGAGGAGACGGGCGAGTTCGACATGACGAAGGTGGACATGGACACCATCGGCCAGTCGAAGGTCGCCCTCGTCTACGGCCAGATGACCGAGCCGCCGGGCGCGCGCCTGCGCGTGGCGCTCTCGGGGCTCACGGTCGCCGAGTACTTCCGCGACCAGGGGCTCGACGTGCTCCTCTTCGTTGACAACATCTTCCGCTTCACGCAGGCCGGGTCGGAGGTGTCGGCGCTCTTAGGGCGCATGCCGTCGGCGGTCGGCTACCAGCCGAACCTCGCCACCGAAATGGGCGAGTTGCAGGAGCGCATCACCTCGACGCGCACCGGCTCCATCACGTCCATCCAGGCCGTCTACGTGCCCGCCGATGACTACACCGACCCCGCGCCGGCGACGACCTTCGCGCACCTCGACGCCGTCACCGCGCTCTCGCGCCAGATCGTCGAGCTGGGTATCTACCCGGCGGTCGACCCGCTTGCGTCCTCGTCGCGCATCCTCGACCCGCGCATCGTCGGCGAGGAGCACTACCGCACGGCGCAGGCCGTCAAGCAGATACTCCAGCGCTACAAAGACCTCCAGGACATCATCGCCATCCTCGGCCTCGACGAACTCTCGGAGGAGGACAAGCTGGTCGTCAGCCGCGCGCGCAAGGTGCAGCGCTTCTTCTCGCAGCCCTTCTTCGTCGCGCAGCAGTTCACCGGCATGGAGGGCAAGTACGTCCCCGTCTCCGAGACGATCAAGGGCTTCCAGGAGATCATCGACGGCAAGCACGACGACCTGCCCGAGCAGGCGTTCTACATGGTCGGGACCATCGAAGAGGCGCGCGAGCGCGGCGTCAGGATGGCCGAGGCGTTAGGGTAATCCGAAGCGGCGAATGCGGGACGACGGGCGATGAACACGGCGCCGCCCGACATCTCTTAACCCGTCACCCCGCATTCGCCGCCCATCACTCCAATCATGGCTCTTCAACTCGATGTCATCACGCCGGAGCGGCGGCTGCTGTCGGAGCAGGCCGACGCGGTGACCGTGCCGGCCCTCGGCGGCGAACTCGGGATTCTGCCCGGCCACACGCCGCTCATCTCGGCGCTCCAGACGGGCGTGCTCTCCTACACCCAGGGGGGTTCGACGCGCAGGCTCCTCGTCTCGGGCGGCTTCGTCGAGGTCAACAACGACCGCGTCTCCGTCCTCGCGGACCTCGCGGAGTTCCCCGAAGAGGTGGACGCCGCACGCGCGCGCGCCGAGCGCGAAGAGGCCGAACGCCTCCTCGGCGCCTTCTCCGGCACGCCCGAAGAACTCGCCGACGTGCGCGCACGCTTCGACCGCGCCTCGACGCGCCTCCAGCTCACCTCGGGCGACGCCGGCCGCTGAAAGTTCGAACACCACCCGGGCGCGCACGACCTTCGACGGCCGGGCGCGCCTTCCCTTTCACTTCGGCCGCGCGAAGTTTTTTTCGTCCCGACGCGTTTCACGCTTGAAACATTTGCCCGCGCGTGGCATAATAGCGGCCTCAACGTCGGTAGCGGTCAGGCGGACAAGGGGGCTTTCAGACAGATGTCACAGGCGGCGCCGGAGGCGCTCAAAAACGTTGTCGAGGTGCCGCGCGAGGTCTCGGGCGCGGCGACGCAGGACGACCAGCTCGTCGAGTCCTCTCTGCGGCCGCGCACGCTCGAAGAGTACGTCGGCCAGCCGAAGATCACGACGAACCTCAAGATTTTCCTTCGCGCGGCCAAGGCGAGGCGCGAGGCGCTCGACCACGTCCTCTTCTTCGGCCCGCCGGGCTTGGGCAAGACGACGCTCTCGCAGATCATCGCCTCGGAGATGGACGCGCCGCTGAAGAGCGTGAGCGCGCCCGCCATCGAGCGCGGCGGCGACCTCGCGGCCGTGCTGACGAACCTGCAGGAGGGCGAGGTCCTCTTCATCGACGAGATACACCGCCTCAAGCCGCAGATAGAAGAGGTCCTGTACCCGGCGATGGAGGACTACCAGCTCGACATCATGATCGGGCAGGGCACGGCGGCGCGCTCCATCAAGCTCGACCTCCCGAAGTTCACGCTCGTCGGCGCGACGACGCGCGCGGGCCTCATCACGGCACCCTTGCGCGGGCGCTTCGGCATCGTCTTCCACCTCGACTTCTACTCGCAGAAGGATTTGGAGATCATCGTCCACCGCTCGGCGGAGATTCTGGGCGCGGAGATGGAGGCGTCGGGGGCGTCGGAGATTGCGCGGCGCGCGCGGGGCACACCGCGCATCGCCAACCGGCTGCTGCGCCGCGTGCGCGACTACGCCGAGGTCGAGTACGACGGGCGCGTGACGCGCGAGGTGGCTCGCCGCGCGCTCGACGAGATGGAGGTGGACAAGTTCGGCCTCGACGAGATCGACCGGAAGGTTCTGACGACCATCATCGAGAAGTTCGACGGCGGCCCCGTCGGCGTCGGCACCATCTCGGCCTCCATCAGCGAGGAGCGCGAATCCATCGAGGAGATCATCGAGCCCTACCTCATCCAGATAGGCTTCCTCAACCGCACGCCGCGCGGCCGCGTCTGCACCCCGGCGGCCTACAAGCACATGGGGTTCACGCCGCCGAAGCGGAAGGAGGGTTAGGAATTTTAGATTTGCGGTTTTTGATTTCCGATTTACGGGCCGCGGCGCTCGGGTCAAATCAAATCGCGAATCAAAACTTCTGAAAAGATTTCGGCCTACTAGTGAGGTCGAAAGGCGCCGGGCGGGCGCGCGTTGACGGATCGGGAGCCGTTGACGCCGCCCGCCTCGGTGTATCCGCTCAGGGCTTCGCGGGCGCGGCCTCGCGCTTGAAGTTGAGGGCGACGTCCACGGTGTGTTTGGCGTGGTCGGGCGTGACCTTGCTCTCGACCTTGAAGGCGGGGAGCGGGTTGCCCGCGCGCGCGGCCTCGCGGACGAACTCGGGGATGGTCTTCCTGATGAACTCGTCCAGGTAGCCCTCGTCGTAGACCTCCCTGTGCAGCAGGCGCCAGCGGCCGCGCAGGTTGTTGGCCGCCGCCTCGTCGAGCCCCGCGACGGAGAGGTCGCCCATGCGGTACTGCTCGCCCTCCTCGACGACGAAGCGGTACGAGACGCTGCGCGCCGAGTCGTCGAACTCGGTCTGCGGGCGGACGCGCGCGCCGAGGTAGCCTTTGCGCCCGTAGGCGCGGCGCACGGCCGCGATGCCCTTCGCGATCTTGACGGCGCTCGCCACCTCGCGCGCGCGCATGCCGAGCGCCGCGTCCAGCTCCTGCGCGGTGAGCCCCGCGGCGCCCTCCCACGTCGCCTTGTCCCAGACGTAGATGGCGCCCTCGTCCACCAACATCGAGACGGCGACGCCCTTGCACTCGGGCGAGGTCTCGGCCGCCACCTTCGGCGGGCTGAAGGAGGCGCGCAGGTAGCCGCGCTCGTGGTAGAGCGGCAGCAGGTTGCTCTCGACGAAGCCGCCGACGTAGGCGCGCGAGTAGTCGTTGTCGAAGATGCCGCCCGACTTCGTCACCAGTAACTCCTCGGGCACGGCGCGCGCTCCCTGAAAGTTCAGCTTGCAGACGCGCAGCCCCGGGCCCTTGACGCTGAAGAGGTGCTGGACGCCGCGCCCCGCGGGCGTGTTGTTCTCGGCCAGCGTGTACTCGACCGAGCCCTCTATCTTGCGCTCGCGCAGCAGCTCTTCGAGCGCGCGCTTTATCTCGTCGGTGACGCCGCCGGCCTCGGGCGCGGTGCCGTCGAAGGCGGGGAGCCTGCGGCGGACGGCCGCCAACAGCTCCTCGTCCGTGAACCAGACGAAGTTGTCGAAGGCGACGGGCATCGTCCACTTGCGCTCGATGACCTCGAAGGTGAGGAGCGCCTTGTCGGTCGTGCCCTTGAGCTTGTAGCTGAGGTTGGCGAAGAGGCCGGATTCGAGCAGCCGGTTGGCGGCCGCCTCGACGGCGTCGATGTCGACGGTCTGGCCGACCGCGAGGCCGCTCTTCTCCAGTGCCTCCGCCTCCTTGACCTTCTCCAAGCCTTTGAACTCTATCCTGTCGAGTTTAATCGGCTGTTGTGGCGGCTGCTGCGCGCGCGCGCCCGCCGCGAGCCCGAGGAGCAGGCACGCGGCGAAGAGCAGCGCGGCGCGCGCGCTTCCGAAACGATGGGGCACGAGGTCTTTCACTCCGTCTTGTCTTTGAATTGTTCGCCGGGGAGCGCGTGTATTTTAACAGCCCCGCGCGGCAGACCGAAGTGAGGGCGGACGCGATTTTGCGCCGGCGCAAATCGCTTTCGTCGTCTGTCACCTTACGTTCAAGGGTCGGGCGTGGGTTTCGCGCCGCCGTCTCAGTAGGTCTTCGCCTCGCGGATGCGGGCGCGCATCTCGCGGACGGCGTCGGCGAGGCCGTGGAGGACGGCGTGTGAGATGACGTTGTGGCCGATGTTGAACTCGGTGACCTCTGGGATGGCGGCGACCTCGCCGACGTTGCGGTAGGTGAGGCCGTGGCCGGCGGCGACGTGCAGGCCGTACTGCGCGGCGAGCGTCGCGGCCTCGCGCAGCCGCTGCAACTCGGCCGCGGCGCGCGCGCGCCCCTCGGAGTGGACGGCGCGCGCGCCGAGCGTCGCCTCGGCGTAGACGGCCGTGCACAGTTCGACCTGCTGCGCGCCTGACCTGTGCGCCGCCTCTATCTGCCGCGGGTCGGGGTCGATGAAGAGGCTGACGAAGAGGCCGGACTCGCGCAGGCGGTCTACGCCCGCGCGCACCGCTTCGAGGTTCGAGGCCGCGTCGAGGCCCCCCTCGGTCGTGACCTCGCCCGCCGTCTCGGGCACGAGCGAGACGGCGTCGGGGCGCACCTCCGCCGCGATGCCCAGCATCTCCTCGGTGACGGCCATCTCGACGTTGAGGTAGGTCGAGACGACGCGCTTCAAGGTGTAGAGGTCTTCGTCCTGTATGTGGCGGCGGTCGCCGCGCAGGTGGACGGTGATGCCGTCGGCGCCGGCCTGCTCGCAGATGAGCGCGGCGGCGGCGACGCTCGGCTCCGGGGCGCGGCGCGCCTGCCTGACGGTCGCGACGTGGTCGATGTTGACGTTGAGTCTCGCTGTCATGGCGAAGAAGGATAGCCGAAAGGCGGCCCACTGCAAGTGCCAATTCCGGGCGGGGCGGACGTGCCACTTCGCGCCGGCGCGCGCGGCCGCTTAAATCCTCTGCCCCGCGAGTTCGGGCGACACGTCCGACTCGACGCCCGACTCGCCGGCGAGCCGCCTGCGGTTCTTGACCGACGCGGCGGCCTCGCGCGCGCGGCGGACGGCCGCGTCGTAGAGGCCGCGCGAGGCGTTGCGCCTGACCTGCCGCAGCTCGGCGAAGCCTTGCAGCCCCGAGCGGAAGCTGACCGAGCCGCCGGCCACGTCGTCCCAGCGGACGGGGTATTCGAGCATCCGCAGCCCCGCGCGGTGCGCGATGAAGAGCAGCTCCACGTCGAAGCCGAAGCGGTCTATCAGCGCGCCCTCGACGACCGCGCGGCACACGTCCATGCGGAACGCCTTGAAGCCGCACTGCGTGTCCTTGAAGGGGAGGCCCGTGAGCGCCCGCATCATCAGGTTGAAGACGCGGCCGCTCTGCTCGCGCGTCCAGGGCTGGTGCGTGCCGATGAGCCGGCGGTCGAGCGCGCGCGAGCCGAAGACCACGTCGTACTGCCCCGAGCGGATGGGCTCGACGAGCTTGGGCGTCTCGGTGACGGGCATCGAGAGGTCTGCGTCGAAGAAGGCGGCGACGGCGTGGCGCGCGGCGAGCAGCCCCGTCCGCACAGCGTTCCCCTTGCCCTTGTTCGGCTCGACGCGGATGACTCGCGTCTCGACGCCGCGCGCCGCCCGTTCCGCGAAGACCGACTCGGCCACGCGCGCCGTGTCGTCCTTCGAGCCGTCGTCGACGACGATGACCTCGCCGCCGCCGCGCTCGGCTTCGAGGTAGGCCAGAATCTCGCGCAAGCTCTTCCCGATGCGCGCCGACTCGTTGTAAGCGGGGATGACGATGGAGAGAGAAGATGAAGACATCGGTTCCGCGAAACTTCCCTGTGTGATTCCGCCGCGAAAATATAGCAGAAGTAGGCAGTAGACGGTAGGAAGTAGACAGTAGTCAGTAGTCAGTAGACAGTAGGGGAAGCAGAGGCGGCGCGCTCCGGTCTGAGTGCCGAGACGTGCCGCACCTCTTTTATCTACTGTCTACTGTCTACTGTCTACTGCCTACTTCCTGCCGTCTACTGCTTTCAGATTTCCGGTGCTAAAATACCCGCACGGGCACAAACGCGCGCAGGACAAGGGGAGTTCGGGGGTCTTTAAATCATGAGCAGCAGGACGTTCGGGAGAATCACGGCGGCGGTCATCGTCATCGCGGCCACGCTCGTCGGCGGCATCTACGGCAGGCGCGCCTTCTCGCAGGCCGCCGGCGGCGGCCAGGGCGGCGCCGGGAGCGTCGAGGCCGCCTACAACGAGGCGCTTTCCGTCATCTCGGAGAACTACGTCGACACCGTGGACTACGAGAAGGCGAACGAGGCGGCCGTCCAGGGGATGCTCCTCTCGCTCGACCCGCACTCGAACTTCTTCACGCCCGAAGAGTACAGGCGGCTCATGCAGGATCAGGAGTCGCGCTTCACCGGCATCGGCGTCTCCATCCTGCGCCACCGCGACGGCGTCTACGTCCAGACGCCCATCGAGGGCACGCCCGCGGCGAAGGCCGGACTGCGCTTCGGCGACCGCATCGTCGAGGTGGACGGCAAGGACGCGCGCGACTGGACGACGCAGGCCGTCTCGAAGGCCGTGCGCGGCCCCGAGGGCGAGCCCGTCACCATCAAGGTCGAGCGCGCCGGGAGCCAGGCGCCGCTCTACTTCACCATCAAGCGCGGCAGCGTCCCGCAGCCCTCGATCCGCAACTACTTCATGCTCCGCCCCGGCGTCGGCTACGTCGGCCTGACCGGCGGCTTCACGCAGACGACCTCGGAGGAGCTGGCGCGCGCGCTCGAAAGCCTCGGCGGCCAGGGGATGCAGCAGCTCGTCCTCGACCTGCGCGGCAACGGCGGCGGCCTGCTCGACCAGGCCATCAAGGTCGCCAGCCACTTCGTCCCGCGCGGCAAGGCGGTCGTCTCCGTCCGCAGCCGCGACTCGGAGAGCAACCGCGAGTACAAGAACGTCTTCTACGACCCCGTCGAGTTCCCGCTCGTCGTGCTGGTGAACGGCCAGTCGGCGTCGGCGTCCGAGATCGTCGCCGGCGCGATTCAGGACCACGGGCGCGGCCTCGTCGTCGGCGAGACGACCTTCGGCAAGGGGCTCGTCCAGCGGATATTCAACCTGCCCTACGGCGCCGGGCTGACGCTGACGACCGCGAAGTACTACACCCCTTACGGCCGCCTCATCCAGCGCGCCTACGCGGCCGGCTCCGTCTACGACTACTACACGCACCAGAACCCGAACGCGCTGACGCAGCCGTCGGCCCCGGCGGCGCCGAACGCCGGCGCGGCCGCGCCGACGCCGCAGCCGACGCCCGCCCCGACGCCCTCGGGGCCGGCCATCCACACGGCGGGCGGCCGCGTCTTCTACGGCGGCGGCGGCATCACGCCCGACCGCGAGGTCAAGCCGCTCGACGTGGGCAGCCCCGTGCGCGTGCGCGTCTACGAGGAGGCTTTCTACTTCGTGCGCCAGCTCGCCGGCGGCCAGATTCCCGGGCTCGAATCCTACCGCGTCACGGCCGAGCCGCAGTTCGGCCGAAGCCCTCGCCCGACCGACCTCGTCGTCAGCGACAAGGTCCTGCAAGCCTTCCGCGACTTCGTCAAGCGCGACCCGGAGGCCGGGCTCACGCCCGCGCAGGTCGAGCGCGAGATGGAGTACGCGCGCCTGCGCATACGCGAGGGGCTCGTCAACGCCGCCTACGGCGGGGACGCCGCGACGCGCTTCCTCCTCGAAGGCGACACGCAGGTGCAGCGCGCCCTCGAACTCTTCCCCGAGGCCAAGGCGCTCGCCGAGAACGTCGCCCGCCGCCCCGACTCGGAATGAGTGCACGTGCTGTCAGGTGACCGGAAGGGGCGTCTCATGAAGAGGAAGGTTCTACTCAGGAAGCTTTCGCTGTACGACGCCGGCGAGAGCGACCTGAAGGGCAAAACCCCGGGAGAGTTAATGGGCATGGTGTGGCAGCTCACCCTCGACGCCTGGTCGTTCAGGGAAAAGCTCGATGCTGAATCCAGACTTCAGAGACATGTTGTCGTGCTTAAACGACGAGGGGGTTGACTTCATCGTAGTCGGCGCGTACGCCCTCGCGGCGCACGGCCTCGTCCGCGCTACCGGCGACATAGACGTATGGCTCGGGAATAGCCCTGACAACGCGCGGAAGGTTCTGCGCGCCCTCGCCAAGTTCGGCGCGCCGACCTCCGGCATCTCCGAAGAAGACTTCACCACGCCGGCCACAGTCCTTCAGCTCGGCGTCGAGCCTCACAGGATTGATCTACTGACGGGGATCGACGGCGTCGATTTCGACGGGGCGGCCCGCGGCAAGGTGAAGGTCGATGTGGACGGTATAGAAGTATTCGTCCTCTCGAAAGAAGACCTGCTGAAGAACAAGCTGGCCGCCGGGCGCGACAAAGATCGCTCAGACATAGCGTGGCTGCAAAAGAGCCTACGCGATGAGAGCTAGGGCGGCGCACGCACGCAATACGGCCTCCCCTTGAATCTCCCTCCGGAGGCCAATCCGTCACCTGCCGCTGCTGGCGACCGCCCTCCTCTTTCTTACGGGTCGGGACTGCTTCGGCGAGCCGAGGAGCGGCTCGGAGCGGCCGTCGGCGAGGGCGCTGCCCTGCTCGATGCTGCGGACGGGCACGACGAACCTGGTGCGGCGCGTGACGCTCGCGAGCAGCTTCTTCAGCTCGGCGTCGGCGAGCGAGGAGTCGTCCACGCCGCTCGTGCGCAGCTCGTCGCGCAGGCGCGACGCCGTGTTCGTCCCGCGCCCGTAGACGTCTGGGTAGATGTAGAGCGCGCCGCCCTCGACGACCAGCGTGTCGTAGTTGATGTCCACTTCGAGCGGCTCGTCGAGCGCGGCGGTGAGCGTCCTTTTGCTCGCCTTCGCGGCCGCGATCTGCTTGCGCGTGACGGGGAGCGAGCGCGCCGCGACTATCTTCTCCGCAAGGTCGTAGAGGTCGGCGAGCATCATGCGGACGCAGCCGTGCGAGACGAGGTTGCCGAGGTCGCCCGGCCCCTTGGCCTGGTGGATGAGATAGGCGTCCCCCAGAGGAATCTTGACCTTGCCGATGGGGTTGCGCGGGTCGCCCGCCTTGATGATCTCGCCGGGGCGGACGCCCTTGTGCCCCGACACCCAGTCGCTCGCCGGCGGTATCCACGGCGGGTTCCAGATGACCTCGCGCGCCTCGCGCTCGCCGATGTAGATGGGGTAATCCTTCATCCCGACGCCGACGTGGTAGGACTTCACCTCGCGCCCGTCCTGCCACAGCGTCAGGCGGAACGAGGGCACGTTGAGCGTGAGGCGGATGTCGGGGCGGCCCGGCTCGAACTGCCCCTTCTCGATGCGCCCGCCCGTCAGCTTGTCCGAGCGCTCCGACTCGAAGCGGTCGTAGCGCACGGAGCCCTGCTCCTGCTGCTGCCGGCCGTGCGCCGGCGCCGCCGCCACCGCGAGCGGCGCGAGCGCGGCGAGCACCACCTTTAAAATTCCGCGTGTGAACATGAAAAGCCTCTCCCTCCTCGACTCGAAAAAACTCCCGCCCGCGCCGCGTAGGGAGAGCCGGGCGCGGCGCGTCTTCGCGTGAACGAAACGGGGGGTTGGGGTAGGTATATTTATCCGACGAAAGGGTTGCCCGACGCAAGGGGAGAGAGCAGTAGACAGTAGTCAGTAGTCAGTAGTCAGTAGAAAAACTGCCGGCAGTTAATGAACCGTCCGCACGTCAGCGGCAACGACCGTGGCGCGGAGTGCTACTGACTACTGTCTACTGTCTACTGTCTACTTCTTTACCTCACCTCCACATGAGGCGGAAGTAGAGGTAGGCGGCCTGGACGACGCCGATGGCGAAGCCGATGAGGAGGCCGAAGAGTTCGATGGTGCGCAGGTGGTGCTTGGCGACCGAGAGGACGAGGTCTTCGAGCTTCTTGATGGGGTAGCCCGCGACCTTCTCCTCGACTATCCGGCCGATGTCGAACTCGGCGATGGCCTGCGGCAGCCGCTCGCGCGCGGCCGACTCGATGCGGTCGGCGAGCGCGGCGGCGGCGCGCCTCACCTTCTCCTCGGGCACGAGGTCGCCGACGCGGCCGATGGGGCGCACCAGAAGCTTCTCGACCTGCGCGGCGAGGATGGCGTTGACGGTGCGCGCCGTCTCCTCGCGCGACAGCACGCCCATCAGGCCGCGCGCGAGGAAGCCCTTGACCTGCTCGGCCGAGTCGGGGCGCGCGTGTTCGAGGAGCGCGCGCAGCGTGTGCGGGCGGAGCCTTTCGAGCGCGTCCGTGGCGTAGGCCGAGACGGAGGTCGAAAGCTCGGGGCTGCGCGCGACCGCGAGGATGCGCTCGGCCACCTGGTCTTTGACTATCTCCAGGCGGTCGGGCGCGATGTTGCCGACCAGCTCGTTGACGGGGCGCGCGAGCACGCCGTCGATGGTGGAGTTCAGAAACTCCTCGGCCTGGCGCTCGAACGCCTCGCCCGAGAGGAACTCGCCGACGCGGCGCGGCAGGGTCTTGTTGACGAGGTCGTCCACCTCGCTGTGGATGCGCTCGCGCGAGATGAAGATTTTTTTGAAGAAGTTGAGCTGCTGGTAGTAGTCGTCCACCTCGCGCTTGATGAGCGCGCCGATCTGCTTGCGCGTGCCGCGGTTGGTGGCGATCTCCGTCAGGTGCTCGACGATGGGCGGCACCTGGCTGTCGATGCGCTCCTTGATGACGGCCACGGTGTCGGGCGTGAACATCTCGGCGAGCGTGGCGCGGCTCGCCGCCAGCTCGTCGACGCGCGCCGAGACGAACTCGCGCACCTTCGACTCGAAGCCGGGCTCGGTGACGACGCCGCGGAAGCGGTTCTCGACGAAGCCGAGCGCCTGCTCGAACGTCTCGGCGCCGACCGTCTCGGAGAGGCGCTGCGCCAGTATCTCGTCCACGCGGCGGTCGATGAAGCGCGCGACGGCCTCGGCCGTCTCCTCGCTGCGGAGCGCGCCGGCGATGTGCTCGGCGATGCGGAGCTGGAGCGCGGAGAGCGCGTCGAGCACCGGCGCGCGGGCCGAACGCGGCAGCGCGTCGAGGAAGGTCGTGTAGTTCCGCTCCAGAAGCTCCTCGGTGTAGGAGCCGACGAAGGACTCGACCTTGCGGCGGAAGAAGCCCGTCTCGAAGAGCGCGTGGACGACCGTCTCCTGCGAAACCAGCTCGTTGCCGACGGCGTGGCCGATGGTCTGCGCGAGGCGCTCGCGGTGGCGCGGGATCATGCCCTGCGGCCAGACGGTGAGGCCGAAGACTTTCACGGGTCGGTGCGGGCGGAAGAGCATCCGCACGGCCAGCCACGCCGCGCCGTAGCCGTGGAAGGTGGCGACGAAGACGATCAGGAACAGCTCGAACCACTTGCTGTGGACGACCGAGTTAACCCACTCGATGGCGAGCACCCTCCGGCGCGCGGCGGATCTGCGGGGGACGCCTGCGATGCTAAACGGATTGTACGCGGGGCGTCAAACGCCCGCCCCCGGCGGCCTGTCGCCGCCGCGAGCCGCCTTTGAAGTGTTTGACCGGGTCATGCGGGGGGTATACAGTGTGCGCGCGCTCACGGTCTGCGCCCCTGCCGCTATCCGGGACGCCTCACTGTAACTCCTTAACCGGCAACCAACGCGTTTGCCGCCTGCCGCATGACGTAACGCGTCGCGTCCACTCGATTTCTCACAAAGACGTAAAGGAGCGTTCCCTTCATGAAACCACCAAGACCCTCTTTATGGGTCGTGCTGGCCGCGGTTCTGTCCGCGTCCGCGACGGTCGCGGCCGTCGGCCTGTGGCACTCGTCCGCCACCACCGGCGAAAAAGCTTCCGACGGCAGACGGCAGTACGTCGCGCGGATGCACGGCGGCCTGAGCGAAGTGGAGTTCGCCGCGCACGGCAGCCCGCCGGGCGTTGTCCGGGCGGAGGTTAACTCCCTGGCGCGCGTCATCCGCACCCGTTCCGGCGCGGATTTGAGCCAGGCCGCCAAAGATAAGCTGGAGGCGCTTGAGGGGCGTACGCTTCGCGGCGAAGCGCGCCCCGCGGCACGAACGGCTACCTGCACTCTTCGCCGCTCGACCTCCTCATGGACGAGCGAACCGTCGTCCGGACGCTGCAACTGATCGAGGAAAGGGGCGCGCGATGAGCAACCTTAAGCTGTTCGCCCTGGTTTTCGTACCACAGGGCGCGACGCGGGCGGCGGGTCACCTGTGGGCGACCGCCGCCCGCGCCCTTTGCGGCGTCGCGCCCGCGTCGGCGGCGGATAACCTCGTGCCGCCAGTCGGCAGTTCACTCCCCTCCGATTCGTACGGCGGCGCATCCGTCAACAGGTCTGCGAGCGCGCTCTCAAGGTTCGTGTAGACGAACTTGAAGTGGCTCTCGACGAGGCGGTCGGGGATGCAGCGGCGGCCTTCGAGCGCGAGGCCGGGCTCCGTCCTCAACAGGAACGCGCCGAGGCGTACGAGCCACGCGGGCAGGCGCGGGCTCCACGGCCGCTTGAGCGCGCAGCGCAGCTCGCACATGAACTCGGCGTTGGTGACGGGGCACGGGCCCGTCGCGTTGTAGACGCCCGCGGCCTCCGGGCGCTCGACGCACCAGAGGGCGAGGCGGCGGAAGTCGCGCTCGTGAATCCAACTGACGTACTGACGGCCTTCGCCCACGGTGCCGCCGAGGTAGAGCCGCGCGAGGCGCGCGAGCCGCGGGAGCGCGCCGCCGTCGCGCCCGAGGACGAAGCCTATGCGGAGCAGAACCTTCCGCGTCGCGGGCAGGGAGAGCGAGTCGAAGGCGCGCTCCCAGCGCAGGCAGACCTCGGCGGGGAAGCCGCGCCCCGCGGGCGCCGACTCGTCGCAGAGGCGGCGCCCCGCGTCGCCGTAGACGGCGAGCGACGCCGCCTGCACGAAGACGCGCGGCGGTTCCGCGCACGCTTCGATTGCGCGCCCGAGCGCCCCGACCGAGAGGACGCGCGACTCGACTATCTCGCGCCTGTGCCCCGGCGTGTGGCGGCAGTCCACGCTGCGACCCGCGAGGTTGACGACCGCCGCCGCGCCCTCAAGCTCGCGCGCCCACGCGCCCACAGTCCGGCCGTCCCAGAAGACCTGACGCACGCGCGAGTCGCTTCCCGGCCTGCGCGTCAGCACGACCGGCTCGTAGCCTGCGCGCCCGAACTCCTCGGCCAGCGCGCCGCCCAGAAACCCGCTCCCGCCCGCCAGCACCACGCGACCCTTCGACACACGCTCTCCGAACATGGCCTTGAACCTCCCCGCGGCGCTTCTGACCTCGCGCCTTCACGGTCTGGTTCTTCAAGCCCCGTGCCGGGAGCGGGGTCGGCGGGTTACGCTTTGATTTTCGCGGCGGGAGGTTTACGCGCCTTGCAAAAGGCGAGGCGGGAAAGACGTGTTAGCAGTTTGCGAACGGCGGCGGGACTTCCGTTTCAGATGGCCGCGGTCGGTTTTTCGACGGGGAAGCCGGCGGCGACCCACGCGCCGGTGCCGCCCTCGACGTTGTAGAGGCGGCGGAAGCCGAGCGGGCGGAGCAGGCTCGTCGCCGCGCTCGAACGGTAACCGCCCGCGCAGATGACCGCGAGCGGGCGCGCGGGGTCGAGGCGCGCGGCCTCCTCGCGCAGCCGCGGCGAGAGCGGCGCGCTCACGGCGCGCGGCGCGTGGCCGGCGGCGAACTCGGCCGGCCGCCGCACGTCGAGCACCTGAAGCCCGGACTGCTCTTCGAGCATGCGGCGCAGGTCGGAGACCGTCACCTGCTCGACTACGGCCTCCTCGAAGCCGGCCTCGCGCCAGGCCGGCATGCCGCCGCGCAGGTAGCCGCGCACGGCGTCGTGCCCGACGCGCGCGAGGCGCGTCACGGCCTCTTCGACCTGCGCCTCGTCGTCGCTGACGAGGACGAGGGGCGTGCCCAAAGGGATGAGCGCGCCGGCCCAGCTCGCGAACTGCCCGCCGAGTCCGACGTTGAGCGCGCCGGGGACGTGCCCCGCGCCGAACGCGGCGGCCGCGCGCACGTCGAGCACGACGTAGCCGAGGTTGGCGTAGCCGGCGACCTGCTGCGGGAGGAGCGCCGCGGGGCGCCGCATCTCGGCGAGCGGCGGCGCGCCCGCGCGGTTCAGCTCGGCGTCCGTCGAGAAGTAGGCCGGGGCCTCGGGCAGTTCGGCCGTCATCATGCGCACGAACTCGTCGCGCGCCATCGGCGCGAGCGCGTAGTTGGAGCTGCGCTGCGCGCCGATGGTCGAGGAGGTCTCCTTCGAGATGTTGCGCCCGCACATCGAGCCCGCGCCGTGCGCCGGCCAGACCTCGACCGCGTCGCCGAGCTTGAGGAGCTTGCCGTGCAGGCTCTCGAACATCATCCCGGCCATCTGCTGCGGCGTGAAGCCGCGCGCGCCGGCGAGGTCGGGGCGCCCCACGTCGCCGACGAAGAGCGTGTCGCCCGTCAGAACCTTCCGCGGCTCGGGCGAGACCTCCGTGTCGACGACGACGAGGGAGATACTTTCGGGCGTGTGGCCGGGCGTCTCAAGGACTCGCAGGACGACCCTGCCCACGCGCAGCTCGTCGCCGTCATTCACGGCGCGGTGCGGGAAGCGCGCGCCGGCCCTCGCGCCGAAGACTATCTCGGCCCCCGTCCGCGCGGCCAGCTCGCGGTGGCCGCTCACGAAGTCGGCGTGCAGGTGCGTCTCGACGACGTACTTGATCTTCAGCCCTTCCGCCTCGGCCTCGGCGAGATACTGCTCCACGTCGCGCTGCGGGTCTACGACCGCGGCCTCGCCGTCCGAGCCGACGAGGTAAGAGGCGTGCGCCAGACAACCGAGGTAGAACTGTTTAAAGTACACGGTCGAGACTCCTGTCGGACTCGTCACGTTAAGAGGATGAAATTGGCGACGGGGCGCGGCGGTGTCCGCGTCGGGATTGTATTCGGCCCGGGCCCGGACGGCAACGTCGAGGCGGCTGCTTCGGCCGTGCGGGGGCTCGGAGCATTTGAGATTCGAATTTGGAATGTGGAATTATTTCCGGCCGCGCCCGTGCCGCAAACAGGGTGCTTCGGATAGCGCGCGCGTCTGGGTTACAATGCGGCCCGCCCCAAGCGACGATAAAACTACCCGGAGGGATGAAGATGTTCAAGGCGTGTATCCGTCTGTCGGCGGCGCTCTTCGCGCTGGCGCTCACACTGTCGGCCGCCGACGCGGCGCGCGCACAAGACGCTGACCGGCCGCGCGAGCACCGCGGCAACCTCTTCTCGTTCGCCCCGGCCGAGGCGCCGCGGGGGTTCGGCGAAGAAGAAAAGGCGGACGGGCAGACGACGCGGCGGCGGGGCCGGCAGTCGGGCGGCGCGCAGCAGCAGCAGAACCCGCCCGCGCCGCTGACCGCCGGGCAGAAGGTGAGGCGCGCCTTCCGCGGCGCCTTCCTCAGCCCCGCGCCTTACGCGGTGGCCGCCTTCAACGGCGGCATCAGGCAGATTGGCGAAGACCGCCTGCCGCACAAGGACACGGGGGACGAGCTGGCCGACTGGGGCTCTACGACCGCGCGCGTCTTCGCCACCGGCACGACCTACAGGCTCTTCGGCAATGGCTTCTACCCCGCGCTCTTCAAACAGGACCCGCGCTACGAGCGCGCGCCGCAGAAGAGCGTCGGCCGCCGCGTGGCGCACGCCGTCAGCCGCCTCTTTGTGACGCGCGACGACGACTGGAAGCTTGAGCCGAACTACTCGCGCTTCGCCGGGGCGATGACCGCGAGCGCGTTCGCCAACGTCTGGGAGCGCAGCACCCCGGGCCACGACCGCGTCGGCGCGGACGCCACCTTCCGCCGCTTCGGCATGACCTTCGTCTCCGGCGCCATCGGCAACCTCTTCCGCGAGTTCGCCCCGGACATCTTCGGACGCTGAGTTAGAGGTTAGAGGTTAGAGGTTAGTAAAAGAGCCTTGCCGTCGGCCCCCGTTGATGAAAGCGGGGCCGAAGGCAAGGCTCAACTTCTAACCTCTAACCTCTAACCTCTAATTCACGAGCGCGCGCTGGCGGAGGGCGTGGCGGAAGAGTTGGGCTTCGCGCCCCTGCGTGTTGGGCGACCAGGTGGCGCGCAGGGCGTGCACGCCGGTCGTGTCGGGGGCGAGGTGCATGCTGTAGGTGTCGCGCCCCTTCGGCGAGTAGACGACGTAGCGGCGACCCTCGTGCGCGCCGTCCGACGGGCGCGTGCCCGTGCAGAGCACCTCCTCGCGGCCGTCGCCGTCGAGGTCGGCGGCCTCGGCCGCCCACGCCGCGCCGCGGAAGCCTTCCACGTCGAGCGGCACGCTCCTCGTCACCGCGTAGCCCGAGCCCGCGCGCTCGACGATGACGAGCGAGGTCGCGCCGTCCGCGGGGTCGGACGCGACGGCCGCGACCACCTGCCCCGCGCCCGTGCCCGCGACGAGCACGTCCTCGACGCGCCCGCGCACGGCCGACGAAGCCAAGCGCCACGCCGCCTCGCGCGTGAGCGCGGGCGTCTGGCGCGGGCGCGGCGCGCGCGCCTTGCGCGGCATGAGCGAGGCGGCCAGCGCCGCCGGGTCGCGCGCGGCCTCCTTCAGCGCGCCCTCGCGCGCGGCGCGCGCTGACCAGGCGGCTGCCACCGTGAACCCGATGGCGAGCAGCGCGAAGAGCGCGGCCACGCGCGTGAAGGTGAAGCGCCCGGAGTCGAGCGCGCCGATTGTTCCGGCGAAGGGCTCCGTCAGCACGCCTGCGGCGGCGGCCGCCGCCTCCCGCCCCTCGCGCCCGACGCACTGCTCGACGCTGCGGCGCGCCTCGGCGGCGGTCGCGGGCCGGTGCGCGGGGTTCTTGGCGAGCAGCGTGTGGACGGCGAGCGCGAGCGCGCGCGGGCATTCGGGGCGCAGCGAGAGCAGCGCGGGCGGCTGCGCCGTCGCCTGCTTGACGAGCACGACCGACGAGAGCTGGTCTACGAAGGGCGGCCTCCCGGCGAGCATCTCGTAGAGCAGGACGCCGACGCTGTAGAGGTCGCTCGCGGGCCCGACCTTGTGGCCGAGGCACTGCTCGGGCGACATGTAGCGCGGCGTGCCGATGACGAGGCCGGACTCGGTCGTCGGGTGCGTGCGCGTCACGTCGGTCGAGTCCTGCAAGACCTTGGCGATGCCGAAATCCAGCACGCAGACGCCGCGCTCGTTGAGGATGATGTTCGACGGCTTGAGGTCGCGGTGGACGATGCCGAGCGCGTGCGCCGCGTCGAGCACTTCGCAAATCTCGGCGGCGACGCGGACGGCGCGCTCGGGCGCGAGCGGGCCCTCGCCCGCCAGCGTCTCGGCCAGCGTCGAGCCCTCGACGTACTCCATGACGATGAAGGGGCGGCCGTCGGCGAGGTGCCCGGCGTCGAAGATCATCGCCGCCCGCGGGTGCTTGAGGCGCGCCATCGTGCGCGCCTCGCGCATGAAGCGGTCGGCGATCTCGGGGTGTGCGGCGAACTCCTGCTTGAGTATCTTGACGGCGACGGGGCGTTCGAGGCCGAGGTGCGAGGCGCGGTAGACCGTGCCCATGCCGCCCCTGCCGATTTCGCGCTCGACGCGAAACCGCCCGGCGATGATTTGGGGGGTGTCCATCTCCTGACCCTCTCTTAGTCGGGGAAGGGTCGCTGCGGACTGCGTGCGCCAGTTCTCTGCTTCTCGGAAGCGGGGCAGTAGAGAGAAAAGGGGGCCGCGGCCCGGGCGCCACGGGTGAAACTTAACTGGGACGACGTTTGTACGGGGAGAAACTTTTCGCCCGCGACTCCGACGCGTGCGGGCGAGTGGAGAGTGTAAGCACTTTCGCCGCCGGGCGCAATGATTTTTCGGCCGCCCGGGGTTTTAACGTCCGGCGGGCGGGCCGGCTGACGCGCCGCCCCGCCCGCCGAAATTTTCCGGGCCCTCATGGCCCGCCGCCCCGGCCTTAGAACCAGGGCTTCTTGTTCTGGACGTAGGTGCGGACGAACTCCTCGTCCGACTTCGTGAGGTAGATGATGCCCTCGATGAGGCCGATGACGCCGACGGCCGCCGAGGCGATGCCGCAGGTCAGGATGCCGCCGACGATGCACGCGGCGAGCATGATGATGCCCTCGGTGTTGTAGCCGAGGACGAACTTGTGGATGCCGAGGCCGCCGAGCAGGATGCCGCACAGCCCCGCCGCCATCTTCTTGTTGGCGCCCGCGGCCTGCCAGTCGGCGCCGCCGCCCACGCCGGGCTGGTAGGACAGGTTCTGCCCCGGCGTGTAGCCCGGCGTGTAGGCGGGGGGCGTCTGCGGGGGGGCGTAGCCGCCCGACTGGTAGCCGGGCTGCTGCGTCTGCTGCTGCTGCCCGAGGTCGCCGCTCTGGCGCCAGGACTCGGGGGCGGGGGTGGCCGGGAGCGTCGTGCCGCACTTCACGCAGAAGCGCGTGCCCTCGACGTTCTCCGAACCGCAGGAAGGACATGCGATCATCTTTCTCTCCTTTACGGCCCGACCCGCCGGCGGCGCGCGGGCACCCGGCCGCGCGGTTCGGGGCTCAAATTTTCAGGGGTGTAAATTTCGGGCCCGGCCGGGAGTCTCCCCCGGGAGAGCCGACTCGAAAGCTCGACTTAATGGCGACAAGTCTTTCTCACAAACGGCGGAAAAAGTAAAGGGGGAGTAGACGGTAGACGGTAGACAGTAGACAGTAGGAAAAACCTTCTTCCGTCGGGACGCCCGGGACTCGGTGTCAACTCACCCGAGGCGGAGCCCTACCGTCTACTGTCTACCGTCTACCGTCTACTGTCTACTCCCCATGTCAGGCACCCAGAAGTTCTGGCCGGACGACTCGACGCGGCGGAGGCCGCGCGAGGGCAGCTCGCGCTCTTCGAGGCCGAGGTAGGTGAAGTGCGGCAGGTCGCTGAGGACGGTCTGGAACCAGCCGTGGAGCGCGAGCAGGCGGCGCACGCGGGCGTCGGCGTACTCGTTGATGTCGAGGGCGAGCATGGCGAGGTGTTGCGAGGCGCCGGGCGCGGCCACCGACTGGAGGATGCTCTTCTTGAAGTCCTTGCTGAAGAAGATGCCGCCGCGCTCAAGCTCCAGCACGGCCGACGCCTGCTCGCGCAGGGGCAGGCCGCGCAGGCGCTCGGCCTCGTCGCCTTCGAGCCGCCCCTCTGCGCACCAGTAGTCGAGCGCGGGGTCGCAGCGCGAGCGCCAGAGCCGCAAGGAGTCTGCGAAGCTGCGGCGGCCGGCCTCGCCCCCGCCGCGCGGCGTGACGCGCAGGCCGGCGTAGGCCGCCTCCTCGCGCGCGTTCATCAGCGCCTCCATCGCCGCCGGCTGAAGCTCGATGACCGAGCCCTCCAGCGTCTCGGCGCGCCAGCCCGCCTCGCGCTGGAAGCGCTCGACCGCCTCCTCCGAATCAAGCACGCACGACGGCGGGAGCCGCACGCCCTCTGCGACGAACATCGCGCCGTACTCTTCGAGCACGCGGCGCGCGAGCGCGTCGTCGGCCGGGCAGAAGCCTTCGAGGCTCACCCCCTGCCGCCGGAGCGAGCGCGCGAGCGCCCCGTGGAACGGCGAGTCGGCGCCGGCGCCGAAGCGCGCGCCGCGCCCCGCCTCTTCATCCTTATGCTTTTCGACGGACAAGCCCGT
The DNA here is from genome assembly GCA_036389815.1 of Pyrinomonadaceae bacterium. GTDB lineage: Bacteria > Acidobacteriota > Blastocatellia > Pyrinomonadales > Pyrinomonadaceae > QHXN01. Next base: position 15,925 of record DASVWB010000242.1, on the reverse strand, counting down.
GGGTTCTCCTCTCGGCGCGCCGCGCGGGGTGCGGCGTTGAGGGCGGGACTTGTCGGCGCCCGCGCCCGTGTGGTAACACGCAGGGGGGATTGTAAACGAACGGGGGCGGGCGGTGGCAATCCCCCGGCGGAAATTCTCTCGGGGTCGGCGCGCGCAAACGGATGAGCAGGCTGCAAAACTTTCAGGAGATACTCGCGCAGTACCGTCGCCACGGATGGCGGCTGGCGCGCGTGCTGGCGCGACCCGAGGCGCTGGCCGAGCTGGGCGGCGCGGAGTTCGAGGGCGCGCCCGTCACGGAGTCAGAGGTGGACGCGATGTGGTTCACGCGCCCCTCGGCGGAAGGGCGCGAGGCGTGGGAGCTGCGCCTCGCGGGCGAGGCGCCCTACGCGCTCTTCGAGCTGTTCGAGCCCGACGAGGCCGAGGAGGACAGGGAGGACGTGCGCCGCGAGATGGAGGCGCGGCTGCGTGAAAGGCAACAGTAAAAGGGCGAAGGGCAAAAGTGGAGACGGAAAGACGGCGTGCCTCTCGTAGTCACTTACCGACGAGAGGCACGCCGTATCTTACCCGCCCACTTTTGCCTTTTTACTTTTGCCTTCCCCCGCGGGCGGCTAGTCTTTGCTCCTCCCGACTTTGACGGGGACGGTGACCTGCTCGGGGCCGCGGACGACGAGGACGGGGACGGTGCTGCCGGGCAGCGCCTCGGAGATGCGGTAGCGCAGGTCGCCCGGGGTGCGGATGAGGTAGTCGCCGAACTTGATGACGATGTCGCCCTTGCGCAGCCCCGCCAGGTCGGCCGGGCCGTTGCGGTCGATGTCGCCCAGCTCCGCGCCGTAGATGTTCGTCCCCGGCACCTGCACGCGGTCGAGGTCGTTGCGCCTGATGCCGATGTTGCCGGCCCCGCCCGGCCGCAGGTCGAAGGCGCGCGTGCCCGGGTTGTCCCTCGTGGCGATGGTGGTGAGCGTCGTCGTCGCGGGCTGGCCGTCGCGGACGTAGACGACCTCGACGGACTTGCCCGCCGGCGTCTGCTCCAGAATCTCCCGCATCTCGTCGTCGTCCCTGACCGGCTTGCCGTCGAAGGTCTTGATGATGTCGCCGCCGATGAGGCCGGCGCGGACGACGGGCGTGTCCGGCGCGGCGATGCCGGCGACGAGCGCGCCGCCGCCCGGCGCCGCCTCGAAGCCGTCAACGCCGAGGAAAGACCTCGTGACGGCCGGGCCGCCCACGGCCCCCCCCGCGCCCCTCCCCTTGCGCACCTTCATCGCGAGCGGCAGCATGCCGCCCGCGAACATGAGCACCAGCGCGATGACCACCCACATCCACCACCCGCCGCGCTTCGGAGCGCAGACCTTCCCCCACCTCGCGGCCGCGCCGTCGGCCTGCTCCTGGCCGAACGCCGCGGGCGCGCCGAAGGGGCGGGCGGGCTGGATGGGCGCGGCGCCCCAGGTCTGTCGCGGGGCGAAGGGGTCTGTGGCCGGCGGCTGCTGCGCGGCCGTCGGAATCTGCGAGGGGTCGAAGCGCTGCGTGGGGACGAACTCCTCGACGCCCTCGCCCAGGCGGTAGCCGCACATGCGGCAGAACCTGAGCCCCGCGACGAGCGTCGCGCCGCAGCTCGGGCAGTTGACCGTCTCCGTCTGTTCAGCTCGCATGAACGCCCCTCCTCGGGTCGCGGGTCGGGTTGGGTTCTGAGTCCGGCGAGGCCGCGGCGCGCGCGTGCGGCGCACCTCTCGCCCGGCGTCGTGTGCTAAGAATATACGCCCCCTGGAGCGCCGCGGTTGCATCCCGGGCGAGCCCGACTTAGACTCGTGCACACGACTTAAAGTCACGCGGCGACAAGGACATTTTGCTCGCGCCGCCCCGCGCGCGCAAGCGGCACGCGGCGTGCGGGGAAGCGGGCGGCAGGCGGTAAGCGGTGGGCGGGAGGTAGGCGGCGGCGGGCGCGAGGGCGTTTCGGACTGCCCGCCGCCGGCCGCACACCCCGAGGAGGCTCTGGTGGAAGTAACGAAGGCGCTGGCGGCGCTCCAGCCGCTCTACGGCAAGGACAACGTCGAGATCGTGACCGAGAAGGGCACGCGCGTCCGCGGCGTCGTCCGCAGCCTCAAGCAGACGCAGGCGCTCACGCGCCCGAGCGTCAAGATAGAACGCGCGGACGGCGAGCTGGTCAAAATCCACTTCTCCGACATCACCGAGATCATAGACCATAACCGTTAAGTAGACAGTAGACAGTAGACAGTAGACAGTAGAAAAAGAGGCAGCGCGGCTTCCATCGTCAACCGATGAGAGTCGCGCTGCCTTTATCTCTCCCCTACTGTCTACTGTCTACTGTCTACTGTCTACTTTCCATTCGTCTCCCACCACCCCGTCTGCTATAGTATCCGCCGTTCGGCCGCCAAGAGGGCCGCGGGAAGAGTTTTTTAGAAGATGACAATCGAGGATTTCGGAGCGCGCGTGGCGAGCGTGTGGCAGGGCATGAGGCCCTCGACGCGCAGCATGGTCGTGCGCGCCCTCTCCACGCCGGCCCCCCCTCAAGGGCCGGCCGCCACCACGACGGCCTCACGCCGCGAGACGAACTACGACGCGCGCTCCGAGTGGGAGCTGAGCCGCCTGCTCGCGGCGCTCGACGAGCGCGTCGCCGAGGTCGGCCCCGAGCCCCTGGGCGACGAGCAGTCGCGCGACCTGCTCCGCATGACCGAGACCTGCGCGGCCGTGCTCAACCGCGAGGCGCGCTCCTCCGAGGTCTTCGCGCAGTTGCTCGAACGCGCGCTGCGCGTGAAGGACTACGCGCGCGTGGACGAGGTCGCCGACGTGATGACGGCGCGGCTGGCGCCGAGCGAGCTGTGCGAGACGGCGCGCCACCTGAACCCGGCCGTGCGCGCCGTGGCGCAGGAGGCGCTGCTGCAACTGCCGACCGCCGTCCTCGTCTCGCTGCTCGGCGACCCCGTGGACGCCGAGACAGCGCGCACCGCCCTCGAATCGCAGGCCGACGAGTACGAGTCCGAAGAGGCGCGCATCGTCGTCAGCGCCCTCCAGCAGGTGGACGAGGCGGAAGAAGACTTTTAAAACAGGGGCCAGTTAAAAGGCCGGGGGCTAGTTGGAGGTTTAACCGCTCCAACTAGCCCCCGGCCTTTAGCCTTTTAACTGGCCCCGGCCTCTCTTTTACTTCCCTATCTCGCGCAGGCGGGCGACGACCTGTTCGATGAGCCAGTTGGGCGTCGAGGCGCCGGCCGTGACGCCGACGCAGTCGGCGCCGGCGAGGTCGGCCGCGTCGATCTCGTCGGGCGTCTCGATGAGGAAGCTCTTCTCGCACTGCTCCTTGCAGACCGAGAGGAGCTTCAGGCTGTTCGAGGAGTGCTTGCCGCCGATGACGTAGAAGGCGTCCACGTGGCCGGCGAGCGCGCGCGCCGCGTCCTGCCGGTCGCGCGTCGCCGAGCAGATGGTGTTGACGACCTGCGGCTCCGCGTCGGCCTTCCGGCGCACGGCCTCGGCCGCGTCGAGGAAGGTCTGGAGCTTCAAAGTCGTCTGCGAGACGACGAGCGGCGCGTGCAGCGCCGGCAGGCTCGCCACCTCCGCGGCGTCGCGGACGACGTGCGCGCGGCCGGGCGCGTAGCCGACCACGCCTATCATCTCCGGGTGGTCGGGGTTGCCGACGACGACCACGTCGCGCCCCTCGCGGGCGGCGCGCTCGGCGAGCTTCTGCACCTTGGTGACGAACGGGCAGGTCGCGTCGATGACGCGCTCGGCGCGGGCTTCGAGCGCGCGCTGCACCCCGGGCGTGACGCCGTGCGCGCGGATGACGGCCGTCTCGCCCTCCGACACGTCGCCGGGCGCGTCGATGGTGCGCACGCCCTCGGCTTCGAGGCGTTGAATCTCCTGCGTGTTGTGGATGAGCGGGCCCAGCGTGCGCACGGTCGCGCCCTCGCCGAGCGCCCCCTCGACCATCTCGACGGCGCGCTCGACCCCGAAACAGAAACCGTACTCTTCGGCCAGCAGAACTTGCATATGAAATCTTTGATTTTTGATTTTTGATTTTTGATTTGCGATTAAAGAGGCCGGCCGGCGAGAGGCCGGGCCGCGCCCTAGACGCAAATCAAAAATCTAAAATCAAAAATTGAACAATCAACCCACGCCCTCGGGCGGCGGTGTGGACGTGATCGGCTCCGGGCCGGGCGGCGTGTGGCGCTCGCGGCGCCACTCATCGCGCAGCCGGTCGGCCGCCGCGAGGCTGTCGTCAATCCAGCCGATGTTCTTCTCGGCGAACCAGCGCAGCCCGCCCCAGAAGTTCTTCTCGAACTCGCCCAAATGCCGCGCCGCGTCCGGCGGGAGCACGGCAAACGACGCGTCGCACAGGAAGCGCACCGCGTCGCAGATGGGGTTGCCCGTGTTGTACCTCGAATCGTTCGTGTCAGCCATTAGTGGAGAACCTCCTTCCACATACCATACGGCCGAAACGCCACGCACGTTCCGCGCCATGCAATCTTAAAGAAGCCGAAAGGCAAAAGGCAAAGGGAGAAAGGCCGCGAGCCGTAAACCGTGGGCCGTGGCGGGAATAAAAACTGTACTCTTCTCGTCACGGCTCACGGTTTACGGTTCACGCCCCTTTCGCCTCCAATCAGGGTTTGCGGAAGTTGGAGTCGTCGATGGCGACGTTGTGTTTGACCTCGTCGGAGGTGAGGACGATGAGCGCGGCCTCCGGCTCGGCGAGCGGGTAGACGGTGCGGCGTCTGAAGGGGACGAGCACGCCGTCCACGCGGCGGAAGTCTTCGAGGAAGGTCTCGGCGACGGGCTCCGGCTGGTGCGGCGGCTCCGCGAGGAGGTCGCGGCGGACGAGCAGGTAGCTCCGCGCGTCGAAGTAGAGGCGCGCCCTGCGCCCTTCGGCCGGGACGGCCTCGACGACGTACGCCTCGCCCCCGTCGAGCCTAGCCGTGCCGACGAGCGTCATCTTCGGGTAGGCTTCGCGGAGGTGGAGCGTGTGGTAGAAGTCGGCCTGCCGCCGCATCTCGGCGAGTTGCGGGCCGCTTATCTCGTTCGAGCCCTTGCCGCCGAGGTCTTTGTCCCAGCCGACCGCGCCGTCGAAACCCTGCGCCATCGTGCGGCCTTCGCCCGAGACGACGAGGGCGAGCTTGTCGGGCGCCTTCGCGTAGGAGGTGAACGGCGCGCTGAAGTTGCGCCCGGGCACGGAGTACGTCCCCTTCATCACGCGGCTCGAAAGCCTCTCGACGGCCGCGCGGCCGCCGACGGCCTCGACGTGGCGTTCGAGAATCTGCTCGACGGTCGGCGGGGCCGCGTCGGCCTTCGCCCCCGGGGGCTGCGTCGGGGCCGCGGCCGGCGCGGGCGTGGGAGCGGGCGCGCCGGCCGTCGTCAGGATGTCCGCGGCCGGGGCGTCGCGGCGCGCGGCGGGGACGACGGGCAGCTCGACGAAGGAGGCGCGGGCGGCGTTGCGCTCGAAGGTGAGGACGGGATTGCCTTCGGCGGGCGTGCGCGCGAAGACGCTCTTGTCGTGCCCGGCGACGGCGACGCGTACGCGGTGGCCTTTGCGCAGGAGGACGGAGGTCGGCAGCAGCGCGAACCTCACTTCGGCCGTCTGGCCGGGGACGAGCGGCGCGGCGTCCTTCCTTTTGAAGGAGTGGTAGGGCGCGGGCCAGCGGTAAGGCCGCGGGTCGTCCGACAGCCTGCGGGCGGAGGCGCGAAGCTGCCCCTCGGTGATGTAGGTGACGCGGCCGCCCTCGTCCACGTCTTCGAGGTAGACGAAGAGCGCGGCGTCGGCCGTCGTCGAGGAGACTTGCAGGCTGACGACCGGGTGCCCCGTCACCTCCGTATCCTCTTCGAGCGGCGCGCTCGTGTAGGCGAGGAGCCGCTTGTCCTCCTCGGCGCGGTCGGGGTAGCGGACGGGGCCGCCGAGCTGCGTGCGCCAGCGGTTGCGCTCGCCCGTCGTCGCCTCGAAGTCCACCGCGTAGGGGTCTGCGCCCGCCGCCGCCTTCGGCGCGGAGCGCGAGAGCGCGCGCCCTTCCGCGAAGTACCAGCGCACGTTCGTCGCCCCCGCCACCGGCCACGTCTTCGTCGTCTTCCAACGCTCCTCGCCGAGCGTGTAGTAGGTGAGCGTCTTCTCGGACGTGAGGCCGGTGTCTATGCCCTTCAAGTGCCGGTCGAAGAAGCGCAGCCACTCCGTGCGCTGCGCCGCCTGCGGCGAGGAGGGCGAAAGGTACGGGCTCGCGTTCTGGCCGCCGCCGTGGTTCCACGGGCCGATGACGGCGCGCTGCGGGTTCGGCAGCGTGAGGAAGCTCTTGATGACGGCGTCGGCCGTGCCCGCGTCGAACCACCCGCCCCACGAGTTGACGGCGACGCCCGAGCGACCTATCTCGCCGGCGAGGCTGTAGACGCTGAAGTCTTCTATCGAGTTGCCGCCGAACGGGCGGTCGTCGCGGAACGCGACCGCGCGCGCCGCCCTGTAAAGCTCGATGTTCGCCGCGTGCTCCTTCAGCGCCCGCTGCAGGATGCCCCGGTCGGCGTCCGAGTCCACCGGCTTGACGCCCGGCGTGAGGTCGAGCTGGTGGTTGCCCTCGTCCCAGGTCTTGACCATCCACTCGTTGAGGAGGCCGCCGGGGAAGGCGTTCTCGGCGTACACGTCGAACTCGTAGTGGCGCGGGACGACGGCCTTGACCGCGGGGTGGTTGGGCACGGCGAGCATCAAGGCGCTCGTCCCCGAGTAGGAGTTGCCGACGGCGCCCACGCGCCCGTTCGACCACGGCTGGCGGACTATCCACTCGACCAGCTCGCCGCCGTCCTTCACCTCGTCGCGCGACCACGGCAGCGCCCACACGCCGGTGGACGCGCCCGTCCCGCGCACGTCCGCTGTCACGTAGGCGTAGCCGTAAGAGGTGAAGAACTTCTGCGCCGCTCCGGCCTCGCGCTGGCCGTCGCGCGCGCGCCAGTAGCGCGTCTGCTCGACGACCGCGGGCAGGCGCGCGCCCGCCGCGAGCCCCTTCGGCAGCGCCACGTCCACGGCGACGCGCACGCCGTCGCGCATCGTCACGTAGAAGGAGGTAACGTCCGCGCCGTCGTACTGCGGCGGGGCGTAGTTCTTGTAGGTCGGGGCGGCGGCGGCCGGCGCGGCACCCTGCGCGCGCGCGACGGCCGACGCGGCGAGGGCGAAGAGGAGCGAGAGGGCGAGCGAAGTCGGACGGCGAAGCATGATTCCTCCAAGGGGTGACCGTCGGGGGTGAAAAGGTCAGTACCGCCCGCTACCGCGTATGGTACCGACCCGGCAGCGCCGCGCGCGGCCTAACGCCGCTCAATCTACACCGCCGCGCGCGAAAGCGTTTTGACATTCCGCGACAGCCGATTGACCGGCGGCGACAAACGTGCCGCGGCTTGTGAAGTCCCGAGGCCGTGGGCTAAATTTTCGGCGGGGTTGCGAGGTGCCTTCTGTATGGCCGTCTCCGGCACGATCTCCGTCAAGGCAGTCGGGAAGATTCTGGACGCGGCGTCCGGGCGCGGCGTCTCGCCCGCGGAGTTGTGCCGCGCCGTCTCGCTCGACCCCGCCGCGCTCGAAGACCCGGACGGCCGCATCCCCTACGCGCAGGTCGTCGCGCTCTACGAGGAGGGCGCGCGCCTCACGGGCGACGACGCCTTCGGGCTGCACGTCGGCGAGCGCACCTCCTTGCGCGTCTTCGACGTGCTCGGCTACGTCCTGATGAACAGCCCGACGCTCGGCGAGGGTCTGCGCCGCGCCGTCCGCTACCACTCGATCTGGAGCACGGGCGCCGACTACGACCTCGACGCCGCGGGCGGGCGGGCGCGCGTCGGCTACCGCTACCTGGGCGCGGACGGCGACGGCTGCCGGCAGGACTGCGAGATGTCGCTCAGCATCATCGTCAAGTTCGGCCGCGCCGCCACGGGCGTCGACTGGTCGCCGCTCGAAGTCTGCTTCCGGCACGCCGAGCCCGCCGACACGTCCGAGCACCGGAGGATATTCCGCTGCCCCGTGCGCTTCTCGCGCCCCGCGAACGAGGTGGCCTTCGACGCCTCGCTGCTCGCGCTCCCGCTGGTCGGCGCAGACCCCGCGCTCTCGACCGTGCTCGAACGCCAGGCCGAAGAGATGCTCGCGCGGCTGCCGCGGCGGCAGGCGACGGGCGAGCGCGTGCGCCAGGAGATATTTCAGACCCTGCGGGCGGGCGGCGACGCGGGGCTCGAAAAGGTCGCGCGTCGCCTCGGCCTGAGCGCGCGGACGCTCCAGCGGAAGCTGCGCGACGAGGGCACGTCGCACCAGAGTTTGCTCGACGAGATACGGCGCGAGCTGTCCGAGCGCTACCTGCGCGAGCGCGAGATGGCCATCGGCGAGGTCGCCTACCTGCTCGGCTTCTCCGAGTCGAGCGCCTTCCACCGCGCCTTCCGCCGCTGGACGGGGCTGACGCCCGCCGAGTTCCGCAGGGCGAACGCCTGATTTGAAGTCTCGAATCTCGAATCCCAAATCCCTTAAGGCGGGCCGCGGCGGCTGACCCGCCCCGCTTCTCACTCCACGCCCAGCGCGCGCTTCACCACCGGCCACATCTCGAAGGCCCAGAACTCGTAGCCCTCGTCCGAGGGGTGAAAGCCGTCCGGGGAGAAGAACTCGGGGTGGCTCGGGATGACGGCGGCGCTCTTCGAGAAGGAGTCCGCGAGGAAGAGTCGGTGGCGCGCGGCCGCTTCCGCGACGCGCTCGTTGTAGACGAGCAGGCGGCGGCGCATCTCGTCGCGCAGGAAGGCGGGGACGGCCGGCGCGTGCGAGATGTCCGGCAGGTTCGAGACGACGACGGGCGCGCCCGTCTGCGCGCGGACGCGCGTGATTATCTCCTCGAAGTTGCGCGCGAACTGCTCCGACGGCAACTGCCGCGTCAGGTCGTTGATGCCGATGCCGACGGTGACGAGCGAAGCCCCGGCGGCCCCGACCCTCCCGACCTGCGAGCGCAGCACGTCTCCGGTCGTCGCGCCGCTCACGCACAGGTTGACGAGCCGCGACCCCGGCCGCGCGCGCTCCACGCGCTCGAACAGACGCGCGACGTACCCGCCGCCCTTCCCCGCGCCCACGCCCGCGCCCGTCGAATCCCCGAGCGCCGCGTAGACGACCGGCCCACGCTCGTTCTCCTCACTCATTTCAAATCTCAAATCTGAACTTTCAAATTTCAGACGGCGGCCTCGGAGCGCACGGGCTCGCGCAGGACGGCCGACGCGGCCTGCGCGGCGACGCGCGCGGCCTCCGGGTGCGCGTCCGTCAGGTTCGAGACTTGCAGCAGCGACTCGCCCGTGCGCGAGAGCATGCGGAAGAGGTCGCCCTCCTCGGCGCGCGTGCGGCGGACGAGCGACGCCCAGTCCATCCCGGCCGCCCAGCGCGCGGCCGTGGCCGCGGCCGAGAAGTTGATCTCGGGCGCGGGCTCCAGCTCCTGCTGCCACTCGACGCTCGCCACGTCGTACGCGATGCGGTCGAACTTCGCCAGCGCCGTGATGAGCGAGTCGTCCAGCTCAAGCTCGCCGTAGTCGCGCTCGGCGTCGGCCGCGAGCGCCGCCATCAGCCCGGCCGCGCGCGGCGCGTCGAGCGAGGCGAACAGCCCCCGCCCGATGGCCTCGCCGACCAGCAGCGGGCGGTCGAGGCGCAGGTCTGCGAGCCAGCGGCCGCGCTCCGTCACCTGCTCGGCGAAGAAGTCGAGGTAGCCGAAGTGGTGCAGCACGCGCGCGCGCCGCTCGAACGGCTGCCACGCCTCGCCGCGCAGTGACTCCAGACGCCGCCCCAGACGCTCGACGGACTCGGCCTCCTGCATCACAGACCACAGTGCCTCCTCGCAGCGCGTCGGCTCGTCGCCTTCGCCCCGGCCGCCCGCGAGCGACTCGATGAGGTCGTTGATGACGGCGACGGCCTCCTCCGTCCCCGAGCGCGCCTCGCGCAGCCGCGGCTCGCGCAGAGGGGTCGCGCGGTTCGACAGGACAAGCTCGAACGCCTCGTCGCGCGCGACTTCGGTGAGCGGGTAGGTCTCCTCGAAGACGCGGCCGACTCGTTCGAGCGCGAGCGTCGCGCGGTGGCCGTTCTCGCGCACGCCCGCGAAGCCGTCGCCGCGCCGCTCCGTGACGAAGACGAGGCGGCGCCCCCCGCGCCCGACCGAGACGACGCGGCCGGGCACGACCTGCTGGTCGAGCCAGCGCAGGTAGGCGTCCGTGCGCGTCTGCGGCGCGTCTTCGAGCAGGCGCGAGCGCGCGCTCGCGAGTCGTTCGAGGCCGAGCGCGGCCTCGGGCGGCAGGTCGCAGCCGGCCTCTTCGAGCTTCGACCGCAGGCGCCGCTCGGCGGAGGCGCGCGCCTGCCCGATGCGCGCGGCCTCCTCGGCCGCGTCGCGCCGCGCGTAGGAGCGCTCGGCTATCTCGCGCACCTGCGCGAAGGTGCCGTAGGCGTCGAGCAGGTTGAGCAGCGTCGTGTAGGTCGCGCGGAACTGGCTCTCCAAAGGCTCGGGGTCTGCGTGCAGAAGGGTGGCGAGCTTCTGCGGGTTCTGGTGAATGCCGGGCGCGGCGACGATGAAGCCGACGCGGTCGCGCCCCCTGCGCCCCGCGCGCCCCGTCATCTGCTGAAGCTCGGAGGCGCTCAAGGTCTGCCAGCCGTGGCCGCGCCGCACGTCTATGTTTTCGAGCACGACGGTGCGCGCCGGGAAGTCGACGCCGGCCGCGACGGTCATCGTGGCGAAGATGGCGTCGAGCAGTCCCGCGCTCATCAGCTTCTCAATCGCGAGCTTCCACGCGGGCAGGTGGCCTGCGTGGTGCGAGGCCACGCCGCCGCGCAAGACCATCTCCCAGTGCCGGTGTTTGCGCACCTCCGGGTACTGCTCGGCCAGCCCTTCGAGCGCGCGGCGGCGCGCCTCGCGTCTTTCGGCCCCGACGCCGCGGCGCGGCGCGTAGGCGGCCTCGGCCGCGGCCTCGTCGCAGCGGCGGCGGGTGGGGAGGAAGACTATCGCGGGCAGCAGGTCGTAGGAGCCGAGCGCGGCGAGCAGGATGGACGGCGGCATCTCGGGCATCCCCGCGCGCCGCTGCGGCGGGCCCCCGCGCTGGAAGCGCCCGTGCGAGCCCTGGCGCTCGGACTTCGCAGACTGCGTGAAGCGCGCGATCTCGTTGTTGAAGTGGCCGCGCTCGTCGAAGAGCGGCGCGAGCCCGCCGTCGGGGAAGAGGAAGGCGGCGCGCAGGGGCACGGGGCGCGCGCCCGGCCGCGCGACGACGCGGCACGCGTGGCCGCGCACCTCGGCTATCCAGTCGGCGAACTCCCCGGCGCGCCCCACGGTGGCCGAGAGCAGGAGCATCCGCACGCGCGGCGGCGTGAGGATGATGGCCTCCTCCCAGACGTGGCCGCGCTCCTCGTCGGCGAGGTAGTGCGCCTCGTCTAAGACGACGAGGTCGGCCTGCAACTGCTCGCCGCGGCGGAGCGCGTCGAAGAGCTGGTTGCGGTAGACCTCGGTCGTGCCGACGACGAGCGGCGCGTCGGAGCGCTCCTTGCGGTCGCCCGTGAGGATGCCGACGTTCTCCTCGCCGAACTCGTCCGAGAACTCGTGGTACTTCGAGTTGGTGAGCGCCTTCAGGGGGCTCGTGTACCACGCGCGTTTCCCCCCGGCGAGGAGGCGCCGAATCTCCTCGCGCGCGATCCAGGTCTTGCCGCTCCCCGTCGGCGCGGTCACGAGCACGTCCTCGCGTTCGAGCGCCGCGAGCGCTTCGAGCTGGAACGGGTCGGGCTCGAAGGGCGCGGGCCGGGGCGTGCCGATGCCTTCGAGCAGTTCGCGCAGGGGGCGCGTGCGCGCCGCGCGCGAGGCCACGCGCGAGGCCGTGTCGGCGGCCGCGGCGGCGGCCGAGCGCGACTGCCCGTCCGGCTGTTGACGGGGGTCGTGCCGTGCGGAATCGCCGCCGCGGCGCGGCGCGTCCGTCTGCGCGCGGCCGCCGCGGCGGCCGCCCCTTCCACCTTTGCGCGGGCGTGTCATGGGGCGCGATTGTAGCGCAGGAACTTTGTCGGAAGCCCCCGCGTAATGCTAACTTTTGTGTGAATTTCGCAACGCAGGGGGCACATTAAGCGTCTAATCCTTCGTGATTTGCGGCCCGGCGGCGGGGCGCAGGTTTTCGACTAAATGGCAGAGCTTTTCGGCAGATTCGAGATTAACCGTGTCCCCCGCTGGCCGCTGATGTCGCGGCTCGTGGCGCTCTCGGTCGTCGTGCACGGGCTCTTCCTCGTCGCGGTCGTCTACGTCCCGCAACTGCGCAACCTGCTCGCCGTCGCCTCCGCGATGTCCGGCATCAAGTTCGTCAGCGAGGACTACGACAGGACGCTCATCGGCCAGCGCGCCACCGTCATCAAGCTCGACCCGCACGAGCCGCTCTACTACCCGCCCGACTACTTCGGCGCGCCCGAGGTGGCCGAGACGGCGCAGCTCGACCCGCAGGTGATTGAACAGGCCGCGCCGCCGCCGCCCCCGCCGCCGGTCTACAGGCCGCGCCGCCCGAGGGTGACGACGCCGCGCCCCGAGCCGACGCCGACGCCCGAGGTCGCCGAGGCGACGCCGACGCCGACGCCCGTCTCGGACGCGGAGCGCGAGAAGGCCAAGGGGGAGCTGAGCGAGCTGGAGAAGAAGACGGGCGTCAGCCGCCCCGTCATCAACCGCAAGCCCTGGGAAGACCTGCTCGCCGAGGGCAAGCAGCTCTCCGACCAGGGCAAGCTCAACCTCAACAGCGCGGTCGAGGTGAGCGCCACGGGGCAGCTCGACGCGGGCGGCAAGATCAAACGCGACAGCGTCAAGATGGTCTGGAAGAAGCCGGGCGACGAGACGGCCGAGATGCTCGCGCAGAAGGTCATCACGGCCGTCAGCGAGAGCAACATGCTCTCGACGCTCCAGGGCGCGAAGGGCGTGGACATGTCGCTCAAGCTCGACGAGCACGAGGTCGCCATCGTCATCGCCAACGAGTTCGCCTCCCCCGAGGAGGCGAAGAAGTACGCCGAAGCCTACGGCCTGATGCTGTTCGCCGCGCGCATCGCCGAGGGCAACTCGGACGAGGCCGAGCTTTACAACAACATCAAGCTCAAGCCGGAGGGCAACCGCTTCGTCATCACCTTCCAGATGTCGAAGGAGGTGGCCGGCAGGGTGCTCGGCAACATCATCAACAAGAAGGCCGCGAAGGACGCCGCGGCCGCGCAGAGCAAGGGCGGGGCGTGACGACCAGAGAACGAACCATGAGGGAACTCTTCAACCACATCTTCCACGCCGCGCCCGCGGCGCGCGGCGGCACGGACGCCGCGCGCGCTCTGGCGCGCTTCGCCGTGCTCGGCGCCTTCGTCATCGGCCTCGTGCCCGGCGGGCGCGCGGCGCTGGCGCAGGCGCGCAAGGCCGGCGGCGGGGGCGTCGCCGCGGCGGGCGCGGGCGCGGCCGGGAAGGCCGCGAAGCCCGGCCCGGCGAAGCCCGGAGGCGCGAAGGCCGAGGGCGGGAAGGTTGACGTCAAGCCCATCAAAGCCTTCCTCGCGCGCTCGCGGCGGCTGCACGAGCAGGGCAAGCTCGACCTCTCGAAGCCCCGTTCGATAGTCGTCGCGGGCGACCGCGGCGAGGACGGGACGCTGACGAACGTCCAAATCTCCGGCGAGTCGGCCTCCGACCCGGCGCTGCGCGCCGTCGCGCAGGACTTCGTCGCTTCGGTCAACGACAGCCACGCGCTCGTCTTCCTCTCGGACGTGACGCGGGTCTCGATGACCTTCACGCTCGACGGCGAGCGCTTCAAGGCGCTGACGGCCTCCGACACGCCGACGGAGGCGCGCGCCGAGGAGCTGGCGCGCAACTACCGCGTGCTCCTCAACGTCGGCCGCATCGCCAAGCGCGGCACCGACGAGGGCGCCCTCATGGCCGGCATGAAGGTCTCCTCGAACGGCAAGCAGCTCCTCATGAACCTCGACATGCCGCGCGAGCAGATGGGCAACATCCTCCACCGCCAGATCACGCCCAACTAGCGCCGCCGGGTATCCGGGGGCGCTGCCTTGCGCCCCCTTCCGCCGCTCACATACAATCGAACATCGGCATACTGTCGCGGGCGCCGCGTTTTTTAAGGGAGGCTTCCCTCCCCCGCCGCGCCGCGACTCACAGGGGCCGGCGGCCCCGGCGGGACTCGAAAGACCATGATAGATAAATTTCTGACCAAAGTTTTCGGCAGCAGCAACCAGCGCTACATCAAGACGCTCGCGCCGCTCGTCGCCGAGATTAACGGCCTCGAAGCCTCCGTGAAGAAGCTCTCGGACGAGCAGATGCGCGCGCGCATCGCGGAGCTGCGCGGGCAGGTCATCGCCGAGATGGGCGACACGACGGCCAAGGGCGAGGAGGCCGTCCGCGAGCGCAAGCGGCGGACCCAGGAGGCGCTCGACCGCGTGCTGCCCGAGGTCTTCGCCCTCACGCGCGAGGCTTCGGTGCGCGCCACGGGGATGCGCCACTTCGACGTGCAGCTCATCGGCGGCATAGCCCTCCACCAGGGGCGCATCGCCGAGATGAGGACGGGCGAGGGCAAGACGCTCGTCGCCACGCTTCCCGCCACGCTCAACGCGCTCACGGGGCGCGGCGTCCACGTCGTCACCGTCAACGACTACCTCGCCACGCGCGACGCCGACTGGATGGGGCGCATCTACAAGTTCCTCGGCCTCTCGGTCGGCGCCATCGTCAACGACCTCGACGACTGGGAGCGCAAGGACGCCTACGCCTCCGACATCACCTACGGCACCAACAACGAGTTCGGCTTCGACTACCTGCGCGACAACATGAAGTTCGACCTCGCCACCTGCGTCCAGCGCGACCACCACTACGCCATCGTGGACGAGGTGGACTCGATCCTCATCGACGAGGCCCGCACGCCGCTCATCATCTCGGGCGCGTCCGACGAGGCGACCGACAAGTACTACAAGGCCGACGCCGTCATCCCGCACCTGCGCCGGGCCGAGCTCAACGACGAGGGCAAGCCCGGCCCCGGCGACTACCTCGTCGACGAGAAGCAGCACTCGGCCGTGCTCACGGAGGAGGGCGTCGACCGCGCCGAGCGCCTGCTCGGCGTCGGCAACCTCTACGACCCGTCGAACATGGAGATGCTCCACTGCGTCGAGCAGGCGCTCAAGGCGCACACGCTCTACAAGCTCGACCACCACTACGTCGTGCAGGACGGCGAGGTCATCATCGTGGACGAGTTCACGGGCCGCCTGATGAAGGGCCGGCGCTGGTCGGACGGCCTCCACCAGGCCGTCGAGGCCAAGGAGGGCGTCAAGATCGAGAAGGAGAACCAGACGCTCGCCACCATCACTCTGCAAAACTACTTCCGCCTCTACGACAAGCTCGGCGGCATGACCGGCACGGCCGAGACCGAGGCCGCCGAGTTCGAGGCGACGTACAAGCTCGAAGTGGCGATGATCCCGACCAACCAGCCGATGATCCGCAAGGACAACTCGGACGTCATCTACCGGACGCTGCCCGAGAAGTGGGACGCCGTGGTCGAGGAGATCAAGGAGCTCCACGAGAAGGGGCAGCCGGTGCTCGTCGGCACCGTCTCGGTCGAGAACTCGGAGCTCATCTCGCGCCGCCTCGCCAAGGCCGGCATCCCGCACAAGGACGAGCGCGGCCTCCTGGAGTTCGACGACCAGCGGCGCGACGAGGTGCCCGCGTACCACTACGTCCTCAACGCCAAGCACCACGAGCGCGAGGCCGAGATCGTCGCGCAGGCCGGCCGCAAGGGCGCGATCACCATCGCCACTAACATGGCGGGGCGCGGCACCGACATCCTGCTCGGCGGGAACCCCGAGTTCCTCGCGCGCGAGTTCCTCAAGCAGGAGGAGGTCGATCCGGACGAGGCGACGCCCGAGCAGTGGGACGAGGCGCTCAGGCGCGCCAAGCGCATCGTCGAGAGCGAGCACGAGGAGGTCGTC
>DASVWB010000241.1:0-6647 GCA_036389815.1 Pyrinomonadaceae bacterium | reverse complement strand
TGCTTCTTCGACCCCGAGGCCGGGCGCGATATTTTCAGGGGAGGGCGGGGGCTCGCCTACACGGCCGTGTACGACGTGACGGGTCGGAACTTCGGCTGGGTGCTCGGGGCGGAGGGGCGCACGCGCGACTACCGCGCCGACCTCGGCTTCACGCCGCGCACCGACAACAACTCCGACTGGTTCGGCTTTAGATATTCGACCGACCCGAAGCAGAAGGGGTGGCTGGTCAACTGGAAGGTCACCGCTTCCGGTAGCGTCGATTATGACTTTCGCGGCCGCCTTCAGTTCTGGGTCGCCGACGTAACTGCCTACTGGTTCCTGAGGCGCAACACCAACATGCGGCTCGCCTACTGGCGCGGGGGCGAGAAGCTTTACGAAGAGGAGTTCGGTACCTTGCGGGGGCCGGGACGTTTGGGAGCGTTCTTTGGCCCCGCAGAGCGCTCCGCAAACAGGAATGACTTCGTCGTCTTCTTCTCGACGAAGCCGGGTAAGAAGTACGGCGGACAGTTCAGGGCGGCATACCGGATGGGCACGTTCGACTTAGACTCCGGGGGCGGCCCACGATTCCCGAGGGCGAGTCCGGCGGCGCGCGCCGACCCCGACGCCCCGCTCGACCCGGGGGCGGGCGACCTGCTGGACCTGAGCGGCAGCGCCTACTACCAGCCGACCGACGCCCTGCGGGTCACGCTCGACTACCTGAAGAACCGGCTGGTGCGCCACGACACGGGGCTCGTCGCCTTCGACGATAACATCTACTCGGTGAGGGGTACCTACCAGTTTACGAGGTTCGTGGCGGCGCGGGCCCGCATCGACTACACGTCTTTGCAGTCTCGGGCCCGGGCGCAGTTCCTCTTCGCGTGGACGCCGAACCCGGGGACCGCCTTCTACGCCGGGTACAATGAAGACGTGAACCGCAACGGACACAGCCCCACGAGCAGGCTGTACGAGCCCGGTTTCCGCCGCAACGGCCGCACCTTCTTCGTCAAAATGTCATACCTCTTCCGGAAGAGCTTTTAAATTGCCACGCCTATTCATGCACCGCTCCCGGCTAGAGAGTGGGGCCTTAATCTCACACCGACAACGTGACCGTGTCGTGAAGCCATGAACCGTCCCTTCTCCCACGTGGTAGAACGCGCCGCGCCAATCGTTGCGCTCCTCGCAATCGCAATGATGGCGGCCGTCTCGCTTAAGAGCCTGTGGCCGCCGACCGCGACCGGCGGCGGGCCGGCGCGCTTCTCGGCCGAGCGCGCGATGGCGCACGTCGAGGCGCTCGCGGCCGGGCCGAGGCCGGCGGGCTCGGCCGCGCACCGAGCCGCCCGCGAGTACATCGTGACGGTACTGCGCGAGGGGGGCGGACTCCAAGCCGAGACCCGCACCGCCGCGGCGACGAGCACTCGTTACGGCCTGCCTTACGACGCGGCGCGCGTGCAGAACGTCGTCGCCACGATACAGGGGATCGACCGGTCGCGCCGGGTCGTACTCGTTGCTCACTACGACACCGTGCTCACGAGCCCCGGCGCGGGTGACGACGCGGCCGGCGTCGCCACACTCCTCGAAGTGGGCCGCGCGCTCGCCGTCGAGTACGGCGGTGGGCCGGACGTGACGCTGCTCTTCACCGACGCCGAGGAGGTCGGCGCCCTCGGGGCAGAGGCGTTCCTCGCGTCCGACGGCTTCGACCCGGGGCGGACGACGGTGCTCAATTTCGACGCGCGGGGCACCGGCGGGCCGTGCGGGCTCATCGAGACTGCGGGGGACGAAGGCAGGCTGGTGCGGGCCGTTGAGCGTTCCGGCGCGCCGGTCGCGGCGTCGGCGCTCCTGCCGACGCTCGCGCGGCTCCACGGGGTCGGGACAGACTTTCGCCCGTTCCGCGAGGCGGGCGCGAGCGGGTTGAATTTCGTGATGGGGGACGGCGTTGCGCGCTACCACACTCCGGCTGATGCGCCGCCGGCGCTCGACCGGGAGAGCGTGCGGCGACAGGGCGAAGCGGCCCTCACCCTCGTACGAGCGCTTGGCGACGGCGACGACGACAGCTCCGGGGCCGTCTCCTACTTCACGGCGCCGTTGGCCGGCCTCGTCGTCTACCCGCGGTTCCTTGACCTCTTGGCCGCCACGCTGGCGACGGCGCTCGTCGCGTTCCGGATCATGACATCGATCAGACGCGGTGACTCGTCCTGGGTCGGGCTCGGGGCTTCGGGGCTTGCCGCGGTCGCGGCGGTGACTCTGGCTGCGGCTACCTGCAACGCCGGGTGGTGGCTCGTGCGTGCGCTCGGGGCGGGGCCGGCGCGCGGGCTGGCGGATCCGTACGACCCAACCCCTTACAGGTTCGCTGCCGTCCTGCTCGCGGCCGGGACGGCGCTCGGCGTCGTCAGCGCCGCGCGGCGAATCGGCGTGAAGACGCCGACCGTCCTGCTCCCGGCCGTCGGCGTCGCCGTGCTCTGGTGGCTCGCCTTCAAGCTCCCCGGAGCGGCGTATCTCTTCGCCGTCCCCGTGCCGTTCGTCGCGCTGCACGCGGTCGTGTCGGGCGACGGCCGCGGCGCGGCGGTCGCGCGGGCCGTCGGCACCGCGGCCGCGTCACTCCCGGTCGTAATCGTCTGGGCTCCGGTCCCTTACTTCCTGCTCGCCGGGTTTCGGCTCTCGGCGGCGTGGGCGGCCGGCGCGGTCGCGGCGTTCGCCGTGCTCCTCTGCGCGTCGGTGTTCGAGCGGGCTCGCTTCGCGGTCGACGGCCGCGTCGCGGTGGCGCTGGTCGCGCTGGCGGCCGTCGCGGCGGGTGTCGGAGTCTCTCACGCCGGCGCCTCGCCCGAGACGCCGCGCCCCGTCTCGGTCGCCTATGCGCTGGACGCGGACGTCGGCCGCGCCTTCCGGGTCTCTGACCGCGAGGCCGCGGGCGGACCGGAGGCTACGATGTTCGCGGACGCGCTGCCAATCGAGGCGCTCCCGCGGTTCCTCGGAGAGGACGGTGCGCTCAAGCGGGCCGCGGCGGCGGCTCCGCTCGCCCTCCCCGTGCCGGAGGTCGCACTCGTCGGCGACGCGGCCGCGGACGGGCGTCGCGACCTGACCGTCCGTGTGAGATCGCGTCGCGGGGCGCCGTGGCTCCATGTGTTCGTCGAGACGGGCAAAGTCATCGGCGCGGCCGTGGACGGCAGCGCGTTCGATGAAGTGGCCCGCGGCGTCGACGCGGCCGGAGGGGCCGTCTGGGGGTTCCGACACATCGGCGCGGGCGACGAGGGCTTCGAGTTGAAGCTCGTCGTCGACCCTGCGGCCGGCTCGGTGCGGATCACCGTCGTCGACCAATCCCCCGGCGTAGACGACCCGGCGGCGGCGTCGCGGCTCGGGCCGGACGCGATGTACGCTCGCTCTTGGGTCGCGGGCACGACGCTCGTGCGGCGCTCGTACGCGTTCTGAAGCCGGACGTTGGTACCGGAGAATTTCGCGGCCCTCGAAGAAGGAAAGAAGTCTCGGGTCATTAACCGCTACCCGCATCCGGTCTTTTCGGCCGACGCCATCGCACTCTTCCGAGGCGCGAATGGTTGGCGCCACGCCGAATCCCTTGGCGACTCCGTCATCCTGCCGATGGCCGAGCACTTCAGCGCGGAAGATGTTAAAGCTGTCTTGGCTGCGGCCAGAGAGGACGGGCAGATCCACGAGGCGTCCCGCACCCAGTATATCTTAGCCGAGTTCTTCGTCCGGATGGCCCGTCATATAGAGGAAACTAGAGACGCGTGGCTCGAATATCTCGCCTTCGGGCTGGAGCCTCAGGGTCATCCGCCCCGGGCGGCTGACCCTTTTTCGTTCCCCCGCGCGCCGCGCGCCGCGTCTTGCAGGAGGCGCATGAGGAGTTCGCCCAGGCGGTCGAAATCGACCGGCTGGGGGACGAACGAGTCGCAGCCCGCGTTGGCGGCCGCGGCCTGCGCCTCGGCGGTCGGGTAGGAGGAGAGGGCCACGATGAGGAAGACGCATTCCTCACCCTGCTCGCGGATGCGCCGCGCGGCCTCCAGGCCGTCGAGCTTCGGCATCCTTTCCGACATCAGGATTACCTCGGGGCAGCGGTCGCGGGTCAGTTCGACGGCCGCCTGTCCGTCGGCGGCCTCGACCACGCTGTAGCCATTGCCCTCCAGCCAGAATCTCAGCAGGTAGCGCGTGTCCTCGTCGTTATGGGCGACCATCACGGTGGGGTGTACTGCCTCTCGCATCACGGGTTCTCCTCGCCTGTTCGTACCGGAGGAGACTCAACAGGCTTCACAGACAAAGGCGGAGGGGCCGGCGTCGGTGGTTGAGTGCTCGCCAAGGATCAACCCCTGACGTGTAACACGTGCGGGGAGGCGGGTCTGTTCGATGGAACACTTAATAGGGCGTGGCGGGCGGGAATCATCAGCCGAGCAGGCGGGCGTACTCGTCTTTGACCACCTTGTAGCACTCGCAGACGGCCACTTCGAGGCCGCGCCGGTCGAGCACCTGGATGCGGCCGCGCGCGTAGCTGATGAGCCCCTGCTCCTGCAACCGCCCGGCGGCGGCGGTGACGCCCTCGCGGCGCACGCCGAGCATGTTGGCGATCAGCTCCTGCGTCATGACCAGCTCGTCCGAGTCCAGGCGGTCGTGGCTGAGCAGCAGCCAGCGGCAGAGCTGCTGCTCTATCGCGTGGAGGCGGTTGCAGACGGCCGTCTGCGACATCTGCGTGAGCAGCGCCTGCGTGTAACGGAGCAGCAGGCGCTGGAAGGCGCCGCCCCGCGCGAACTCGTCCCGCAACACCTGCGCCCTCATCCTGACGGCCCCGCCCGCGCTCTGGACGACCGCGCGGTTCGGCATGGTGTTGCCGCCCATAAACAGCGCGACGCCGACCAGCCCCTCATTGCCCGCCATCCCCATCTCGGCCGACGCGCCGTTCTCCATCAGGTAGAGCAGCGAGACGATGGCCGTGGTCGGGAAATAGATGTGCTCCATCTGCACGCCCGACTCGTAGACGACCTCGCCGAGCTTGAAGCAGACGGGCCCGAGGTGCGGGAGTATGCGCTCGTACTCCTCCCGCGGGAGGGCGGCGAGAAGACGATTCCTCGTCGTGTCGAACGTGTCCGTGTTGGTGGGCATAGGCGACTCGCCGCCCCGACCCCCGGCGATACGTGTCCTATCGCACAGACGGCCGGATGGGGATACCGTATCATGCCGGGTAATGTTTTGACAGTGGAACGGGGGTGTGGCCGGTTTGACGCGAGAGGGCCGGCTGATGTGCCAGCACCGCCGGGCACTGTCGGCAGTTCCCCAGGGGGATTGTGAAGGGTGAGACGCGGCGAGACCGCGCATCACCCTTCTCTTTTTTTTACCTCACGGGCGCTCGCGCGGCCGTGCCCTTATATGCGGCATAGCGCACATACGGGCGCGCGGCGGCGGCGTATAATGGCCCTTATTCGGCGGGGGGTTGCGCGCGCACGCCGGACTCAGTGCCCTGTATTTAGTTTGCGTTCACCGGGTGTGAAAGGCGGCGGGGTTTCTACTCCGCCGCCTTTCTTCTCTCGGAGGAAAGGTCATGACCATGAGTCGAAATGCCGAGAAGCCCTTCACCGCCAGGTTCCTTGAAGGTGACGAGAAGGTGCTTTTAGAGCTGACGAACACGTCCGGCGAGGTGCTCAAGGGCGTCGAGATTCTCGCCATCTTCCTCAAAGACCAGGGGAGCGCGAGCGGCGTCCCATCGCAGTCTCACATCAAATTCGAGCCCGTCAAGTCGGTCTACCCGAAAGAGAAGGCGATCCTCTCTCACCGGACCTGGATTGACGGCAGGCCGGCCGACGCGGCCCACGACCAGTTGGAGCGGCTGAAGGCCGTCGAGGGCGAAGTCAAACCTTACGTCCTGGACATCTCCTGGGAGAACGAGGAAGGCAGAACGCGCTACCAGCGGATTCCGGTGGGGCACTGACCTGCCTGCCCGACCCCCGCACCGCTTGACGACCGGGAATTTCTAAAGGACGTGAACGTTGATAGTCTGTGACTTCTGTAAATGTTACCGGCAGGACGGCGAATGCCGCCTCGGCCTGAAGATACCCAAGGCGATGAGCTGCCGTGAGTTCGAGCCGGCGTTGGAGAAGTTCTGCTCCGAGCCGAAGGATTTCGTCGGCCCCGCCCAGATCGTCCAGATGGCGACCTTCTTCGGGATGAAAGGGCGCGAGCTGAAGAGGGTCGGCGTCATGGCCGCGCGCGAGGAGGGCGCACGGCCTAAGCTCTCACTTACCGCGTAAAGCCTGCCGCCGCGCCGGTCAGTAAAGTGGAGACGGCATAGGCCGGGTCGCTCCACCCTGCCAGTCCGCCCCGCCTTGCTTCCCTGAATTCCGACCCGCTTCTAATGTGTGATAACACACATAACGTGATATACTCACCCCGAACAGATCGACACCTGACATTTGGATCGAGCCACCCCGACTCCCTCCTCTTGCCGTCTGCTGCTTGTTCACGTTAGGGCCGCGGCGCAGGAGCGTGCCGACGTTTCAATCCTCCGGAGGAGAGTGACTTGATGAAAATCCTACTGTACAACCCTGACAACGGGGTGACGCGCAACTTCATGCCGCACCTCTGGATGTTCCTGCTCCAGGCGCTGACGCCTGCCGGGCACGAGGTCATCCTGGTGGACGGCAACGCGCGCGCCATGACGGAGGCGGAGCTGG
>DASVWB010000240.1:0-5353 GCA_036389815.1 Pyrinomonadaceae bacterium | reverse complement strand
CCCGAGTCGCGCGAGCGCGGCTACAAGCCCGGCCGCTTCTCCTTCAACGTCAAGGGCGGGCGCTGCGAGGCGTGCGAGGGCGACGGCATGAAGCGCATCGAGATGAACTTCCTGCCCGACGTCTACGTCCTCTGCGACGTGTGCCGCGGCGCGCGCTACAACCGCGAGACGCTGTCGGTGAAGTACAAGGGCAAGTCCATCGCCGGCCTCCTCGACACGACCATCGAGGAGGCGATGCCGCTCCTGGAGAACATCCCGCAGATCAAGCAGAAGCTCCAGACGCTTTTAGATGTCGGGCTCGGCTACATCAAGCTCGGCCAGTCGGCGACCACGCTGTCGGGCGGCGAGGCGCAGCGCATCAAGCTCGCGCGCGAACTCTCGAAGCGCGCCACCGGCCGCACCATCTACATCCTCGACGAGCCGACCACGGGGCTCCACTTCGCCGACGTGCACAAGCTGCTCGACGTCTTGCAGCGCCTCGTCTCCCTGGGCAACACCGTCATCGTCATCGAGCACAATCTCGATGTCATCAAGTCGGCCGACCACATCGTAGACCTCGGGCCGGAGGGCGGCGCGGGCGGCGGCCGCGTCGTCGCCTGCGGCACGCCCGAGGAGGTCGCGCGCGTCAAGAAATCCCACACCGGCCAGGCGCTCCGCCCGCTCCTGAACGGCCACGCCGCGAACGGCGACGGCCACGCGCCCCCCGAAGCGCCCGCGGCGAAGCCGGACGGCGGCGGCGACAAGCCCCGCGCGCGCGGCAGGCGCAAGGACGCGGCGTGATATACTCCGCCCGACCCCGCGGGAGCGAAACGCCTTGAGCGACGACCGGCCCTTAAAATCCGCCTTCAACATCACCGAAGTGCTCAGACCCGAAGCGGCCGAGCACATCCGCACGGCCGTCTCGGAGAGCGTCGCCGTCAAGCGGCGCTTCTTCGACGAGCACGCCGCGGACGTGGCCTCGGCCGCGCAGATGATCGCCGCCGCCTTCGCGGAGGGCGGCAAGCTGCTCATCTGCGGCAACGGCGGCTCGGCGGCCGACGCGCAGCACATCGCCGGCGAGTTCGTGAACCAGTTTTTGGTGAAGAGCAGGCGTGCGCTGCCGGCGCTCGCGCTGACGACCGACGGCGGCGTGCTGACGTGCGTGGCCAACGACACTGGCTTCGAGCGCGTCTTCGCCCGCCAGGTCGAGGCGTTCGGCGCGCGCGGCGACGTGCTGCTCGCCATCACCACCTCCGGCAACTCCGGGAACGTCGAGGCCGCGGCCCGCGTCGCGCGCGAGCGCGGCGTCACGGTCGTCGGCCTGCTCGGGCGCGACGGCGGCCGCGTCCGCCCCTTGTGCGACCTCGCCCTCGTCGTCGAAAGCTCCGACACGCAGCGCATACAGGAGACGCACAACCTCGTCGGCCACGTCCTCTGCGACCTCGTCGAGCGAATACTTTTCCGAAGCGATGAGTGATGAGTGATGAATTAAATACAGGCTGCCTTTAATTCATCATTCATCACTCATCACCCGCACACAGATGTCCACCTACGACGACATCCGGCCGCTCGGGCTCGAAGGGGTGAGCACGTACCCTTTGGAGTCGCGGCCGAGCAAGGTAGCGGTCGGCGACTTCGCGCGCACGTTCGGCGAGGACGCGAGCCTCAGGGACTTCCTCTCTTCGCTCCCGAACATCCTCGCCGTGCAGTCCATCCGCGAGGTCGCGGCGCGCGTGCGGCGCGCGCGCTCTCTGGGCAGGCCCGTCGTCTGGGGCATCGGCGGGCACGTCGTCAAGACGGGGCTCGCGCCGCTCCTCGTTGACCTGATGCGCCGCGGGTTCGTGAGCGCCGTCGCGGCCAACGGCTCCGTGCTCGTCCACGACGCGGAGGTGGCGCTGGTCGGCTCGACCTCGGAGGACGTTGACGCCACGCTCGGCGCGGGCGCCTTCGGCGCGGCCGACGAGACGGGGCGGCTCCTGAACGACGCGGCGCGCGAGGCCGCGCGCGACCGGATAGGGCTCGGCGAGGCCCTGGGTCGCGCGCTCGTCGCCTCCCGGCCGAAGCACGCCGAACTCTCGCTCCTCTGCGCCGCCTACCGTGCGCGCGTGCCCTTCACCGCGCACGTCGCCATCGGCACGGACATCGCGCATTTCCACCCGCGTGCCGACGGCGCGGCGCTCGGCGCCGCGACGCACACCGACTTCCGCCTGCTGGCCGAACTCGTGAGGCGCATGGACGGCGGCGGCGTCTACCTCAACGTCGGCTCGGCCGTCATACTGCCCGAGGTCTTCCTCAAGTGCGTCACGCTCGTGCGCAACCTCGGCCACCGGCTCGAAGACTTCACCACCGCCAACTTCGACTTCATACAGTCCTACCGCCCGCTCACGAACGTCGTCCGCCGCCCCGTGAGCGGCGGCGCCGGCCGCGGCTTCTCCGTCACGGGCCACCACGAACTGACCATCCCGCTCCTCGCCGCCGCAATCCTCTGCGGCGGCCCGGACGAATAGCCGACCCCGCCCCCGCGCCCGAGACGCCGGCGCTTACCGGCGCCGCAGATGTCGGCGCCCCCGGCCCGCCACAGATGACTGTTGACATCGACGACGCCCCGGCCTATACTTTCACTGAAATTGAAATCCGTTTTCAATTTGGCTCTTCAAGCTCTTTAACTCCTCGGCCTTCAAGAAGGCCCGTCCTGAAAAGTGAAGGGGCCCCGCGCGTGCACCGTCCCTGCCAAGAACGTCCGCGCCGGGCCCCCGGCCGACAACCCCTTAGGCTGACGACCGCGCGTATTCTACGGTCTGTCAGCCGCAACTTACAACGTTGAGGTATTCCCGCGATGGCTGACACACCTTCCGCGCCCCGCACACTCATCCGCCTCTGTCTCTTCGCCTGCTTCTGCCTCTTCGCCGCGGGCGCCGCGCGCGCGCAGACCGAGGTCACGGCCGGCGTGCGCGGCACGGTTTCGGCCGAGGGCACGGGCGCGCCCGTGGCCGGCGCGCGCGTCGTCGTGCGCCACAAGGGCCTGCGCGTCGAGCGCGAGGCGACGACCGACGGCGAGGGCAACTACGCCCTCGCGGGGCTCCCGCCCGGCGACGGCTACGAGGTCGGCGTCACGGCCGCGGACTTCCGCGAGGCCGCGCGCGGGCAGGTCACGCTGATGTCGGGCGGCGTCGCGGAGGTCTCGCTGGAGCTGAAGCTGGTCGGCCTTTCCGAAACAGTTGACGTGGTGGACGCGGCCGCGCTCGTCGTCAGCAACGCGCCCGAGGTGAGCCAGGTCGTCTCGCCGCGGCAGTTGACGGAGCTGCCCGCCAACGGCCGCAACCTCAACCGCTTCGCGCTGCTCGACCCGCACGTGCGCAACACGGGCGGCCTCGGCGCTGACGGCTCGGCCGCGCAGCGCCTCTCCGTCAACGCCAGCTCCTACCGGCTGACGCAGTTCAAGCTCGACGGCAACTCCAACTACGACTTCGTCTACGCCAACGCGCCGCAGCAGCAGGTCTCCGTCTCGGCCGTGCAGGAGTTCAAGGTCTTGACGAACCAGTACTCGGCCGAGTACGGCGGCACGTCGGCCGGCATCGTCAGCACCGTCACCAAGTCGGGCACGGCCGACTTCCACGGCGAGGGCTTCTACTTCCTGCGGCCTTCCGGCATACAGGCCGCGCCGCCCGTCTCCTCGCAGCACGTCCCGAACGAGTTGCAGCAGTTCGGCGGCTCGCTGGGCGGGCCGCTCGTCACGAAGCGGGCGACCTTCTTCCTCAACTACGAGGGCACGCGGCAGAACCGCGGCTCGTTCGTGCAGTCCCCCGCCCCGCTCGTCTACACGGGGCGCGCGCGCGACCACGTCGGCCTGGCGCGCTTCGACTATCAACTGACCGACACGCACGCGCTCGCGCTGCGCCTGAACGCGAACCGCTCGACGAACGACAACCCGAACGACCGCGTGAGCGCGCTCGTGCAGCCCTCGGCCGGCACGCTCAGCCGCACGCAGGGCGCGGGCGGCCAGCTCACGGATCGCACCGTCTGGGGCGCGACCGTCAACGAGCTGCGGCTGAGCTACGTCAACTCGATCCCCTCGGCCAGCTCGGCGCTCCTCCCCTCGGTCTCGGTCGTGCGCCCGAACTACAGCACGGAGGGCGGCTCTTCCTACTCCTGGGCGCGCACGCAGACCTGGCAGGCCGCCGACCAGCTCGCCACGCAGCGCGGCCGACACGAGCTGAAGTTCGGCGCGGACTTCACGCGCCAGAAGGTCGCGGACTTCTCCTACACTTCCTTCGGCGAGTACCGCTTCCCAACGTACAACTGCCCGGCCGCGGGCGCGTGCCCGCCGCCCGACCCGGCGCAGCCTTACGTGGACTTCACGCAGAGGTTCGGCCTCGGCTTCGTGCGCTACGGGCAGACGCTCGCCTCCGGCTTCGCGCAGGACAACTGGCGCGTGACGCCGCGCCTCACCGCGAACCTCGGCCTGCGTTACGACTACCAGTCATCGACCGACGACCGCAACAACTTCGCGCCCCGCCTCGGCCTCGCGTGGGACGTGGCGGGCGACGGCAAGACGGTGCTGCGCGGCGGCGCCGGCGTCTTCTACGACCAGTACTACATGTACATCACGCGCCGCTTCCTCCTCGAAGGCGTGGACGCGAAGATTCGGACATACCGCTTCAACTTCGGGCAGGCCGGCGCGCCCGCCTTCCCCGACTCTCTGGCCGAGCCGCCCGCGGGCTCCTCCGAGGCGGTACGCGACTACGTCTACCTGCCGGGCGCGCGCCTCCTGAACCCCTACAACCTCCAGTTCTCCTTCGGCGCGCAGCGGCAGCTCTGGCGGGACTGGACGCTGACGGCCGACTTCATCAGCTCGCGCACGCTCAAGCAGCAGCGCGTCAACGACATCAACGCGCCCGCGCCCTTCGCGCGCACGCTGCCCGGCGAGACGCGCACGGCGGCGAAGGCCGACGCGATGCGCCCCTTCGGCACGACCTTCGCGGGCGTGCGCACGCGCAAGGTCGCGGTCATCGAGAACACGGCTTCGAGCGACTACCGCGCGCTCGAACTCGGCCTGCTCAAGCGCTTCTCGCGCCGCTTCCAGTTCGAGGCGCACTACGTGCTCTCGGGGGCCACGACCGACTCGATGTTCTTCGGCGAGGTGGACACGGGCATCCCCAACCAGGTCGGCGTGAGCGACGCGGGCGAGCGCGCGCCGAGCGACTTCCAGCAGACGCACCGCCTCGTCGCGCACGGCCTCTTCGAGGCGCCGTTCGGGACGCAGCTCTCGGCGGTCGCGACCGTGGGCTCCGGGCTACCGGTGAACCCTTTGACCGGCCTCGACGACAACGGCGACGGCTACCGCACCGACCGCCCCGTCGGCTTCGCGCGCAAC
>DASVWB010000239.1:0-2027 GCA_036389815.1 Pyrinomonadaceae bacterium | reverse complement strand
GCGCTCATACGCCTGCGCGCCTCGACCGAGCTGAAGGTGCGCGGCGTCCTCACGCCCGAACAGCTCCGCGCCTTCCGCGAGCTGAGGCGGCAGGCGCAGCAACAACAGATGCTCCTCCGCCGCCGCCGACGGGGCGCGCAGCAGCCTTAAAAGTAGGCAGTAGACAGTAGACAGTAGACAGTAGTAAGGGGACAAGGAGCGGCGCGGCCCTCGTCGCTTGACGATGAAGGCCGCGCCGCTTTCATCTCCCCTACTGTCTACTGTCTACTGCCTACTGTCTACTGCCTTCCCCCTTCGAACGACTTTCCTGCTTGACGCCCCCGCCACTTTCCGCACATCATAAGTCCGCTCGTTTCCGGCAGACCGCGAACAGTTCGAGGTGAGTCCGCCCGAGGGCATCGCGCGCCCCTGCGCGAAGGCCCGGGGCGCGGCGGTCGGCACAAACTCCTGCGCGAAGGTACCCGGCTCCCTTTTGCTCGCATGAATTTCGCCCTGCGCGCCCTGCTTGAGGTTCAGGAGACCACCTTGCTCGCGGCGCGCGCCGCGCGGAGGCTCTTCCGACGCCCGACCTACGTCCCCGAGATGGTCACGCAGATGGACGTGATCGGCGTCGGCTCGCTGACCATCATCCTGCTGACGGGCTTCTTCACGGGCGGCGTGCTCGCGCTCCAAACCTATCCCACGCTAAAATACTACGGCGCGCAGGACCAGACGGGCCGCCTCGTGGCGACGGCGCTGGTGCGCGAGCTGGGGCCGGTGCTCTCGGGGCTGATGGTGGCGGGGCGCGTGGCCTCGGCCATCGCGGCCGAGCTGGGCTCGATGGTCGTCTCGCAGCAGATCGACGCCATGCGCGCGCTCGGCACCGACCCCGTGCGCAAGCTGGTCGCGCCGCGGCTCGTGGCGCTCATCGTCACGCTGCCGCTGCTGACGCTCATCGCCGACGCCGTCGGCATCGGCGGCGGCTGGGTGGTCTCGACGCAGTTCTTCGGCATCAACTCCAGCTCCTTCATGGCGGCCGTGTGGCAGGGGCTGACGACCGACGACATCGTCGGCGGCTTCGTCAAGTCGACGGCCTTCGCGCTCATCGTCGGCACCGTGGCGTGCCGGCAGGGGCTCCGGACGGAGGGCGGCACCGTCGGCGTCGGTCGCTCGACGACGACGGCCGTCGTGGCGACCTCGATCCTGATCATCGTCGCCGACTACTTCCTGACGCGCGGGCTCCAGCTCGTCTTCGGGCTGCCGGCCGGCTGAGGCGGAATCGAGAGGGTATGTCTTCAGCGGACGTAGAGGTTCGGGAACACGACGGCGCCGTCGAGATGCGCGGCGGCGTGAGCGAGGCCGCGGCCGAGAGCACCTTCCACGAGGTGGACGACCGCGACCGCGTGATGCCCGCCATCGAGTTCCGCGACGTGACGCTCGCCTTCGACGAGCAGGTCATCCTCGACGGCCTCAGCTTCACCGTCCAGAAGGGCGAGACCAAGATCATCCTCGGCGGCTCGGGCGGCGGGAAGTCAACCACCATCAAGCTCATCCTCGGGCTGCTCAAGCCCGACTCGGGGCGCATCCTCGTGGACGGCGAGGACATCACCGACTACACCGAGGCCGAGATGATGTCTGTGCGCGCGAAGATCGGGATGGTCTTCCAGGAGGGCGCGCTCTTCGACTCGCTCTCGGTCTACGACAACGTCGCCTACCGCCTGCACGAGCGGGGCGTGCCCGAGGAGGAGGTCGAGCAGGAGGTGCGCCGCATGCTCCGCTTCGTCAACCTCGAAGAGGCCATCGACAAGATGCCGATCGAACTCTCGGGCGGCATGCGGCGGCGGGTGGGGATCGCGCGCGCGCTCGTCGGCGGCCCGAAGATCGTGATGTTCGACGAGCCGACGGCCGGGCTCGACCCGCCGACGGCGCGCACCATCTGCGAGCTGGCCATCAAGCTGCGCGACCTCGAAGACGTCTCCTCCATCTTCGTCACGCACGAGATGAACAACGTCAAGTACCTGACCTCGGAGTACGCCGTGGTCAACGAC
>DASVWB010000238.1:0-4421 GCA_036389815.1 Pyrinomonadaceae bacterium | reverse complement strand
GCGACCGCGCGCGTCGGCCCCGGCACGAGCGCCGAGGTAGGCCACGCCGAGACCATCCTGACCGGCGAGTTCGAGTCGCCGCCGGCCGGGCGAAGCGCGGGCGCTCGCGGCACGGTCGCCTCCGGCTCGTCGGAGACTAGGGCGGGCGACGCGGACGGGTTCGTGAGCACGCGCCCGGAAGGCTCGCGCGGCGTCGCCGTCGCGGAAGCGGGCGCGGGCGGTTCCGCGGGCGCGCACGCGCCGCGCAGGTCGCTCGCGCCGCTGCTGGCGGGCGGGGCGCTCGCGCTGCTGCTGCTGGCGGGCGTCGGCGGCTGGCTCGCGTGGCGCGCATCGCGGGCGCCTGCGGAAGCGCCGCGCCCCGCGCCCGGGGCGCAGCGGCAGGCGGCCCCGCCCGCCGTCGCGCGCGTCGAGGCGGCGAGCTACTGGTTCGAGACGTTCGACAGAAAAGAGGACTCTTCCGGCAGGCGCGTGGCCGAGGCGGCTCCCGCGCTCTCTTCGGGGAAGTGGTTCAAGTTCCACTTCGTGACGCGCCAGCGCGGATACCTCTACGTCGTCGGCCCGTACAAGGACGGCAACGCGCAGGTGATGATGCTGACGGCGCGGGGCTCGGTCGGGCTGAAGTCGAACCTCGTCGGCGCGGGCGCCGACTTCTCCTTCCCCTTCGGCCTGACGAAGCTGCACCTGGACGAGAACCCCGGCGCGGACGACTTCACCTTCATCTTCTCGCCGGCGCCCCTGTTGAAGCCCGCGTTCCTCGCCGGGGAATACCTGCGCGAGCTGACGCCGGCCGAGGTCAAGGAACTCGAAGACTTCCGCGCGCAGTTCAAGGCGGACGCGCCCGAGGCGGTCGTCAGGGGCGAGGGCGCGGAGCGCCGCCTCACGCTGCTCGTGCCCGAGCCGGCGGCCGAAGCGGGCCGCCCGCTCGTCTTCGACGTCAGGATAGACCACCGTTGAAAACGAGGAGTGATGGGTGATGGATGAAAGGCACGCTGTCCTTCATTCATCGCTCATGACTCATCACGCGGAACGGAGACATCCACATGCGCTTCAGAACCCTTCCGGCGCTCGCCGCGCTCGCGCTCTTCGGGTGCGCGGCGGCGGCGCGCGCGCAGGAGCCGCAGAAGGACGAGAAGGTCATCGAAGACTTCGTCACCACGCGCGGCGTGAGCTTCGACACGCCCGGCGGGCAGAAGCCGTCCGCGCCGCGCAGGAACACCCTCGCGAAGGGCAAGGCGGCCGGCGCGAACGCGGGCGTCGCCGCCCGGGGCAAGGGCCCGGCCGGCAAAGGCGCTTCGCCCGCGAAGTCGAACGGCGACGGCGCGGAGGCGGCCGCGAAGGGCGACGGCGCGGACTCTTCGGGCGCGCAGTTCTCGAAGGCCGGCGGCGCGCGGCGCCCGCTCGCGCTCGGCTACACCATCCTTTTGAAGGACGACGCGGGCGGCCTCTTCGTCGCGGACGCCGCGCGCGAGTTCAGGACGGGCGAGCGCTTCGCCGTCGCGCTGGAGACGAACGCCGACGGCTACCTCTACCTCTTCAGCGCCGAGAACGGGCGCAACCCCGAGCTGCTCTTCCCCAACGCGCAGATCGACGGCGGCGCCAACGCCGTGCGGGCGCACGCGCGCGCGACCATCCCGACGGGCCCGGGCGCCGACGTGGAATACTTCGTTGACGTGACCGACCCGCCGGCCACCGAACACCTCTTCGTCATCTTCTCGCGCCGGCCGCTCGCCGACGTGCCCGCGGGCGAAGCGCTCGTCACCTACTGCGGGAAGAACCTCGAAGCCTGCGCTTGGAGGCCGACGCCCGCGCAGTGGGCGCGCATCGCGGGCGGCGCGAAGGGTCGCGGCGTCACCGAGGCGAAGAACACGCAGCTCGCGCAAGCGCCGCAGCCCGTCGCGCCCGCGGCGCTCCAGCGCGGGCTGAAGGTGAAGAGGGAAGACCCCAGGCCCGCGGTCGTGCGCGTCAACGACTCGCCGGAGGCCGACGTGCTCATCACCGAAATAGTGCTAACGCATAAATGAAGTGATGCGTGATGAGTGATAAGAAGGTCGCGGGCGGCGCGCCGGGTTACCGTTCTTTTACTCATCACCATCACTCATCACTCATTCTTCCCTCGCGGCTGGTGGCTCCGGCGGGTCTCAAAGGAGGTGAGGTATGCGATTCTTGAGGGGCTGTCTCGCGGCGTTGCTGGTCGCTTCGTCATGGTTGGCCGGCGCGGGCGCCCCGGCTGGCTCGGCGCGTCGCGCTGACGCGCGCGACCGGGGGTCTGAAGAGAAGGCGGCCGGCGGGTCTGCGTCCGACGAGCGCGAGCAGGGGCGCGGCCTCCTCCGCCGCGGGCGCGCCGCCGAGGCGCTCGTCCACCTTGAGCGCGCGCTGAAAGCCTTCCAGCAGTCCGGCGACCGTGAGGGCGAAGCGTCGGCCGACGACCTGCTCGGCGAACTCTACGAACGGCAGGGGCGCTACGACCTCGCGCTCCGTCACTACCTCGCCGCGAAAGACCTCTACGTCGCGGCGGCCTCCGCCGGGAAGCCCGCGGCGCCGCCCGCGGGCAAGGCACCCGCGGAGGCCGCGCAGGCCGCGCGCGCCGCCGGCGCCCTCGCCCCGGGAGAGAGCGTCTACAACGCGCGCCTCATGCTCGCCAAGATAGGCCAGATGCTCTACCGCCGCGGCGACCTCGCGGGCGCGCGCACGGCCTACGCGAGGATGAACGTGAAGCGCCCCGACACGAGCGCCCTCGGCAAGGCGAAGCGCGCGAAGGGCATACTCGGCGCCATCGGCGCTTCGGTAGGCTCGGACAACAGGGGCGTACGGATAGGCGCGCCGGCCGTCGGCGGGCTGATAGCCGTCAAAGACCAGCTCGACTTCTACCGCCAGTCGATCCTCTACGCCTCGAACGAGCTGGGGCTCGGGCGCATAGACTACCGGGAGGGAAAGTTCGAGCAGGCGCGCGAGCACTTCGAGAACGTGCTCGAAGCCACGGACGGCGACCTGCCCGGCCTCGGTAAGCTCGGCCAGACGCGCCGCTACCGCGCCGCCGCGCGCACGAGCCTCGGCGACGTGGCCCTCAAAGAGGGTCGCCTCAAAGACGCGGCCGAGGCTTACGAGAAGGCGCTGAAGGGCGCGCGCGACGACAAGCGTCAAGACCTGATGTGGCCCGCGCAGCTCGGCACGGGGCGCAGCCTCTGGCGCCAGGCCGCGGCCGAGAAGGACGGGAAGAAGGCCGACCGCCTGCGCGCCGAGGCGCTCGACTCCTACCGCGGGGCCCTCGACACGGTCGAGCGGATTCGGCAGGGGAGCGTGCGCGCCGACGAGTCGCGCACGACCTTCCTCGCCGCCGCCGGCGAGGTCTTCGAGGAGGCCGCGGCCGCGCTCGCCGAGACGGCTATCGCCGCGCAGTCCGGCATCGCCCCGGCCGCCGACGCCGCGCCGCAGGCGGGCGCGCCGCTCGAAGGCCGCGCGCTCGCCGTCGCCTCTGAGGCGCTCGCGGCCGTCGAGCGCGGGCGCGCCCGCTCGCTCCTCGACATGCTGGGCGAGGCCGGCGCCGAGGTCGCGTCCGACGTGCCCGCCGAACTCCTGCGCGAGAGGCGCGAGAACCGTGCGCGTCAGGACGAGATAGCCTCGCTGCTGACGGGCGTCGCGCTCGGCGGGGAGGCGAAGAAGAAGTCGCTCGAAGATTTGGAGGAGGAACTCGACGACCTCCAGGCGAAGTTCGAGGGCATCGAGAACCGCATACGCGCCGCGAGCCCGCGCTACGAGGCGCTGACCGCGGCGCGCCCGCTCGCGCTCGAAGAGGTACGCGCGCGCGTGCTCGACGACGAGACGGCGCTCCTCGAATACAGCCTCGGCGAGCCGCGCTCCTACCTCTTCGCCGTGACGCGCGGCGGCTTCTCCGTCTCGCGCCTGCCCGGCCGCGAGGAGATAGGCCGGCAGGCGGCGGACTTCCGCCAGCAGGCCGTGCCGGCCTCCGCGCGCCGGCCGCTGACAGACCTCGTCGCCGCGGCCGTAGACCCGCAGCGCGGGCTGAAGGTCGGCGCTGCGCAGGCGGCGGCCGACCCCGCGGCCGTGCGCGCGTACGCCGACGCGGCGCTCGCGCTCTACAGGACTGCGGTCGGGCCGGCCGCGCCGCTCTTCAAGGCGAGCCGCCTGCTCGTCGTCGCCGACGGCGTGCTCAACTACGTCCCCTTCGACGCGCTCCTGAGCGCGCCGCCCGCCGAGGGCGCTGACTACTCGGCGCTCCCATACCTTTTGAAGACGAACGAGACGGTCTTCGCGCCGTCGGCCTCGGTCGTCGCCGGCCTGCGCCGCCAGCGCGAGTCGGCGGCCGCGCCGACGGGCGGGGTGCTCGTCGTCGCTGACCCGGTCTTCGACGCCTCGGACTCGCGCGCCGGCGCGCCGCGGCAGGCGGGCGCCGACTCGGGGCG
>DASVWB010000237.1:0-18411 GCA_036389815.1 Pyrinomonadaceae bacterium | reverse complement strand
TAGACAGTAGAAATACAGGCGGCCGGGAAGTGTTAACACTTCCCGGCCGCCTGCTTTTGCTGACGGTCAGAGCGACCCTCGAATCTGACCCGTCTACTGTCTACTGTCTACTGTCTACTGTCTACTGCTTTTCACCAGCGGGGCTCGCGGTTGCCGCCGCCACCGCCGCCGCCGCCGTAGCCGCCGCCGCCACCACGGCCGCCACCACCGCCGCCGTAGCCGCCGCGGCCCCCGCCCCCGCCGCCGCCGAAGCCTCCGCCGCCGCCGCGCTCGACGCGCGGCCGGGCCTCGTTGACCGTGAGGTTGCGGCCGCCGAACTCCTTGCCGTTGAACATCTCGATGGCCGCGGCCGCGCCCTCGGCCGTCGCCATCTCGACGAAGCCGAAGCCGCGCGAGCGGCCCGTGTCGCGGTCCTCGACGACCGAGGCCGACTCGACCTCGCCCGCCTGCGAGAACATCTCGCGCAGTTCGTCGCCCGTCGTGCGGAAGTTAAGGTTCCCCACGTAAAGTCTGGTACTCATCTCTCTTTCCGTCCTTTTCTTGAAGTGAAGCGCGGGCGCCCTGTGTGGAACTCGTCGCGTGCGGAGCCTTCTGGAGCGGGGAGTTTAAGGACTCTTCGACGACTGCGGCGGCGAGGGCGGCGACTCTGGCACCCGGTGCTCTGGCCTTGCGGAGAGCGGCTTCGAACCAACTGACCTAACCTCACTCTCCTTCAGCCGAACACCGTCGCCTCAACAGTCGCGGGCAGGCGCGGCCGCCTCCGGCCGCGCGAGAGCAGGAACCTGATGCGCGAAAGTATGCCTGCAACCCCGCGCCCCGCGCAACAACTTTTCGCGCCCGCCGCGCGCCCGCCGCCTCCCTTCTTGAAAAGGCCACGGCTTTAGAGGAGAATACCGGCGCGCCGTCGAAGCCTTCCGAGCGCGGGCCGCACTCCGAGAACCTCGGCCCCGGGCGCTTCGGAACCGTAGACCTCTTGTGCCCTTCGCGCCGCGCGCGGCGCCGGCCCTGCAAGCCCCCAATGATAGGCAAGACCATCTCGCGTTACCGCATCCTCGGCCAGGCCGGCGAGGGCGGGATGGGTGTCGTCTACGTGGCCGAGGACACGGTGCTCGGCCGCCGCGTCGCCGTCAAGATTCCGCACGCCGGCCGCGACGAGAGCCACTACCGCGCCCGCTTCCTGCGCGAGGCGCGCTCCGTCTCCAAGCTCCGCCACCCGAACATCGCCGCCGTCCACGACTTCGGCGAGACCGAAGACGGCCAGCCCTTCATCGTCATGGAGCTGGTCTCGGGGCAGACGCTCGGCGACCTGCTCTCGGGGCCCGGCATCAGCATCGCGCGCGCCGCCGAGGTCGCCCGCCAGGTGGCCGAGGCGCTCGCGGAGGCGCACCGCCTCGGCGTCGTCCACCGCGACATCAAGCCCTCGAACGTCGTCGTGGACGACGAGGGGCAGGTCAAGGTCCTCGACTTCGGCCTCGCCAAGCAGCTCCACGAGGACGCGTCGAACGGCGGCCCCGACGCGCAGACGCTCCTCTCGGCGCGCACGCGCTCCGACGTGGTCATCGGCACGCCGCTCTACCTCTCCCCCGAGCAGGCGCGCGGCTCGAAGGTGGACGGGCGCAGCGACCTCTTCGCCCTCGGCGCGCTGCTCTACGAGTGCCTGACGGGGCGCCCCGCCTTCTCCGGCGCGAACGTCATCGAGATCGGCGCGCAGGTGCTCCACTTCGACCCGCCGCCCCCCTCGCGCTTCAACCCGCGCGTCCCGTCCGAGCTCGACCGCCTGACGCTCAAGGCGCTCTCGAAGAGGCCCGAAGACCGCTTCCAGAAGGCCGAGGAGTTCGCCGCCGAGCTGGCGCGCGCGGCCGCGCGGCTGCCCGGCTCCGACACCGTGACGACGCGCCGCGCCGCCGGCGCGCAGAACGGCCACCGCTCCAGCGCGCTCATCACGATGGCCGAGGGCCTGCGCCGCCCGAAGTTCTCTATGCTGACGCTGCTCGGCGTCCTCGGCGCGCTGGCCGCCGTCGCCCTCGCCGCCTACCTCTACACGCGCCCGCGCGTGCACAGGCCGGGGCCGGAGGTGGCCGCGCTCTACCAGCGCGGCGTGGACGCGATGCGCGAGGGCGCTTACTACAAGGCGTCGGGGCTGCTCTCGGAGGTCGTCAGGCGCGACCCGGAGTTCGTGCTCGGCCACGCGCGCCTCGGCGAGGCGCTGATGGAGCTCGACTTCCTCGACAACGCCAAGGACGAGATGCTCACCGTGCGCCGGCTCGCGCCCGACTTCTCGGCCTTCGAGCGCCAGGACGCGCTCTACCTCGAAGCCATCAACGCGACGATCAGCAGGGAGTACGCCCCCGCCATCGAGAGCTACCAGAAGATCGTCCTGCTCGACAGGAAGTGGCCGCAGTCGCACCTCGACCTCGGCCGCGCCTACGAGCGGGACAACCAGACCGAGAAGGCGCTCCGGAGCTACACCGACGCGACCGGGCTCGACGCCGACTACGCGGCCGCGGCGCTCCGCCTGGGCGCGCTCCACGCGCGGCTGGCCAACCAGGCGGGCGCCGTCAAGGCCCTCGACCGCGCGCTGAAGCTCTACGCCGAGCGCGGCGACCGCGAGGGCGAGGCCGCCGTGCACTACCAGCGCGGCCGCCTCCACGTCGCGCTCAGGAAGCCGGTCGAGGCGCGCGCCGAGTTCGAGCAGGCGCTCCAGCTCGCGCGCGCCACCGACAACAAGTACCAACTGGTGCTCGCCCTCCAGCAGCTCGCGCAGGTGCAGGACGACCGCGCGCAGGCCGAGGCCAACGCCAACGAGGCCACCGGCCTCGCGCGCGCCAGCCTCATGAACGACCAGGTGGCCAACGGCGCCATCACGCTCGGCAACGTCTTCTTCAAGTTCAACGACTACGCGCAGGCGGAGGCCCGGTATAACGAGGCGCTCACGCTCGCGCGCTCCTACAAGGTGCCCCGCCTCGAAGCGCAGACGCACTTCCAGCTCGGGAGCCTCTACAACAAGATGAGCCGGCCCGACGACGCGGAGAGGGAGACGACCACCGCGCTCGACTTCTACCGCCGCGGCGGCTACCGCCGCGAGGCCGACCAGTGCTCCATCGTGCTCGGGCGCGCCCGGCGGCAGCGGGGCGACTACGAGGGCGCGCTCAGGACGTTCGAGGAGCCGCTGCGGCTGGCCGAGCAGGCGGGCGAGACGGGCCAGGCGGCGAGCCTCCACCGCGAGTGCGGCCACGTGCTCTACGCCTGGGAGAAGTACCGGGAGGCGCTCGGGCACCTGCACGAGAGCGAGTCGGCCGCCGTCACGCTCCACAACGCGTCGCTGCTCAGCTACTCGCAGATGATGAAGGCGGCCTCGCTCTGGTCGCTCGGGCGCTACGACGAGGCGGACGAGCTGCTCGGCCGGCTCACGGGCTCCGACCCGCAGGCGCTCGGCGTGACGAAAGAGTTCCTGGCGCAGGCATACATAGACGCGGCCGACCTGGAGATCAGCCGCGGCCGCTACCCCGAGGCCGCCGCCAGGGCGAAGCTCGCGCTCGCGCAGCTCGAAGGCGTGCAGAACCCTTCGAAGGATCAGCTCTCCGCCATCAACGCCGACCTCGCGCTGGCCGAAGCCTTCGGCGGGTCGCGCGCCCGCGCGCGCGAGCTGGCGCAGGAGGCCGCGCGCCTCGCCGACGAGAGCGGCGACCCGTGGACCGTCTCTAACGCGCAGGCGGCGCTGGCCGTCGTGCTGCTGGAGGCGGGCGACGCCGGGCGGGCGCGCGAGGCGGCGCTGCGCGCGGAGGAGATTTTCGCCCGCACGGGGCGCGCCGACTCCGACTGGCGCGCCCTCGTGCTGGCGGGAAAGGCCAGCCGCCGGGCTGGCGACGAAGCGGCCGCGCGCGAACTCCTCGCCCGCGCGACTGCCTCACTGACGCTGCTGGAACAGAGTCTGGGCGCGGACGCTACCGGCTACCTTTCGCGCCCCGACGTGCAGCGACTCCGCGGTGAGCTCGGCGGTCTCCAGACGGCCGCCGCGGCGCGCTGAGGTAGCCCCACGAACCTCAACTTCAAGGAGATATAAGCAATGTCAGCAGGAAGCGACCCTCCCATCATCATCAACGGGGGCTCGGTCACACTCGACTACGACTCGTCCCAACTCACGCCGCAAGGCAACGGCAAACACGGGAACCCGAACAAGCACCTGCAGAGCATCACCATCCAGGGCGACGGGATCAACTACAGCGTGAACTTCCCCACCGGCAAAGGCGTCACCATCACGGTCGTCTACGGGAACGGCAACGGCAACAAGCCGTAACGGCCGCGCCACCTCTCGACCATAAATGAACCGGCGCGGGGGACGAGCCTCGCCGCCCCCCGCGCCGCCTCATTAAAGGGAGTGATGAGTGACGGATGAAAGTCACGCCGTCCCCCATTCATCACTCGTCACTCGTCACTCGTCACTCGTCACTCCGCCTTCCTCTCCCTCCACGCCGCCTCGGCCACGCCGGCCAGCCAGCAGAGCGCGCCGCGCGCGCCGAAGTGCTCGCGCACGCGCGCGAAGATGCGCGGGTAGAGCCGCGCCGTGCGCGCCAGCAGCCGCCGCAGCGCGCCCGCGCTCACGTGCCCGCGGAAGACCTCGCGCCGCTCGCGCTCGTCCAGTCCCCCCATCGCGGCCATCAACGCGTTCAGCGTCTCGTTGACCGCGTGCGGCGCTCCGCCCGCCGCCGGCCGCATGAACTCCGAGAGCCCGAGCGCCGCCGCCACGCGCGCCCCGCCCGCGCCGCCGCCGATCTCCGCGAGCGTGTCGGCGTCCGCCGCCCCCGACGCGAGCGCCGCCTCCGTCAGCCGCGCCGCGCGCCGCAGGGCGCGCGCCTCGGCGCCCGCGCCGCGCGAAGCCGCCAGCGCGCCGGCCCCGTCGCCGCGCGCCGCGCCGCCCAGGAGCACGACGCGCTCGGCCGCCACGCGGCGGCGGCTGCGCCAGCCGGCGCGCGGCGCGTGCGCGTAGGCGAAGACGGGGCGCTCGACGCGCCAGCCCGCGCCCGCGCGCTTGTAGGCGGGCAGCGACTCGAAGTAGCGCTCGAAGAGCGCGAGCAGAGACTTGTCGGCGGGCGAGTCGGCCGTGTCGTGGAAGAAGAGGCGCGTCGTGTAGTCGCCGCGCGCGGGGCTCCCGGCGAAGCCCTCCCAGAGTAACTGCCTGTGCGCGCTCGCGTCCTCCGTGCTCACGAGTATCTCGCACGCGCCGAAGTCGGCCTCGCCCCTGCCCCCGCCGCGGGCGAAGCCGCGCGCCACGGTGCCGACCGACGGGCGCACGCGCGCGGCGGCCGCGCCCCCGCCGTTCAACTGCCGCGCGACGGGCGAGTCCGCGCCCGAGGCGTCGGCGAACAACTTCGCCGCGAAGAAGCGGCGCGCGCCGCCCGGCCCCTCCGCCTCGACCGTGACGCGCGACGCCTCGACGTAGGCGCGCACGAAGCGCAGCTCGCGCATGACGGCCGAGCCGTCGAGCCGCGCCAGCCTCGCGGCGGCGGCCGCCGTCAGGCGCTCGCCGTCCACGGCCACGTCGAGCGCGCCCGTCACCCACAGCGGCTCGGCCTTGACGCGCGACGAGGCGTCGTGGAACTTCACGAAGCCGCCGCGGTATCGGTTCAGCGCCGCCGCCTCGACCTCCTCGCGCGTGAAGACGCCGGAGCCGGCCAGCCCGTCCATCTCGTCCTCGGAAAGATGCCAGACGCCGCCCGCCTCGCCCTCCCCGCGCGCCGGGCCGATTACGAGGACGCGCCGGCCGTGCGCGCACGCGAGCGCCGCGGCGTGCAGCACGGCGGCGGCGCCGCCCGCGTAGACCGCGTCGAACTCCCCTTCGGCCCCGCGCCCGGCGGGCGGCGCGCCGCGCACGATGGCCTCTTCCGAGGCGTGCGAGCCGCCGCGCGTCTCCCACTCGGAGCGCCAGGCCGTCTCCAGTTCCCAGATGCGCCTCAGCCACTCCTCGCGCCGCGGGAGCGTGCCGAAGTGCGCGACCGTCTCGGGGTAGCGGCGGCGGAAGTGCGCGAGGTCGGGCGCGAGGGCCGGGCGCGCGCCCGCCGCGGGGGCCGTTGCCGTTTTCGTCGGAGCCGTGACGACAATCATCGGGGCCTCGAACGCGTGCGCGTGCGCGGACGCCGCGCCGGTCTGAAAGCGCGGGCGCGCGCCGCGAGGTGTAGTTATTTGTCAGGGGAGAACGAGTTCGCCGGGCGAGTGTATCCGAGACCTCGGCGCGCGGTCTAGCCCGGGCGGGCGGCGGGGGATGTTGAGAGAAAAATGTTACCTCGCGGCCACAATTCGTCACGCCCCGCCCGCGCGCGGCCTCAGCGGCGCGAGCGCGACAGCAGCCCGATGACCGCGACGAAGAGCGCCGAGCCGATGATCGACCAGACGACGGGGAAGACCCTGCCCCCGACCTCGACGGGCAAAGGCTCGGGCAGCCCCAACTGTCGCGCGAGCCACACCCCGAGCAGCGCGCCGACGAACCCGAGCGCTATCGAGACCAGGCAGCCGCCGCGCGAGAACCCGCCGATGGCCTGACCGAGCGCGCCGCAGACGCCGGCGACGAGCAGCAGCAAGAGCAGATCAATGAGAGACATCGTGATTCTCCTGTCCGTGTGGCCTGACGGCCCGAGCATAATCCAACCGCACACCGCGGGCAAACTTCTCTTAAACGGAACGCGGATTCCCGGCCGCGCGTTCGGGCGAAGGTTGACGGCGCCGCCCCCCCGTCGGTCTTCCCCACAAATTCTGGAAGCCGCCGCCGCCGCGTCCACGAAACTTTTGCTTCACAAGCGCGCGCCCGAACCTCTATACTTTTTGTGAAGAGCGCGCGGCCGAGCCCGCCCGCGCTTTTGACAAGCGACACCGACAAAGGCCATCCGGCGCGAAAGCACCGGAGCGCAAAGCCGTTGACCTAAACGCGCGGGGCGGTCGCCCGGCGCGCACGGACGCAGCGGTCGCCGAAGTGATGCCCGAGAGAGACGAAAAACCCGGAGGCCGGAGGCGCGCGGCACACCCGACGCGCCCCGGCCTCTCGTTTCGCGCGGGCGGGGAAAAACGATGCCTTTGCACCACTTACGGGTGCCGGCTCGCGCCCCTCCCGCGAGCCCGCCGGAGCAACCGGGGGCGCACCGCCGTCATCTTAAACTGGCACGACGCGGCGATCCTTTTCCCCTTCAGGTCACGCGGTGCGGCCTACTAAAATCCGTACACGAGCTGAAGACCCGGAACGAACTTTTAAGGAGATTTACCGCCCATGCGTAAACTGTTCATCGCCACGATCCTCGTCGTCTCGGCCTTCGGCGCCGCGTCGGCCCAGAGCAACAACAGCGAGATTCCCAACATGGGGCGCGCGCCCAAGCAGGCCGACGGCGTCGGCCGCCTCGACCTCCGCGTCGTGGACGAGGACGGCAACCCCGTCAAGGGCGTCCGCGCCGACCTCCAGTCGGAGCGCTCGGGGGGCTTCCTCTGCGAGTCCTGGAACTGGACGGACGCGCGCGGCGTCTCCGTGCTCCCGCCGCTCCACATGGGCAAGCTCACGCTCAAGCTGACGGCCAAGGGCTTCGAGACGCAGAAGATCACGGTCGACGCCTCCTCGCTCGACCAGCCCGTCCGCATCGTGCTGCACAGGAAGTAACCCGCCCTCGGCGGAAGTAAAAAGGCAAAAGGCAAAAGTGAAGACGGGGGGCACGCCCTTCGTCTTCACTTTTGCCTTTTGCCTTTTTACCTCACAAGCCTTTCGCACGCCGCCACTCGCGCACCACGTCGGCCGCCGGGCGCTTGCCCCCGTCCACCTCGAAGTTGAGCTGGCGCATCTCCTCGGTCGAGACGCGGCCGGCGAGTTGTTGTAAGACCTCGCGCGCGGCCGGGAGGCGTTCGAGCGCGTCGCGGCGCAGGAGCAGGACGGCCTCGTAGGGCGGGAAGTAGTGGCGGTCGTCTTCGAGCTGGACGAGGCCGAGCTGCGCGATCATCCCGTCGGTCGAGTTGCCGGCGATGACGTCCACCTGCCCCTCGGCCAGCGCGCGGTAGGAGAGCGACAAATCCATCTCGCGCGGCCGGCCGCCGAACTTTAACCCGTAGGCGCGCGCGAAGCCCTCGTAGCCGTCGGCGCGCGACATGAAGTCCTGCCCGAAGCCGGCGCGCCAGGCGGGCGCGTGCGCCGCCGCGTCCGAGACGGTCTTCAGGCCGAGCCGCCGGGAGTCTTCGCCGCGGACGAGGATGGCGAACGTGTCCTCGAAGCCGAGCGGCGGGCCGACCTCCACGTCGAAGCGCGCGGCGTAGTCCGACTTGACCTGCTCGTAGACGAGGCGCGCGTCGGTCGCGGGCGGGCGCTTGAGGATGGACATCAGCGAAGTCCCCGTGTACTCGGGGTAGACGTCTATGCGCCCGGAGACGAGCGCCTCGTGCGCGAGGTTGCCGCCCAGCTCGTAACTGCGCTCGACCTTCAGGCCGCGCGCCTCCAACCCCTGCGCGAACATCTCTGCGAGGATGATCGACTCGGTGAAGTCCTTCGAGCCGACGCGCGCGTCCGCCCTCGACAGCGCGCGCCACAGCGCGAAGCCGCCGCCCGCCAGCACCGCGGCGGCGAGGACGGCCGCCGCGAGCCGCCGCGCGGGCGCGCCGCGCTTCGCGCCCCCGGCGCGCCGCCGCGCGGCCACCCGCGACTCTATGAACCCGATGCCGGCGTCGGCCGCGAGCGCGAGGAGCGCCGCCGGGATGGCGCCCGCGAGCATCAGCTTGTTGTCGTTCTGGCGCAGGCCGCGGTAGATGAGCAGGCCGAGGCCGCCCGCGCCGATGAAGGCCGCGACCGTGGCGACGCCGACCGAGATGACCGTCGCCACGCGCACGCCGGCGAGGATGACGGGCGCGGCCAGCGGCAGCTCGACCTGCCGGAGTATCTGGCGGTCGGTCATCCCCATCGCCACGGCCGCCTCGCGCACGCCGCGCTCGACGCCCTCGACGCCCGTCACCGTGTTGCGTATGACGGGCAGCAGCGCGTAGAGGACGAGCGCGACGACCGCCGGCCGCCAGCCGATGCCGCCGACGTACTTGAGCGGGATGATGAGGCCGAAGAGCGCGAGGCTCGGGACGGTCTGCAAGACGTTGGCGACGCCGAGCACGGGGCGCTTCCAGCGCGTTTTACGGGTGAGCAGGAGCCCGGTGGGGATTCCTATCGCGACCGCGACGAGCGTCGAGGCGAGGACGAGCAGAAGGTGCTCGCCCGTCAGTCCGAGCACCTCGCGCCAGTCGCGCAGCATGAAGTCGAGCGTGTTCATGCCTCACCCGTGTCGAAGGCCGAGAGCGTCTCGCGGTAGGCGCGCGCGCGCGGCTCGTCGGAGCGGAGGAAGCCCGCGGGCGTGTCGAGCAGGAGGACGCGGCCGGCGCTCATGAGCGCGACGCGCGTGCCGAGCGCGAGCGCCTCGCGCACGTCGTGCGTGACGAAGACGACCGTCTTGTTCAGCCGCGCGCGGAGCGCCGCGAACTCGCGCTGGAGCGTCAGCCGCGTCAGGGGGTCGAGCGCGCCGAAGGGCTCGTCCATCAGGAGCAGCGGCGGGTCGGCGGCGAGCGCGCGCGCCACGCCCACGCGCTGCCGCTGCCCGCCCGAAAGCTCCGAGGGGAAGCGCGCGGCGAACCTCCCGGGGTCGAGCCCGACGAGCCGTAGCATCTCTTCGACGCGCGCCCTGACGCGCCCCTCCCCCCAGCCTTCGAGCGCGGGGACGAGGCCGACGTTGCGCGCCACGTCGAAGTGCGGGAAGAGCCCCGCGTCCTGTATGACGTAGCCGGTTCTTCTCCTCAGCTCGATGGGGTCCCACTCCCGCGTGTCGCGCCCCTCGACGAGGACTTCGCCCGCGGTCGGCTCAAGCATGCGGTTGACGAGCCGGAGCGTGGTCGTCTTCCCGCAGCCCGACTCGCCCAACAGCACCAGCGTCTCGCCGCGGCGGACTTCGAGGTCGAGCGCGTCGAGCACGGGCGCGGGCGCCCGCGGCGGCGCGTAGGTCACGCCGCGGAAACGGACGACCGCGTCGTCGTCGTTCGTGTGTTGCGCGGTCACGGTTACTTCGGCGTCGAGTTGCCGTGGTTCGGAATTTGAAATCTCAAATCTGAAATTCCGTCAGGCGACGCGCAGGTGCTCGAAGACCTTCTCCATCGAGCCGT
Source organism: Pyrinomonadaceae bacterium (assembly GCA_036389815.1). GTDB lineage: Bacteria > Acidobacteriota > Blastocatellia > Pyrinomonadales > Pyrinomonadaceae > QHXN01. The sequence continues at coordinate 8,256 of DASVWB010000237.1, read as the reverse complement.
GCCAGGAGCCCTCCCAGTTGCGGAGCAGGATGTCGGCGGGGCAGACGCCCTCGCCGACGACGCGCTCGACGAGTACGTCGAGGTACGCGGTCTCGTCGGGCGCGACGCGCCCCAGACCTTCGGCCGCGAGCGCGACCACCTCGCGCGCGAGGCCGAGCACGTCCACGCCCGCGCAGCGCGCGGCGAGGCCGTCGCGCGCTGCGCGCTCGCGCAGAAGTACGGCGTCGGCCGCCGAGAGTTTCGGCGCGAGCCGGAGCGCCGCGTCGAGCGCCGCGTCGTCGTAGAGCAGTCCCTTCCAGAGCGCCTGGAGCGCGAGCGAGTAGGGGAGGTCGCCCACGTCGGCGCTGCGCAGCTCGACGTGCTGCTTGAGGCGCGCGTCCGTGAAGATGGTCGTCAGGTGGTCGGCCCAGTCGCCGAAGACCGGCGACACGCCGCCGCCGCCGCGCTCCAGGAACTCGCCGAAGCGCAGCCCCGCCACCGCGCCGAGGTAGCGCCCGCCGCGCTGCGCGAAGAGCATCGGCACGCCGAGCGCGTAAGCCACGTAGTCGGCCGGCGCGAAGTCGTCCCGGAGCGCGGGCGGCGCGAGCCCCGAGCGGTCGGGGTCGGTGTCGAGCCACGCGGCGGCGCGCGTGGACTTGTAGCCCGAGGGGCGCCCGCCCTCGAAGGGCGAGTTGGCGAAGACGGCCGTGACGACGGGCGCGAGGCGGTTGCCGACGAGGAACTTCTTGCAGAGGTCTTCGCGCGTGCCGTAGTCGACGTTGGCCTGCACGGTGCAGGTGCGGCACATCATGTCCCACGCGCGGCGCCCGCGCGTGGCGAGGTACGGGCGCATCACCTCGTAGCGCATCTTCGGGAACCAGCGCTGCTCGTCCGACGAGCACACGGGGTCGAAGCCCGCGGCGAGGAAGGCGAGGCCGTGCGACTCGGCGATCTCGGCGAGGCGCGCGAGGTAGCGGCGCAGCTCGCGCTCCACGTCGGCCAGCCGCCGCTGCGGCGCGCCGGAGAACTCGACCTGCCCGCCGGGCTCGACCGTCAGGCGGTTCATGCGCCCGTCGTTGACCTCCACCAGCGTCCCGCCCTCGCGCACGAGGTCGCTCGAAGAGGGGGCGAAGCCGGCGAGCACGCTCTCGACCTGCGCGGGGCCGATGCGCGCGAACCCCCGCGCGCGGTCGTAGCCGAACAGCTCGAACTCCGCGCCGCACTTCCAGCCGGCGCGCGGCTTCTCGCCGCGCAGCAGGTTCTCGACGAAGAGCGGCACCGACCCGCCCGTCAACGGGTCGGTCAGGAGCGGGAAGCCCTCGCCGGTTCTGCTCGGTTGCTGCGCCATCTCTGGTCGGCGACGAGTGTTGGGTGATGAGTGATGAGAAAGGCCGTCGCCCGCGCTTATTTCTTATCACTCATCACCCAACACCCATCGCCATCCCTCGCTATTCTCCCCCGGTCGCCACGAAGAGGCTGCTGCTGAAGCGCTCGCGCGTGTCGAGCCAGGTGCGCGCCCGCGTGAAGCCGGTCTCGGCGGCGAGGGCGGACAGCTCTTCGAGCGAATACTTGTAGGAGTTCTCGGTGTGGACGCGCTCGCCCGCGCCGAAGGCGACTTCGAGGCCGAGCGCGCCTATGCGGACGGCCTGTTCGCGGAGGCTTTCGAGGTGCATCTCGACGCGCCCCTCGGCCGCGTCGTAGAGCGCGACGTGGCGGAAGTCGCGCACGCGGAAGTCCGCGCCCAGCTCGCGGTTGATGCGCGCGAGCTGGTTGAGGTTGAAGGCCGCGGTGACGCCGAGGCCGTCGTCGTAGGCGGCTTCGAGCACGCCCGCGTCCTTCTTCAGGTCCGCGCCGAGGAGCAGGCGGTCGCCCGCGCGTAAGCTGACGCGCACGCCGCGCAGGAAGTCGCGCGCCCCCGCGCGGTCGAAGTTGCCGACGTTCGAGCCGAGGAAGAGGACGAGCGCGCGCGCGCCCTCCTCCCGCTCGGCAGAGAGCCGCGGGAGCGCCGTGTCGTAATCGGCGGCGTAGGCCGCGACGCTCAAAGAGTCGTAGTCGCCGAGCAGCGCGTGCGCGCTCGCTTCGAGGGCGGCCGGCGAGATGTCCACGGGGACGTACTTCGCGCCGCCCTGTTCGGAGAGCAGGGCTTCGATGATGCGGCGCGTCTTCGAGGCGCTGCCCGAGCCCAGCTCGAAGAGCGTCAGGCGGCGCGAGCCCTCGCGCGCGGCCGCGACTATCTCGCGCGCGTGGCGCTCGAAGATTTCCGCCTCGGCGCGCGTCAGATAGTATTCCGGCAGCAGGCAGATGGCGTCGAAGAGCAGCGAGCCCAGCTCGTCGTAGAAGTATTTCGGCAGGAGGTACTTCGCGCGCGCGGTCAGGCCGCGCCGCACGTCCTCGGCGAAGTCTTCGGCCGCCGCGGCCGTCAGCCTGTGGATGCGCAGGCGGTCGGCCTGCTCGCTCGCGGGATGAGGCATCGTCGGGTGCTCACTCTCCTCAGAAGGCGGCTGGTATGATAAACCATCAGGTACGCCGCCGCACGAGACAAACGCGGGGCGCGGACGAACGCCGAAGACGGGGGAGCGAACGAAGGATGAAGCCGCAGGCCGAACAACTCGCGCGCGCGTTCGAGGAGACGCGCGCCTCGACGCTCCGCCTCTTCGACCTCGCCGACGAGACGGAGCTTCGCCGCAGCCCCGGCTTCGGCTACCGCCCCATCCTCTGGCACCTCGCGCACATCGGCGTCTTCGAGGCGTACTGGCTCATACAGAAGGCGCAGGGGCAGCCCGCGCCCGACGCCGCCTACGAGCGCGTCTTCGACCCCATCAGGACGCCGCGCGAGGAGTCGAAAAATTTGCCGACGCGGCGGGAGATGGAGGACTACCTGCGGCGCGTGCGCGGCGGCGTGCTCTCGTACCTCGAAGGCTTCGACTTCGACGACCGCGACCCGCTCAAGTCCGGCGGCTACGTCTTCCGGCTCGTCCTCGAACACGAGCGGCAGCACCAGGAGACGCTCCTCTACCTCTTCCAGATGCTCGACCCCTCGAAGAAGACTCGCCCCCCTTCAGGCGACGGCACGCGGCCGCGCGCGCGCGCCGGCGCGGAAACCGCGGGGGCGGACGGCGGGATGGTCTCCGTGCCGGCGGGCGCGTTCCCGTTGGGCGCTTCGGGCGGGTCGTTCGCGTACGACAACGAGCTGCCCGCGCGCGAGGTCTACGTGCCGGCCTTCCGCATCGGGCGCGCGCCGGTGACGAACGGCGAGTACGCGCGCTTCGTCGGCGAGGGCGGCTACCGGCGGCGCGAGTTCTGGGACGACGAGGGCTGGGCGCGGCGCGAGCAGGAGGGCTGGGAGTGCCCGCTCTACTGGCGGCGCGAAGGCGCGGGCGGCTGGGTCGAGCGGCGCATGTTCGAGGAGGGCGCGCTGGAAGAGTCGCACCCCGTCACCGGCGTGAGCTGGTTCGAGGCCGAAGCCTACGCGCGCTTCGCGGGCCGGCGGCTCCCGACCGAGGCGGAGTGGGAGCGCGCCGCCTCCTGGGACGGCGCGCGCGGCGTGAGGCGCCGCTTCGCCTGGGGCGACGAGGAGCCGGACGGCGCGCGCGGCAACTACGGCGCACGCCTGTGGGGGACGACGCCCGCCGGCGCCTTCCCACGGGGGGCCTCGGCCTCGGGCTGCCTCGACATGAACGGCAACGTCTGGGAGTGGACTTCGACCCCCTTCGCGGGCTACCCCGGCTTCGAGCCCTTCCCCTACCCCGAGTACTCCGAGACCTGGTTCGACGGCGACCACCGCGTCCTCAAAGGCGGCTCCTGGGCCACCCACCCTTCGGTGCTCCGCACCAGCTTCCGCAACTTCTTCCGCCGCCCCTTCCGCATCGCCTTCGCCGGCCTCCGCCTCGCCGAAGACGCGTGAGCCTTTAGGAATTTCTTGATTTGAAGCGGCTCGGGGACGATAATCGGCGTGGGGAACGTCGATGAAGAGTAAGTACCAGGTGGTTCCGCCCGCCGCGCCCGCGAAGAAGCCGCGGAGGGCACAAATTTCGGACGCCGAATTCCGCCGCCGGCTGAAGAACATCGCCGAGTGGAGGAAGAAACGTCTTGCAGAGCTTCGCGCCCAGAATCCGCGTTGAGGTCTACGTCCCAGTCCGCTACGAGACGGCCTACCAGAACACGCTCTCCTGGCTCATACGGGAATTCACCGAGTTGCGCGGCGGCTGCACCGTCATCGAAAACGCCGCCGGCTACTACCTCTCGGAACAGAGCGAAATAATTGACGACCGCGTGAGCGTCGTCTACTGCGACTTTCCGCTGAGCTGGAGCAGGAGTGCCGAGCGGGCCGAGGTGCTGCGATACTGCGCCGGACTAAAAAGCTTTCTGCTCGACAACCTCTCCGAGGAGGCGGTGCTCATCGCCGCCCACCCGGTCTCGCACACCAGGCGGGCGTGAGTCCCGGCCGTTAACGGCGGCGGGGCCGGGGGCGTCTATTTTCCCGTAAACATTGCGCGCCGGGGCGGCGTATTAGAGACCGAGCCGGGCCACGCCTTCTTCGTCTCCGACCGACAGGCCGAGAGAGCCCCTATGAGGACGATCTACACCTTCTACCTGGACGCGGCGCGCATCGCTGTCCAGTCGATCTTCGCGCACAAGCTGCGGGCGTTTTTGACGCTCATCGGCATCATCATCGGCGTGGCCTCGGTCGTCGTCGTCGGGGCGGCCATCTCGGGGCTCAACACCTACGTCGTGGACAAGATGTCGAAGATGCTCGGCACGAACCACTTCATGATCGCGCGCATCGCCAGCCACGGCGAACTCTCCGAGGAAGAGTTGGAGAAGATGAACCGCCGCAACAAGCGCCTGAATTGGGCCGACATGGAGTGGCTGCAACAGTACTGCGAGAGTTGTTCGGCGGTCGGGGCCAACGCCGGGCGCGGGACGACGTTCGAGCAGGACGGGCAGACCTTCTTCGGCGGCATCATCTTCGGCGTCACCGCCAACATGGCCGAGATCGAGGACAAGACCATCTCGGAGGGGCGCTTCATCCAGCCCGAGGAGGTCGCCAACTCCAAGCTCGTCGTCGTCCTCGGGGCGGACATCCGCGACAAGTTCTTCCCCGACCGGGACCCCGTCGGGCAGGAGTTCAAGGTCGCGGGCCTCCCGATGCGCGTCGTCGGCGTCGAGGAGCGGCGCGGCCCCATCTTCGGCGACCTCATCGACAAGCACGTCTACATCCCCCTGACGACCTACCAGCGGCTCTTCGGGCGCAACCTCGACCTGCAAATCCACGGCAAGGGGCGCGAGCGCGGGGCGCTCCAGTTCACCATCGAGGACGCGCGCAAGGCGCTGCGCGACTACCACAAGCTCATCGGCAGCGAGGAGGACGACTTCGGCGTCGTCAACACCGAGACGCTCGGCAGCCAGATCGACCAGTTCACGGGCGCCATCGCGATGGTCGTCACGCCCATCACGCTCATCGCCCTCGTCGTCGGCGGCATCGTCGTGATGAACATCATGCTCGTCTCCGTGACGGAGCGCACCTTCGAGATCGGGCTGCGGAAGGCTTTGGGCGCGCGGCGCAAGCAGGTGCTCCTCCAGTTCCTCATCGAGTCGTCGCTGCTCTGCGCGCTCGGCGGCGTGCTGGGGCTGCTCGCGGCCGCGGGCATCTCGTGGGGCGTCACGACGCTGACGCCGATCACGATGACCATCACCGTCGGCTACATCCTGCTCGCCATCGGCGTCTCGACCGCCGTCGGCATGGTCGCCGGCATCTACCCGGCCTTCAAGGCGTCGCGCCTCGACCCCATCGTCGCGCTCACGCGGAACTGAGTTGGTAAATGGTTAATAGTGAATAGTAAATAGAAACTGCTCTTCACCATTCACCATTCACTATTCACCATTCACTAACCATGAGACTCGGGCTGCCCAAATTCTTCCCGCGCGAGACGCTTTTGATGGCGCTCGACAGCGTGCGGGCGCACAAGTTCCGCAGCGCGCTGACCGTCATCGGCATCGTCATCGGCGTGTCGGTCGCCATCGTCGTCGCCTCCATCCTCTCGGGGATGCGCGCCAACATCGTCAAGATCGTCGAGGAGTACGGCACGAACAACATCTACGCCTTCCACCTCACGACCGGCCCGCAGGTCGGCGAGCGCGACCAGGCCGAGCGCGCGCGCAAGCCCTTGACGCCCGAGGACGGCGAGGCGGTCGCGCAGCAGGCGCCCGCCGTCGAGCAGGTCGCCTTAGAGGCGCCGAACATCGGCGGCCGCGACACCGGCTTCGACGACACCATCAACGTCAACGGCAAGACCTACCGCCGCGGCAACACGCGCGCCGTTACCGCCGACATGGCCGAGGTCGGCAACATCGCGCTCAAGGAGGGGCGCTTCATCTCCGAGCAGGAGGACCTCAACCGGCGCAACGTGATGGTCATCGGCGTCAACGCCGCCGAGGCACTTTTCCCCGGGCAGGAGAGCGGCATCGTCGGCACGCGGGTCAAGATGGGCGGCTACGTCTGGGAGATCATCGGCGTGCTCGCCAAGCGCAAGGCCACCTTCTTCGGCGAGAACGAGGAGGACAACGCCGTCTTCGTCCCGTTCCGCACCGGCCGCCAGGTCGCGCCCGGCCGCAAGTTCGTCGTGCTCGTCATGCGCGCCCGCTCGGGGCAGTTGCAGGCGGCCGTGGATCAGGTCGAGGAAGTCCTGCGGACGCGGCGCGGCGTGAAGTTCGACGAGCCGAACAACTTCGACGTGAAGACGGCCGACGCCTTCATCACGCAGTTCGACAGCATCTTCGGCATGGTCGGCGTCGTCGCCGTCGCCATCTCCTCGGTCGGGCTGATGGTGGGCGGCATCGGGGTGATGAACATCATGCTCGTCTCGGTGACGGAGCGGACGCAGGAGATCGGCGTCCGCAAGGCCATCGGGGCGCGCCGCCGCGACATCGTGCACCAGTTCCTGTTCGAGGCCGTGACGCTCACCTCAATCGGCGGCGTCGTCGGCGTCGCGCTCTCGGTCGCCGTCAGCCGCCTCGTGATGCTGCTCGTCCCGTCGCTCCCGGCCTCCATCCCGGCGTGGGCCGTCACCTCTGGGCTCGCCGTCTCCGTCGGCGTCGGGCTCGCCTTCGGCGTCTGGCCGGCGATGAAGGCTTCGCGCCTCGACCCCATCGAGTGCCTGCGCTACGAGTAGCGGGGGCGCCGGGGGAAGCGTGCGCGCGCGGGCCGACCCGGCCAGTTTCCCCGTAAATCCGGCCTGTTTTCCTTTAAACATTAAACGCCGGCCCGGCGTATTAGAGTCCGAGCCGGGGCACACCTTCTGTCTCCTGTTTAATTCGCCGGGGCGGCCTGTTTATGAAGACGATCTATACTTTCTACCTGGACGCGGCGCGCATCGCGCTCCAGTCCATCCTCGCGCACAAGCTGCGCGCGTTCCTCACGCTCATCGGCATCATCATCGGCGTGGCCTCGGTCGTCGTCGTCGGCGCGGCCATCTCGGGGCTCAACACCTACGTCATGGAGAAGGTGACGGCCGTGCTCGGCACGAACCACTTCATGATCGCGCGCATGGCGCACCAGGGGAGCCTCTCCGAGGAGGAGTGGGAGAAGATGAACCGCCGCAACAAGCGGCTCGAACTCGAAGACTACGAGTGGGTGCGCGACAACTGCCCCGCCTGCTCCGAGGTCGCCGCGCAGTTGCAGAACCAGACCGACGTCAAGCAGAACGGCGAGGAGTTGTTCGGCGTCCAGGTGGCCGGCTGCACGCCCAACATGCTCTCGGTCGAGGACAAGACCATCGCCGACGGCCGCTTCTTCCTCCAGCAGGAGTACGACACGGCCGCGATGGTCGTCGTCATCGGCGACGAGCTGAAGGAGAAGTTCTTTCCGGGACAAGACCCCGTCGGCCGGGCCGTCAACGTGCGCGGGCTCCCCTTCACCGTCGTCGGCGTCGAGGCCAAGCGCGGCTCGATGATGGGGCAGTCCTTCGACAAGGTGATGTACATGCCCCTGACGGCCTACCGGAAGATCTTCGGCGGCCGGCAGAGCCTCCAGATTCACGGCAAGGCCGAATCGCGCGAGCGCTTCCAGAAGGCCATCGAGGACGCGCGCACGTCGCTGCGCAACAAGCACAAGCTCAAGGGGAACGAGGACGACGACTTCGGGCTCGTGGACACGCAGGGCGTCGCCGGGCAGGTGGACTCGCTGACGGGCGGCATCGCGGCCGTCGTCGTGCCCATCACCTTCATCTCGCTGGTCGTCGGCGGCATCGTCGTGATGAACATCATGCTCGTCTCGGT
>DASVWB010000236.1:0-37093 GCA_036389815.1 Pyrinomonadaceae bacterium | reverse complement strand
GTGCGAGGTGATGCGCGCGCCCTTCGCGGCGATGGGCTCCTTGGCGATCTGGACGATGATCTCCGGCCCCTCGCGGAGGAGGTCTGTGATCATCGGCTGGCGCTCGCGTCGCCCGCGCCCCGCGCCGCCGCCGGCCTCGCGCGGCGGGCGTGAGCCTTCGCGTCCGCCCTCGCGCCCGCCCTCACGGCCGCCCTCCCGACTTCCTTCGCCGCGGTTGTCACGGGCGCCGTCACGACCGCCTTCGCGCCCGCCGGCGCGGCGACTTCGGCGCCGGAAGAGAACGGCGGCGCGGAGGTCGTCGTCGAGGCCGTGGCGCCCGAGCCGCAGCCCGCGCCCGCGCCCGAGCGCCGCGAGGCGCGCGAGCCGCGCGAGCCGCGCGAAGCACGCGAGCCACGCGAACGCGCGGGCCGCGGGCGTGAGCGCGGCGGCGACCGCGGCGGCGACCGCGGAGGTGACCGCAGCCGTGACGGCCGCGGGGACGGCGGGCGGGCCGCCGGCGGGCGCGAAGGCAGCCGCGAGGGCGGACGCGAGGTTGGCCGCGAGGGCGGACGCGAGGCGGGGCGTGAAGGCGGCGGCGGCCGCGAGGGCGGGCGCGCGCCGCGCGAGGGCGGCGGCCGCTCCCGGCGCGAGCGCCAGCCGATGATCACCGACCTCCTCCGCGAGGGGCAGGAGATCATCGTCCAGATCGCCAAGGAGCCCATCGCCGCCAAGGGCGCGCGCATCACCTCTCACATCGCGCTGCCCGGACGCTTCCTCGTCTACATGCCGACCATCGAGCACGTCGGCGTCTCGCGCAAGATCGAGTCCGACTCCGAGCGCCAGCGCCTGCGCAAGCTCATCCAGGCCATCGTCAAGGAGGAGGACGTGCCCTCGGGCGGCTTCATCGTCCGCACGGCGGGCGTCGGCATCAGCGAGCAGGACCTGCGCGACGACGCGCGCTACCTCATCCGCACCTGGCGCGACATCCGCAAGAGCGCCGAGAAGTCGAAGCCCGCGACCATCGTCCACAAGGACCTCGACCTCGTGCAGCGCCTGCTGCGCGACCAGCTCTCCGACGACTTCGCGGCCATCCGCGTGGACAGCGAGGAGGAGTACCTGGAGATCGTCGAGTTCGTCAACCGCATCCAGCCGCGGCTCGTCAACCGCGTCAAGCTCTACACGCGCGAGGAGCCGATACTCGAAACCTACGGCGTGCAGGCCGAGATAGACAAGGCCATCAAGCCGCGCGTGTGGCTGAAGTCGGGCGGCTACCTCGTCATCAACCAGACCGAGGCGCTCGTCGCCATCGACGTCAACACCGGCAAGTTCGTCGGCCGCGGCGGCACCCGCCTCGAAGACACCATCACGCGCACCAACATGGAGGCGGTCGAAGAGATCGCGCGACAGGTTCGCCTGCGCGACCTCGGCGGCATCCTCGTCCTCGACCTCATCGACATGGAGGAGCGGCGCAACCGCGCGCGCGTGCTGCAAGCCTTGCAGGACGCGCTCCGCCACGACAAGTCGCCGACGAAGGTGCTCTCCTTCAACGACTTCGGACTCGTCATCATGACGCGCAAGCGCGTCAAGCAGTCGCTGGAGCGCACGCTCTGCTCGCCCTGCCCCTACTGCACGGGCGCGGGGCTCGTGAAGTCGGCGCAGACGGTCTGCTACGAGATACTGGAGGAGGCGCGCAGCCTCGCGCGCGCCAACGCGGGCGAGCGCTTCAAGCAGACCACGCTCCGCCTCAACCCCGAAGTCGCGCGCGCCCTGCGCTCCACCGAGCGCGACGTGCTCGCCGAGATAGAAGCCTACCTCGGCCCCGTGGACATCGACTCCGACGAGCACGTCCACCAGGAGCAGTTCGACTTCGCCTTCATTTAAGTCTGGAGTCTGGGGTCCGGAGTCCGGAGTCAAAGGCAAGAAGCTTCCTTTGACTCCGGACTCCAGACCCCAGACTGCTCTTATGGGCAGGCTCCGCACATTCTGGAAGGGGCTGCTGGCGGGGGGCGCGGCGGGCGCGGGCGTGGCGGCGCTGGCGGCCGTCAACGCCGCGGTCGCGCGCGACGTGCCGGAGCCGGAGACCGGGGCGGTCGGGGGCGAGGCGGGCACCTACCGCTGGAAGCACGGGCAGATTTTTTACCGGCACGCCGGGCGCGAGGGCGCGCCGCCCGTCCTCTTCGTCCACGGCGTCGGCGCGGGCGCGCGCGCCTTCATGTGGCGGCGCAACTTCCTGCCGCTCGCGCGCGACTTCCGCACATACGCCCTCGACCTCCTCGGCTTCGGCTACTCCGACAAGCCGCCGAACGCCCCCTACTCCGCCGACCTTTACGTCGAACTCATCTCCGACTTCCTGCGCGAGGTCGTCGGCGCGCCCGCGCATCTCGTCGCGCACACGCTCTCGGCGGCCTTCGCCGCGCGCGCGGCCGCCGAGAGCCCCGGACTCGTCCGCTCGCTCGCGCTCGTCTCGCCGACGGGCGCCGGCCGCCCCGTCGCGCGCCCCGGCATGACGGGCGCGGCCTTCTACGGGCTGCTCCACTCGCCCGTGCTCGGCACCTCCTTCTACAACGCGGTGACGAGCGAGCGGGGCGTGCGCGACTACGCGCGCTCATCGCTCTTCTACGAGAAGCGCTTCGCCACGCCGCGCCTCGTCGCGCACTACTACGCCGTCAGCCACCTGCCCGGCGCGCAGCACGCGGCGGCCGCCTTCCTCTCCGGCTATCTCAACACAGACATCCGCGAGCCCTTCGGGCGCCTGCGCCAGCCCGTCACGCTCGCATGGGGGCGGCAGGACACGGCCAACCCCATCGAGCAGGCCGGCCAGCTCCTCAGCCTCAACCCCCGCGCCCGCCTCGAAGTCTTCGACCGCTGCCGCCAGATGCCCCAGGAGGAGCACGCCGAGCGCTTCAACGCGCTGCTGCGCGACGCCTTCCGCGCCTGACCTCCGGCCCCTTTTACGAGTAGATGTTCATCGGGCGCGTGAGCAGCTCGACGGGGTCTGCGACGTTGAGCGCCTCTCGGACGTAGTAGCCTTCGCCGGCGGCGACGCCGATGAGGGAGCCGCAGTAGCGCCAGCGCGCTTCGAGCTGCTTGAGGAAGCCCTCCTCGCTGATGCGCGTGGCGGGCTCGCGCGAGTCCGGGTCGTAGAACTGCGAGCGGTGGGCGAGGATGGCGCGCAGCTTGTCCTCGACGAAATCGGAGATGTCCACGATGAAGGAGGGCGCCACCAGCCGCGAGTAGGCCGAGTGCGCGAGCGCCGGCACCCGCGCCGCGTCCTGCCCCGCCGCCTCGTCGTAGCGCCGCATCGAGGCGAGGCGCGCCGCCTCGCGCGCGAGCCGGGCGGTCGCCGCGTGGTCGGGGTGCGGGTCGTCCCAGTGCGCGGTGAGGATGACCTTCGGCCTGTACGCCCTGACGACGCGCACGAGCGCGGTGCGCGCCTCGTCGGTGACGAAGACGTGCCCGTCGGGCTGTTCGAGGTTGACGCGCACGTCGAGTTGCAGGACGCGGGCGGCCTCGCGCGACTCCTCGGCGCGCTGCTCGGGCGTGCCGCGCGTGCCCATCTCGCCGCGCGTCACGTCGCAGACGCCCGTCCGGCGGCCCAAGGACTTCAGCTTGAGGAGCGTGCCCCCTGCGGTCAACTCCGCGTCGTCCGGGTGCGAGAAGACGGCCAGCGCGTCCAGCTCCAAAGCCTCGCCGCCGCCGTACACGACCTCACTCATACTTCGACCTTCCCCCTGAAGTTGAAGCGGCAGCGGACGCCCTGCTCGCGCCCGGTGTCGTAGATGATCGAGACGTTGTTGACGTTGAACTCCCAGTGGAAGTTGCGCCGGCTGAGGTGGCGCACGATCTCGGCCAGCTTGTCCTGGTCGATGTCGCCCTGCGCGAGCGTGACGTGCGGCGCCCACTCCTCGGGGTGGTAGTAGTGCGCCACGGCGCCGGGCACGAGCTGGCGCACGCCCTCCCAGATTTCGCGGTGCAGGTCGGAGAGCGTGGGGCTGCGCACGATGTTGATGTAGAGGATGGGGCTGGCGACGGTGAAGATGCCGAGGCCGGCGGTGCGGACACGGAAGGGGCGCGTGCGCGCGGCCAGCTCGCGCAGGAAAGACTCGCACGCCGAGTCGTCGTACTGCTCGGCCACCTGGAAGGAGAAGTGCGGGTAGGGCGTGACGTACATGCCGCGCACGTCGAACTTCTGCCCCAGCTCCTCCCAGATGGCCTCGACCCGCGCGTAGTGCTGGTCGTCCAGCAGCGAAACCACGCCCTGCATCAAAAGGTGCCCTTCTCGACCGACGGCTTCTTGAGAACTCCGCGGAAAGATGTAGCGCAAAGGGAATGCAAAAGGCAAGGAGGCATGAGCGAGTAGACAGTGGGAAGCAGGAAGTAGGCAGTAGGCAGTAGGGCTCCGCCTTCCCGGTGTCGAGGCCGACAGGCGGACGGTTCGTTAGCGGCGGTTCTTCTGCTGTCTACTGCCTACCGTCTACTGCCTACTTCCTTTTGCCTTCCCCGAAGGTGTTTGATAGCCTCTTCACTCCCCCGGAAAGGCTCGCGAACGGATGAAGCTCACGGTGCTCGGGTCGGGGACTTCCGTGCCGCACCCGCGGCGCTCGTCTTCGGCGCACTGGGTCGAGGCCGGGCGGGGCACGCTCCTGCTCGACTGTAGCGGCCCGGCCGTGCACCGCATGGCGGAGGAGGGCTGCGACTGGGCGAACCTCGACGCCGTCTGGGTCAGCCACTTCCACCTCGACCACGTCGGCGGGCTCGCGCCCCTCCTCTTCGGCACAAAGCACGCGGCGGCGACGCGCGAGCGCCGCAAGCCACTCGCGGTCTACGGCCCGCGCGGGCTCGGGAAACTCCTCCGGCGCTTCGACGAGGCCGGCGGCTACCGCATCTTCGAGCAGCCCTTCCCCGTCGAGGTCAGGGAGCTTGCGCCGCGCGCGGAGTTCGAGCTGCTGCCCGGGCTCGCGGGCGCGACCCTCTCGACGCCGCACACGAGCGAGAGCCTCGCGCTCCGCCTGACCGACGCGCGCGGCGCGTCGCTCGTCTACACCTCGGACACGGGCTTCACGGAGGCGCTGGCCGGCTTCGCGCGCGCGGCCGATCTGTTTCTGATGGAGTGCTCCTTCTTCCGCGAGAAGCCGGTGGAGACTCACCTGGAGCTTGAGGACGCGATGAGGCTCGCGCGGCTCTCGGGCGCGCGCCGCTGCGTGCTCGCGCACCTCTACCCGGAGTGGGACGGCGTGAACCTTGAGGCCGAGGCGCGGCGGCTGTGGGACGGCGAGACGCTGGAGGCGCGCGACGGCCTCCGCCTGAACGTGGGAGGGTGAAGAATGGAAGGCGTAAGGATGAAGGACGAAGGCGGAAGAGTCCGGGCGCGTTTAATACATCTCTGGCGTGAAGTCTTCCGGCCGCTGCTCGCGCCGCCCGGCGCGGCCCGGCGCGGCTTCGCGCGGACGCGCCTGACCGCGTACTACCTGCTGCCCACGACCCTCTGCCTCGCGCTCTTCGCGCTGTGCGCGCTGCCGCCGAAGTCGCCCGCGCGCGACCGCGCCGACGGGAAGGTGCCCGTGCTGCTCGAAGTCGGCGGCGACCCGCCGCGCGCCGCGCCGCTGAAGGCCCCCGCCGAGCTGAAGATAGTCTCCTACAACATACGCTGGCGCGGCGGCGACGACCTGAAGGAACTCATCCGCCTGCTCAAGGAAGACCCGGAGATAGGCGGCGCGCACCTCATCGGGTTGCAGGAGGTCGACCGCAACAAGAAGCGCACGGGCAACGTCAACACCGCGCGCCAGCTCGCTGAGGCGCTCGGGATGCGCTACGCCTGGGCCGCGCCGCCCGACGCGGACGACGACGGCGAGGAGGAGACGGGCGTCCTGATACTCAGCGCCTTCCCCCTGAAGGACGTGGGGCGCGTCCTGCTCACGCACGAGGGGCCGGAAGGCCGCCGCCGGGTCGCCGTCGGCGCGACGGCGGACGTGGGCGGCGTGCCGCTGCGCGTCTACTCCGTCCACGCCGAGACGCGCATGCCGCTCGCGAAGAAGGTCGAGCACTGGCGCGCGGTGCTCGAAGACCTCGGGCTCCACCCGGATGTCTCGGGCGCGGTCGTCCTCGGCGACTTCAACACCATCAAGCGGAAGGACGTGGACGCCGCCCGCCGCCTCTTCGCCGGCGCGGGCTTCGCCACGCCGCTGCCCGACGACCGCACGACCTGGCGGACGTTCGTCGTCAAGCTCAAGCTCGACTGGCTCTGGCTGCGCGGCCTCGAAGCGCGCACGGCCGGCATCGACAAGAAGGTAGACCTCTCCGACCACTGGCCGCTCTGGGCCACTGTGAAGCTCCCGAAGAATTAACCGCGGGGACGCGGCTAAAGACAATTACAAATCTCAAATTTGAGATTGTCTTTAGCCGCGTCCCCGCGTCTTTATGGTTGAGTCTGTCTACCTCAGGCGGATTTCGACGCGGTTCTGTTCGAGGGCGTTGCCGGTGGCGCGCTGCAAGTCGGCGACGGCCTTGTTGAGTTCGGTCTGCGCGCGCAGCTCGTTGCCGCGGGCGGTGGCGAGCTGCGTCTGGCGCTCCAGCACGAGGAAGACTGTGGACTGGCCGGCGTCGAGCTTGCGCTGCTCGGAGGCGTACTGCTGCTCGGAGGCGGAGCGCGCCGACGCGGCCGCGCGCAGGCGGGACTCGGCCGTGCGGACGAGCTGGATGGCGTTGCGCACGTCCACCTGTATGAGCTGCTCCAACTGCTCGCGCTGCGTGCGGATGCGCTCGGCGTCCACGAGCGTGCGGCCGAGCTGCGCCTTCGCCGTCGTGTTGCGGAACGGCAGGTTGACGGTGACGCCGGCGCGGAAGTTCGTGTAGCGGTTCGCCGCGAGGTTCACGAGCGACTGCCCCTCCCCGCCGACGAGCGCGCCGGGCACGGCCTGCACGGCGGGCGCGGGCAGCGGGTCGAGCCCCGCCAGCGCCGAGAGCTGGTTGATGCGGTTGCGTATCTCAAGGTTCGAGGCCGTGAGCGGGTTCGCCCCCGTCGTGTTGGTCGCGCCGGCGAGCCCCACCATGCCGTACGAGGCGACGAGGTCGACCTGCGGGCGCGTCTGCTCGCGCGCGAAGCGCAGCTCGATCTCGTTGATCTCGCGCGCCACGTCGGAGGACTGTAGCTCCGGCCGCGACTTGAGCGCGGCCTGCATCGCGTCGTCGAGCGAGACCTGCGGTGGCGCGAGGTCTACGGACTCGGTCGGCACGATGGCGACCTTCCAGATGGGCGCGTCGCGGTTCTCGGCGACGAGGTTCTTCAGGTTGTTCTCGGCGCGCCCAACGTCGTCGAGCGCCGAGTAGACGCTCTGCTCGAAGCCGGAGATTTGCGCCTCGGCCGCCACCACGTCAATCGGCGCGAGCAACCCCTCGGAGACGAGACGCCGGTTGTGCTCCAACTGCTGGCGGGCGTCGCGCACGGCCTCGCGCTGAATCTGCAGGTTGCGGAGCGCGTAGACCAAGTCCCAGTAGGCGCGCTGGACGTTCGTGATGGTCTCGACGGCGCGCTGGCGGAACTGCGCGTCCGTGAGCGAGAGGTTCTTCTTGCCGATCTCGATGAGGCGGCGCGTCGGGTCGAACCCGCGCCCTTTGAGGAGCGGCTGCGTGTAGCTGAAGGTGAGCGCCGTCGGGTACTGCGGGTTGAGCGCCGCGAACTGGTTGTTCGTCGTGACGCGGTTGTTGACGAAGTCCACGCGGTAGCCGCCGCCGTAGGCCGGCGTCAGCCCCTGCACGGACGACGCGCTGAAGAAGCCCGACTGCGTGACCGACCCCGTCGCGCTGCCCGACAGGAAGCTCGCCGTCGGCTGCTCTGTGTGCTCGTAGTAGGAGTTGGTCTGGAAGCGCGGGTCGTAGGCGCCGCGCGCGGCCTGGAGGTCGAACTCCGCGGCGCGGACGTTCTCGCGCGCGACCTCGATGTCCTTGTTGTTGGCGAGCGCCAGCTCGATGACCTCGCGGACGGACAGCGCGCGCTGCTCGCCCATGTCAACGCCGACGCGCTCCAACGCGGGGAACGGCCCCTGCTCGGCGCGGAAGTCCGGCGCGACCTGCGGCACGTTGAGCTGCGCGTCGGCCGGCGCCGACGGCACGCTCTCGCGGCCGGGCGCGGGCGGGCCGGCGGGCGACTGCACCTGACCGCCGGGCGCGCCGGGCTGCTGCGGCGCGGGCGTCGTGCGCGCGGGGGCCTGCGGCGCGGGGAGGCTCGCGTCGGCCGGCGCTGTCGGGGGCACGGCGGGCTGCGCGGGCTGCTGCCCCTGGGCGGGCGCGGCCGGGTTCGCGGACTGCTGCGTCTGCGACTGCGTGGGCGAGGCGGTCTGCGCCCCCTGCGACGGCGCGCCCGTCTGCGCGGGCGGGTTGTTGGAGGAGGGCGCGGGCTGCTGCGTCGTCGGGGTCTGCGGCCCGGGGACGGGCGAGAACTTCACCGCGACCGTCATGTACGGGATCGGCGAGGGCGCGGGGGACGCCGACGGGGCGGCCTCGTCCGCGGGCCGCGACTCGGCCCGCGCCCCGAAAGAGCCCTTCTCACCTTCGCCCTTCTTCTTCGCGTCGCCCGCGCCGCCGAACATCGAGCCCGTGAACTGCGCCGCGGGCTTCGGCCCTTCGGCGCGCGCCGCGGGCTGCTGCGCGCGGAGCGGCGCGGCCGCGCTGACGAGCATGAGCGCGAGCGTCAGCGTGCTCGAAAGCGATTTAGGATTACGCCTCAACATAATTCTCACCTGAATATTCGCGAAGTCTTAATGCCTGCCCAGCGTGCCGAAGAAAGTGTGCGCGGTGGCCGCCGCGCGCCGCCGCGCCCACCCCATGGCGCCCCCGACGCGCGACCACGCGCGCCCGAGGACGCGGCTGCGCCCCACGTCGTCGAAGAGCGAGTAGAAGACCGGCACGGCGAGCAGCGTCAGCAGCAGGCAGAGCGATTGCCCGCCGACGACCAGCACGCCGATGGAGCGGTTCGTGCCCGCGCCCGGCCCCGTCGAGAGCGTCAGCGGCAGCATGCCGGCGACGAGCG
Source organism: Pyrinomonadaceae bacterium (assembly GCA_036389815.1). Lineage (GTDB taxonomy): Bacteria > Acidobacteriota > Blastocatellia > Pyrinomonadales > Pyrinomonadaceae > QHXN01. Next base: position 28,089 of record DASVWB010000236.1, on the reverse strand, counting down.
CGACGGTCGTCATCAGGATGGGGCGCAGGCGGTCGCGGTTCGCCTGGACGATGGCGTCCAGCCGCTCCATGCCGTGCGAGCGCAGCTCGTTGGTGTGGTCTATCTGGAGGATGGCGTTCTTCTTCACCACGCCGAACAGGAGGAGGAGCCCGAGCCCCGAGAAGATGTTCACCGACTGCCCCGTCAGCAGCAGGCTGAGTATGCCGAACGGGATGGCGAGCGGCAGCGTCAGCAGGATCGTGACGGGGTGGATGAACGACTCGAACTGCGCCGCCAGGATCATGTACATGAAGACGAACGAGAGGACGAAGGCGAGCATGAAGTAGTAGCCCGCGCGCCCCAGCTCCTTCGAGCGCCCGGCGAGCCCCGTCGTGTACGCGGGGTCGACGTTCAGCTCCCTGACGAACTGGTTCATCTGGTCGATGACGGCGGCCTGCGACCCGCCCGGCTTGACGTTCGCCAGCAGCGTCACCTGCCGCTGGCGGTTCAGGCGGTCGATGGCCGACGGGCCGGTCGCCTCCTCGACGCGCACGAGGCTCGAGAGGCTCGTCACGCCGGCCTTCGCCGACTGCACGGCCAGGTTCTCCAGGGCCTGCGGGCTCGTGCGCGCCTCGCCGACGGCGCGGACGCGCACGTCGTACTGGTCGGTGCCCGCGTTGAAGGTCGAAGCCTCCTGCCCGGCGATGAGGACGTTGAGCGACTGCGCGATGTCTCCCACCCTGACGCCGAGGTCGGCGGCGCGGGCGCGGTCGATGTGGACGCGCACCTCGGGCTTGCCGACGATGAGGGTCGAGTCCACGTCCACCACGTCCGGGATGGTCTTCATCCTCTCCTGAAGCTTCTGCGAGTACTCGGTCAGCTTTTGGAGGTCGGGGCCGCCGATGACGTACATCACGTCGGCGTTGCGGAAGCCGCCGCCCGAGATGGCCGCCACCTGCTGGACGCTCGTGCGCAGCTCCTTCGGGTAGCGGCCCAAGACCTCGCGCGCCTCGCGCATCAGGTCGTCCTGCGTGCGCGCGCGCTCGTGGATGTCGGTGAGCTTGACGTAGATGGAGGCGGCGTTGACGGTCTGCTGCTGCCCGCCGCCGATGGTGACGAGCGTGTCGGTGACGCCGGGGAGCCGGCGGAGGTCGCCGGCGATCCTCTCGACGAGCACGGAGGTGGCGGCGAGCGTCGAGCCCTCGGGCGCGCGCACGCTGACCTCGAACTGCGACTGGTCGTCCACGGGGAGGAAGTTCTTGCCGACGGCCTTGAAGAGCGGCACGATGCTGAAGATGACGAGCACGCACGCCACGACGATCACCCAGCGGTGCGCCATCGAGAAGCGCAGCATCGCCGTGTAGGTGCGGTCTATCGGCCTGTACCACCGCGACTCCTTCGAAGAGTGCGGCGCGCCCAGCTCGCGCCCCGCCGGCCGCGCGACCTCCTCCGACGGCGGCGCGGCCGCCGCCTCGTCCGCCGCCGTCTCCTGCGCGGCGGAGGCGGTCGCCGGCTCTCCGGCGACGACCTTCGACTCGTCGGCGAGCGCCGACGGGGCGTCGCCCTCGGACGGCACGGCGGCCGTGCCCGGCCCCTCGGCCGCCGCCTCGCGCTTGATGAGGCGCGCGGCGAGCATCGGCGTCAGCGTGAACGAGACGAGCAGGCTGACCGCGATGGCGAACGAGGATGTGAAGCCGAAACTCGACATGAAGCGGCCGACGATGCCGCCCATGAAGCCGACGGGGACGAAGACGGCGAGCAGCGAGAGCGTCGTCGCCATGACGGCCAGCCCTATCTCGCGCGTGCCCTCGATGGCCGCCTGGAACGCGCCGTAGCCCTTCTCCTCGACGAAGCGGAAGATGTTCTCTAAGACGACGATGGCGTCGTCGATGACGATGCCGACCATCAGCGTCAGCGCCAGCATCGTGATCTGGTTCAGCGTGTAGCCCATCGCGGCCATCAGCGCGAAGGTGGCGACGATGGAGGTCGGGATGGCGATGGCGGCGATGAAGGTCGAGCGCACGTTCCACAGGAAGAGGAAGACGACGAGCGCCGCGAGCAGGCCGCCCTCGACGAGGTGCGTCTCGATGGACTTGAGCGCCGCCTTGATGAAGACCGACTGGTCGCCGACGATCTGCGTCCGCACGCCCTTCTTGGTGAGCCCCGGCTCCAGCTCCCTCAGCCGCTCCTTCACCGCGTCGGCGACCGAGACCGTGTTCTGACCCGACTGCTTCGAGACGACGAGCGTCACGGCGGGCTGGCCGTTCAGGCGCGCGCTCGTGCGCTGCTCCTCCGACTCGTCGGCCGTGTAGCCGATGTCGGAGAGCTTCACGGCGTAGCCGCCGCGCGTCGAGACGGCGATGTTGTTGAACTCCGCCGGGTTGGTGATGCGCCCCATCGTGCGCACGGTCAGCTCGCGCGTGCCCTCGTCCACGCGCCCGCCCGGCACCTCCATGTTCTGCGAGCGGACGGCGGCGACGACCTCGGGCACGGTGATGTTGTAGGCGCGCATCTTGTCCGGGTCCACCCAGACGTGTATCTCGCGCGTTGCCCCGCCGATGATCTCGACGTTGCCGACGCCGTTCAGCGACTCGATGCGCTCCTTGATGTCCTTGTCGGCGATGTCGGTGACCTCGCGCAAGGATTTGTTGGCGGAGACGGCGATGCGGACGACGGGCGCGGCGTCGGTGTCGAGCTTCTGGATGATGGGGTCTTCGGCCGTCTCGGGCAGGTCGCCGCGGATGAGGCCCACCTTGTCGCGCACCTCCTGCGCGGCCACGTCCACGTTCTTGTCGAGCAGGAAGGTGACGAAGACCTGCGAGACGCCCTCGACCGAGGTCGAGCGCAGCTCGTCGATGCCGCTGATGGTGTTGACGGCGGCCTCGACCTTGTCGGTGATTTCGGTCTCGACCTCCTGCGGGCCGGCGCCCGGGTTGACGACCGTCACGGTGATGGTCGGCAGGTCGATCTTCGGGAAGAGGTCGACGCCGAGCGTCGAGAACGAGAAGAGGCCCACGACCGTCAGCGACAGGATCAGCATCGTCGCGAAGACGGGGCGGCGGACGCAAATTTCGGCTAGTTTCTGCATGACAGAATTGACCTATTTGTTCACCGGTTCGTCGAAGAATTAAATAAATGAACCGGTGAACCGGTGAATCAATCTCTTCACTGCCTCACGGGGACGCCGTCGGCCAACTGCTCGACGTTCGAGGTGGCGACGAGTTCGTCCGCGGCGACGTTGCCCTTGATCTCGATGAGGTCGCCGTCCTGCCGGCCCGTGGCGACGAGGCGCTCGTGGGCGACGCCGTCGCGGACGACGAAGACGCGCGCCGTCGTCCCGTCCGAGCGCACGGCGCGCGCGGGGACGAGGACGGCCGGGTCGGACTGCGGCAGCAGCACGCGGATGGTCGCGAACTGGCCCGGCTTGAGCAGCCCCTCGCCGTTCTCGACCTCGGCCTCGACGGTGAGCGTGCGCGACTGCGCCGAGACGTTCGGCGAGACGCGCGCGACGCGCCCCGAGAAGCTGCGGTCGGGGTACGTGCTCACGGAGACCGACACGCTCTGGCCGGCGCGGACGGAGGCGATGGACTGCTCCGGCACGTCGATGCGGACGCGCAGCGGGTTCGTGCGCGCGACGGTCGCGATCTTGTTGCTGGTGCCGACGAACTCGCCCACGTCGGCCGCGCGCTCGGTGACGTAGCCGCTGATGGGCGAGTAGATGGTCACGTCGCGGATGCCCTTCTGCGCCTGCTGCACCTGCACCTGCGTGGCCTGCGCCGCGGCGCGCGCCGTCTGCACGGCCGCGTAGGACTGGTTGGCCTGCGTGAGCGCCGCCTGGTATTGCTCGCGGAGCTGGTCGCGCTGCGCGCGCTGCTGGTCGTAGGCCGAGCGCGAGATGTCGCCCGACTCCAAAAGCTGCTCGTAGCGCCTCAGGTTCTTCTCGGCGAGGTCGTAGGCGGCGCGCGCGGCCCCGACCTCCGCGACGCGCGTCGGGTCGAACTTCTGACCCGGGCGCAGGCCGATGCGCGCCTCCGCCTGCGTGACCGCGGAGTTGGCCTGCGCGAGCGCGGCCTGCGCCTGCTCGAGCCGGAGGCGGGCGTCGCCCGAGTCGAGCTGGGCGATGACCTGCCCCTGCCGGACGAAGGTGCCGAGGTCGACGCCGACCGAGACGACGCGGCCGCCGACGATGGGCGCCACGTCTGTCTGCTCGTCGGCCGCGAGGCCGCCCGTCGCCTCGATGAAGCGCGGGAGGTCTCTCTGGATGGCCGGCGCGGTCGTCACGTCCACGGCCGGCGGCGGGGTCGGCGCGCCCGCCGCCGCCTCGCCCTTCTTGTTCGCCTGCGCGCGCGAGCCGCAGGCGGCCGACGCGAGCGAGAGCGCGAAGACGAGCGCGGCGGCCGTTAAAGTCTTTGTCTGTTTAGAGGAGATCATGGGCTTCACTTCTTCTTATGATTTCTGCCTTCCGAACTCTTAACGTCGGCGCCGCCCTCGCGGTTGCGCGCGGGCCTCGGCCTCGCCGCCGCGGCGTCGGCGCCGGCAGAGATGCCGCGCAGGAGGATGTCCGTGAACTCGCGCGCGGCCTCCGCGTTCGAGACGTTGAGGATGCGGCGCGCGGGCTCCCTGTCCCAGAGCAGGTTGACGAGCGAGTGGTGGATGATCGAGCCGACGAAGACGCGCACCGCCGCGTGTGGCTCCACGTCGCGGAAGGCGCCCTCGCGCTGGCGGCGGCGGATGTAGTCGGCCAGGAACTCGTAGAGCGTGCGCACGTTCCTGTCCCAGAAGACCTGCGCGAGCGAGTGGTTCTCCAGCGCGACGTACATCAGGAGGCGCAGGAAGTCCGGGTCCTGGTGGTGGTGTTCGAGCATCGAGAGCGCGACGCCCTCGAAGACGGCGCGGTCGTCGCCGGCCTCGGCCGCCCCGGCGACGCCGCCGCAGACGCGCTCGACGACGGGGAGGGGCGACTCCGCCCCGCCGGGGCACGCGGCCTGGCCGGCGCAGCCCTTGAAGTCGATGATGGCGGTGTAGAGGTCTTCCTTGGTGGCGAAGTGGCGGAAGATGATGGCCTCGGAGACGCCCGCCGCCTGCGCGATCTCCTTGGTCGTCGTGCCGCGAAAGCCCCGCTCGGAGAAGAGGCGCATCGCGACGTTGACGATCTGGAGGCGGCGCTCGTCGGCGGCCATGCGCCCGCCCTGCTGCTGCTGCGGCGCGCCCGCCACCGGCGGCGAATCCGTCGCGCGCCCCGCGTCGGCCTGTCTGGTCATGCTGCCCTCCGTCCACCGAGCCTGACTTAAAAGTGAGTACTTACTAACATCAGATACGGGGGCGTGTCAAGCGGTCGGCCTGCGGGGCGGCCGGGGGCTGAAAAGACAGGCCGGCGATTTAAGACGGCAAGAATTTCGTGATGTATTGTTCCGAGCCTTGTGCTACATTCGCGCCGTACATTTTCATAACAAAACCGAATCCTCGGGCGCGGGGCGGCGAGGCCGTTTCCGCGGCCTTCCCTCGCAAAAGGCCGAAGGGGCGCGCAGTCGGCACGAAGTTTGCACCCCTTTGGCGGGAAAAGCTTTTTCTGGAAGCGAACTCTCGCGCGCTTTCTATTGTCGGGACTTTAATCATCCTCGTGAGGAGAGAGAAAGACTATGTCACAGAACAGACCTGGTAACGAGACTGGCGACTTCGGCGGCACGACCGGCGCCTCGGGCGGAACGGGCAGCGGCGGCGCCTCGGGCGGGACGGGCTCGGGCGGCGCGTCGGGCGGCACGGGCAGCGGCGCGGGCTCCGCCGGCGGCGGCGGCCTCAGCACGACCGGCGGCGGCGGCGCGGCGACCGGCGCGGCGACGGCCCCCGCCTCAGGCATCGGCGCGCGGGCGCGCGAGTACGGGCAATCGGTCGCGGACGTGGCCTCCACGGCGCGCGAATTCATCAGCGACAAGGCTTCGGTCGTCGGCGACAAGCTCTCGGGCCTGCGCGACGTGGACTACACGGAGTACGCCAACCAGGCGAAGGACTACGCGCGGCAGAACCCGGGGCAGGCGCTGCTGGTGGCCGCGGCCGCCGGCTTCGTCATCGGCCTCCTCGTCCGCGGGGGCAGGCGGTAGTTCGGTAGGCAGACGGCAGTAGGCAGTAGGCAGTTGAAATCCCTGCCGTTGAGAACTCGGATTCAACCACCCGACGCCCATGACGCGGCGCGGCTGCCTACTGCCCACTGCCCACTGCTTCAGAAAGAGGGAGGTAGCGATGGCCGAAGTTGAGAGAAGGCGGGCCGAGGTGCCGGCGACCACGGGCGCCGAGTTGGAGAACCTGCCGGTGCTGTTCGGCAAGCTCGGCGACGACGTGATGCGGCTCGTCGACACGAAGCTCAGCCTGGTGAAGGTCGAGCTGAAGGAGGACGCCTCCTTCTACGCGCGCAACGGGGCGCTGATGACGGTCGGCGCGATGATCGCGCTCATCGGGTTCGCGCTCGTCAACGTCGCGGTCGCGTTCTTCATCTCGAACTTTTTCGCGAACGACGCGGCCGCCGCCGAGCGGTTCGGGCCCACGTCTTACGGCCTCGGCTTCCTCATCACGGGCATCCTCTACGTCGTCATCGGGGGCGTCATCGCCCTGCTGATGAAGAACAAGATCGCCGCCTACAACCCGGTGCCGACGACGACCCTGGATGAGATCAGAAAGGACAAGCAATGGCTGAAGAACGAAATGTAGGCCTTGAGCGCGCGACCGATTCGTCAGCCGACGCGGACCCGACCAAGGCGGCGCTCCAGCGCCGCATGGAAGAGGCGCGCGAATCCATCACACAGACCGTCACGGAGATTAAGGACACGGTGGTGACACAGTACCAGCAGGTGAAAGAGAACATCAGCGACACGCTCGACTGGCGCGAACAGTACCGCCGCCACACGCTCCCCTTCACCCTGACGGCCTTCGCCGTCGGCACGCTCCTCGGCTACACGGTGATGGGCGCCTTCAAGGGCGACGGCGACGAGGAGGACTACGACGACGAGAGCGAGAGCTTCCGGCGCATCGACCAGGGCTTCGACCGCGGGCTGAAGGGCTCGCGCTCCTACGCGGCGCAGCCCGTGCTCGGCGGCCGCCCCTCGGGCGGGGCCTACCAGCGCGCCTCGCGCCCCGAGTCGAACGCCGCGACCGAGAGCGCCGACGTCTTCGGCCGCGCGGGCGGCCACGACGAGCACTCGGAGGACGTGGGGCCCGAGACGCGCCCCTCCTACAGCAGCGGCTACCAGGCGCCGACCGCGCCGCAGTCGCAGGGGCTCGCCTCCTACTCCGCCCCCTCGGCGTCCGCGGCCGGGCGGGACGAGGAGGAGGCCGAGGAGCCGAAGGGCCCCGGCCTCATCGAGCGGTTCAAGGAGACGAAGGCTTACGACCGCTTGCAGGAGGAGCTTTCGACGCTCGGCGAGCGCGCCGTCGAGGAGCTTTCGCGCACGGCGCGCAACGTCGTCGTGCCCGCCCTCCTCGCGAAGCTCAAGGGCATGATCGGCCTCGACCTCTCGGGTCAGGGCGGCGGCTCCGGGCAGCAGGGCGGCGGCGGCGCGCGCCAGCAGTTCGCGGGCGCCCCGCAAGGTTCGCAGGCGTCCTCCGCCGGGCAGGGCACGCAGGCGGCCGCGGGCGGGCAGACCGTCGGCAGCGGCGGCGCCGCCCCGTCCGACCCGGCCGGCACCAGCGCTCGCGCGGCCGCGGGCGGCACGGAAGGCTACGGCGCTTCTTAAAAAAGCAGGCGGTAGGCGGATGGCAGCAGGCAGCCGGCCCGCGTGACGAAAGTCGAAAGTTTTAACGGGGCGGTTCGGGGTGTCGGACGTTGAGGGGTAAACCCGCGATTCCGACGGCGGCGCTCTCAACTGCCTACTGCCATCCGCCTACCGCCTACGACAACTTTCAGGCGGGCGGGCGGCCGCGCTGGCGGCCGCGCCGCCCGCTTTCTCTTCGGGCGCGATGTCTGGGGGAGTCGAGGTCATCATCAACGCCGCGGCCGGGGGCGGCTCCGAGGACGACGAGCGGGCGGGCGCCGTCGTCGCGGCCTTCTCCGCCTGCGGCGCCGTCGCGCGCGTCCGTCTGGCGCGCGACGGCGCCGACGTGACGGAACTCGTCCGGCGTGCGCTCTCGAACGGCGCGCGCGCGGTCGTCGCGGGCGGGGGCGACGGCACTGTCGGCTCGGTCGCGGGGGCGCTCGCCGGCACCGACCGCCCGCTCGGCGTGCTGCCGCTGGGGACGCTCAACCACTTCGCCAAAGACCTGGGCATCCCCCTCGGGCTCGAAGAGGCGGCGCGCAACGTCTGCGAGGGGCGCGAGGTGCTCGTGGACGTGGGCGAGGTCAACGGGCAGGTCTTCGTCAACAACTCAAGCCTCGGCCTCTACCCGCGCATCGTGCGCCGGCGCGAGAAGTTGCAGGAGCGCGAGGGCAGCGGCAAGTGGTCGGCCTTCGTGCGCGCCTCGCTCGCCATGCTGCGCCGCTACCCCTTCCTCAGCGTGCGGCTCGACGCCGACGGCCGGCGCATCTCGCGCAAGACGCCCTTCGTCTTCGTCGGCAACAACGAGTACCAGATGGAGAGTTTGCAGATGGGCGGGCGCCGGTGCCTCGACGCCGGCCGCCTGAGCCTCTACGTCGCGCACCGCACGGGCCGGCTCGGCCTGCTGCGGCTCGCGCTGAGCGCGCTCTTCGGGCGGCTGCGCCAGGCCGAGGACTTCGACTCGCTCTGCGCCCGCGAGGTCTGGGTCGAGACGCGCCGGCCCAGGCGCCTGCCCGTCGCCACCGACGGCGAGGTCACCGTCATGACCACGCCGCTCCACTACCGCGTCCGCCCGAGGGCGCTCAGGGTGATAGTCCCGAAGGAGGAGTCTGGAGTCTGAAGTCTGGGGTCAAGGCAAGACGGCTCTCAAACCCGGTTTTAATTCCTGCTCCGGACTCCGGACTGACTTATGAAGAAGATCGTTCACCTCTCAGACCTGCACTTCGGGCGCATCGACCCGGGGCTGGTGGAGCCGCTGGTCGCGGCGGTATGCGAGGCGAAGCCTTCGCTGGTCGTCGTCTCGGGCGACCTGACGCAGCGGGCGCGCTCGCACCAGTTCGAGGAGGCGCGCGCCTTTTTAGACCGTCTGCCGCGCCCGCAGGTGGTCGTGCCCGGCAACCACGACGTGCCGCTCTACGACGTGTTCTCGCGCTTCGCGCGCCCGCTCGACAAGTGGCGGCGCCACATCTCGGATGAGGTCGAGCCCGTTTACGAGGACGAGGAGATGGTGGTCGCGGGCGTCAACACGGCGCGTTCGCTCACGCGCAAGTTCGGGCGCGTCAACGAGCAGCAGGTCGCGCGTTTGCGCGAGCGCCTGTGCGCCCTGCCGGACGAGGTCCTGAAGGTCGTCGTCACGCACCACCCGTTCGACGTGCCGGCGGGCGCCGACGTGCGCGAGATTGTCGGGCGCGCGGGGATGGCGATGGAGGCGCTGGCCGCGTGCGGCGCAGACCTGCTGCTGGCCGGCCACATGCACGTCGGCCAGACGGGGCGCACCGCCGAGCGCTACAGGATTCGCGGCCACTCCGCGCTCTACGTGCAGGCGGGCACGGCCACCTCGACGCGCGGCCGCGGCGAGGCCAACTCCTTCAACGTCATCCGCCTCAGGCACCCGCACATACAGGTCGAGCGCCGCATCTGGAAGCCCGAGGCCGGCCAGTTCGCGCGCGCCAACGCCGAGACCTTCCGCCACACCCCCGAAGGCTGGGAGCGCCTCCCCGAAGAGGCCGCCGCCGACGTCACCTTCGACGAGGGCGGCGGGGGAGTGGATAGTAGGCAGTAGACAGTAGACAGTAGACGGTAGGAATACAGAAGGCGGCGCGTCCGGCTTATAAACCAGGACGCGCCGCCTGTCTTTCTACCGTCTGCTGTCTACTGCCTACTGTCTACTCCCCTAAAGGGCTTGCGCGGGAGGCGCTCGTCGGTCATGGCCGAGTTGTAGACGAAGGCGGCGACGACGGTCGCGGCCTGCATGAGGTCTTCGGGGACGGCGCGGTCGAAGGTGTCCTGGTTCGAGTGCCAGGTGCGCGTCGGGTATTCGAGGTCGTCCTGGAGGAAGTCGATACCGTTCAGGCCCGCGGCGTCGAAGGAGAGGAAATCCGACCCGCCGGAGTTCGCCGCCGTGACGGTCGTGGCGGTGTAGGTGTTCTGCCCGACCTTCAGCGACGCGAAGGGCAGCAGCCAGCGGCGGAAGATGGGGCGCAGCGCCTCGTTGCCTTGCAGGTAGACGCCGCGGACGGCCCCCGCGCCGCTGTCCACGTTGTAGTAGACGCTCAGGCGCTCATGCTCGGGCTTGAAGCGCGGTCGGTTTGCGGGCGTCGGGGTCGGCGCGGGCTGTGCCGGCGCGGGCCGTACGGCGGGCGTGCGCGACGCGGCGCGCTGCGCGTCGCGTTTGGGCGGGGTCTTGTCGGCGCGCTCGGCGACGGCCGCGGCCGCGGCGTCGGGCGGTGTCGCTCCGGCGGCTGCGGGCGTCGGCGCGGGCAGCGGGCCGAAGTGCTCGCGGACGTAGAAGCGAGAGCCCAGAAGCCCCTGCTCTTCCCCGCTCCACAGCGCGATGCGGACGGTGCGCCGCGGCCTGAGGTTGAGGGCTTTCAGTATCCGTACGGCCTCCATCATCACGGCGACGCCCGCGGCGTTGTCGGTCGCGCCCGTCGCCGTGTGCCACGAGTCGAGGTGCGCGCCGAGCATGACGACCTCGTCCTTCAAGTCCGTCCCCGGAATCTCCGCCACGGTGTTGTAGCTCATCGGGTCGGCGTCGTCGAACTCGACTTGCAGGTTGACGCTCAGGCGCACGCGCTCGCCCTGCCGGAGCATGCGCGCGAGTCGGTTGTAGTGGTCGTTCGAGACGGCGATCTGCGGGATGAGTTTGGGCGCGTCCTTCTCCCAAGGCGCCTTGCGCTTGTCGAAGGGCGTGTCGAAGGGCTGCGGCACGGAGGCCGACTGGACGAACTGGAGCATGCCGCCGTCGCCCGCCGGGCTCGACCCGACGAGGAGCGCGACGCCCTCCTCGTAGTAGAACTGCGTCCGGCGGTCTTCGAAGCGCGCGGCCGCTATCTGCTCGGGCGTCCGCGGCGGGCGCGGCGGTCGGCGCGGCAGGAACGCCGGGTCGGGCGCGTCGGCGAGTTCGAGCAACTGCTTCTCGTTGAGCCGCGTCGCGGGCGGCTCGAAGCGCGGCCTGAGTTCGCGCACCGCGCCGGCGAGGACTATCTTGCCGCGGAGCTGCCCCCTGTACTTCTGCAACTCCTCCTCGCTCTTCGCCTCCACGACGACGAGGTCGGCCGTGAGCGGCGCGTCGAGGCCGGGCGACCACGCGCGCGGGTACGCGAGCAGCGGGAACGCGAGCGGCTCGACCGCCTCGGCCGAGAAGCGGCGGAGCGTCCAACCGCGCCCGAACGGCCCCCACGCTTCGAGGTGCGCGTTCTCAAGCCCCCACTTCGTCAGCCGGTCGCGCGTCCACTCGTTGGCGCGGCGGAGCGCGGGCGACCCCGTCAGCCGCGGGCCGATGACCTCCGTCAAATGTTCGAGCGTGCTCATCACCTCGGAGCGTTTGAGCCCCTCGTCCTTGATGCGGTCGACGGCGTCGGGCGTGGGCTGTGCGGCGGGCTGCGCCTGCGCGGCCTGAGCGGGCGCGGGCTGTTGCGCCCGCGCGGGCCAAGGCGAAGGCGCGAGCAGCGCGAAGAGGAGCAGCGCGGCTGCCGCGCCCCGCCGCGTCACTGCGCCCTCCCCGGCGCGGGCTTGCGCGGCAGGCGCTCGTCGAGCATGGCCGTCTGGTAGACGAAGGCGGCCATGATGACGGCGGCCTGCTTCATGTCGTCCGCCTGTATGCGCTCGTATGTGTCCTGCGTCGAGTGGTGCGTGCGCGTGTTGTACTCGACGGAGTCCTGTATGAACTGGAAGCCGGGCAGGCCGATGGAGTCGAACGGGACGTGGTCGGTGCTGCCCGTGTTGGCGAGCGTCAGGGTCTGCGCGCCGAGGTCGGAGAAGGGCGTGAGCCAGCGGCGGAAGAGAGCGCGCACCGCCTCGTTGCCCTGCATGTAGACGCCGCGGATGCGCCCCGTCCCGTTGTCGAGGTTGTAGTAGGCCGAGAACTTCTCGTACTCGGGCTTCGTCAACAGACGGCCGCGCGGCGCGGGGCTGGGCTGCGGGGCGGGCTGCGCCTTGTCGGCGGCGGGCGGCGCGGCCGGCTCGGGCGTCGGGCGCGGCGTCGGCTGCGGCGTCTCCAACTTCCCGAAGTGCTGCTCGACGTAGGCGCGCGAGCCCAGGAGCCCCTGCTCCTCGCCGCTCCACAGCGCGACGCGGATCGTGCGGCGCGGCTGGATGTTCAGCGCCTTCAGAATCCGCACGGCCTCCATCGCGACGGCGACGCCCGCCGCGTTGTCGGTCGCGCCCGTCCCGCCGTGCCACGAATCTAAGTGGCCGCCGAGCATGACGACCTCGTCCTTCAGGTCGGTGCCCGGTATCTCGGCCACGGTGTTGTAGGCGGTCGGGTCTGCGTCGTCGTACTGCGCCTCTATCTGGAAGGTCGCGCGGACGCGCTGGCCGGCTTCGAGCATGCGCGCGAGGCGGTTGTAGTGCTCGATGGACATCACGACCTGCGGCGCGAACTTCGGGGCGGTCTTGTCCCAGGCGCGCGCCTGGCGCGGCGCGCCCTCGGCGCGGTCGAGGACGGCCTGCTGCGCCTGCTGGTCTGCGGGGAGCGGCTGCGGCACCGTGGCGCTCTGGACGAAGATGTTGCCGCCGTCGCCGCGGCTCGGGTCTACGACGAGCGCCGCGCCCTCGTCCTGGAAGAAGTTCCACTTCGCGGCGGCGAAGCGCGCCGCGGCGCGCGCGTCCGCGGGCGCGCGCGGGCGCGGCGGGGCCGCCGCCGGGTCGGGCTGGTTGGCGAGGTCGAGCAGCTCCTTCTCCGTCCGGCGCGTGCCCTCGGGCTCGAAGTGCGCCGCCGGGTCGCGCAGCGCGCCGTTCAAGACTATCTTGCCGCGCAACTGCCCCTTGAACTTCTGCAAGCCCTGCTCGTCCTTCGCGTCAACGTAGACGACCTCGGCCGTGAGCGGCCCGGCGGTGGAGGGCGACCAGGCCTTCGGGTAGGCGTTGAGCGGGAACGCCTGCGGCTCGACCGCCTCGGCCGAGAAGCGGCGGAGCGACCAGCCGCGGCCGAACGCGCCCCACGCTTCGAGCTTCGCGTTGGCGAGCCCCCAGCGCGTGAGCTGGTCGCGCGTCCACTCGTTGGCGCGGCGCATGCCGGGCGAGCCGGTCAGGCGCGGGCCGATGACGTTCGTCAACTGGTTGAGGGTCTGCATCACCTGCGAGCGGTTGAGCCCCTCGTCGCGTATGCGCTGGACGGGGTCGTTCGGGTCGGGCGTGGGCTGCGTGCGCGCGCCCTGCTGCTGCTGCGGCGGCGGCGCGTCCTGCGCGGCGGCGGGCTGCTGTGCGGCGGGCGTCTGCGCGGCGGCTGGGAGGTTTGCGAAGAGCAGCAGCGCGGAGAGCAGCGCCGCCGCTTTACGGCGTCTCGGAATCATCTGGGCGGTCTCCTGTCACAGTTCTTGACTTCCTCCGGGGCCCTGCCGGGCCGCGGCGTCTGTCGGGAAGGATTTGAACGGTGTGTGAAATGTAAACGGCCGGGCGGGAAAAGACAAACGGAGGGCGGGCACTTCCGGCCCGGCCCCCCGCTCGTCTCGGCTCTCGGTCGGCTCAGCTCGCGACGCGGCCTTCGCTGCCGGCGCGGCCCGCGGCCGGCGCGGGCGCTCCGGCCGTGGTCGGCACGTCCTCCTTGTGGCCGCACTCCTCGCGCGCGCAGGCGCGCGTCGTGCCCTTCTTCGTCGTCTTCTCCAGCATGAAGGGCGCGTTGCACTCGGGGCACGGCACGGCGACGGGCTTGTCCCAGTAGACCGTCTCGCACTTCGGGTACTCCGAGCAGCCGTAGAAGTACTTCCCGCGCTTCGACTTCTTGACGACTATCTCGCCCTTGCAGCCCGGGCGCGGGCAGGCGACGCCCGTCGTCTCGCGCTTGATGTACTTGCACGTGGGGTAGTTCGCGCACGAGACGAACTCGCCGTAGGGGCCCTGGCGGCGGACGAGTTGCGCGCCGTCCACCGGACACGTCTCGCCCTCGATGGGCGTGGGCGGGGGCGCGACCGCGCCGGTCTTCTTCGAGACGCGGCGGATGTTGCGGCACTCGGGGTAGCCCGTGCAGCCGAGGAACGGGCCGAAGCGGCCGCGCTTCATCGCCATCGGCTTGCCGCACAGCTCGCACGTCTCCTCGGCCACGGGCTCCGCGCCGCCGTCGGCGCCCTCCGCGGCGCCGTCGCCGTCGGCCCCGGCCGCCTGCGGCTTGGCCACCTCGCGCGTCGTGCGGCACTCGGGGTAGTTCGAGCAGGCCATGAACTGGCCGAAGCGGCCGAGCTTGATGACCATCGGCGAGCCGCAGTTCTCGCACTTCTCGTCGGTCGGGATGGCCTGCTGCTTGCGCCCCTTGACGTAAGATTCGAACGCCTTGAGGTCGCGCGCGAACTTCTCGTAGAACTCGTGGAGCGCCGAAGTCCACGCGAGCTTGCCCTCCTCTATCTCGTCAAGCTCCTCCTCCATCCGCGCCGTGTAGGACTCGTTGAAGAGGTCGTCGAAGCCGCCCTCGACGAGCAGGTCGTTGACCGTCATCCCCAGGGCCGTCGGGTGGAAGCGCGACTCGACGCGCTCGACGTACTCGCGGTCCTGGATCGTCGTCATGATGGCCGCGTAGGTCGAGGGGCGGCCGATGCCCTTCTCCTCCAGAGCCTTGACGAGCGTCGCCTCTGTGTAGCGCGGCGGCGGCTCCGTGAAGTGCTGCTCGGGCGTGACGGCGTTGAGCTTCAGGCTCTCGCCCTTCTCGACCAAAGGCAGCTTGCGCGCGGCCTCCTCGTCCTCCTCGGCCTTCTCGTCGCGCCCCTCCTCGTAGACCTTGAGGAAGCCGTCGAACTTCAGCACGGAGCCGGTGGCGCGGAAGAGGAAGCGGCCGGCCTCGATGTCGATGGTCGTCTGGTCGAAGACGGCCGGGTTCATCTGCGAGGCGACGAAGCGCTGCCAGACGAGCCGGTAGAGCTTCAGCTCGTCGCGGTCGAGGTAGCGCGCGACCGACTCGGGAGTCTTCGTCACGTCGGTCGGGCGGATGGCCTCGTGCGCGTCCTGCGCGTCCTTCTTCGAGCGGTAGTGGACGGCCTTCTCCGGGAGATACGCCGCGCCGTACTGCGCCGTGATGAAGTCGCGCGCCTCGGCCAGCGCCGCGTCCGAGACGCGCGTCGAGTCGGTGCGCATGTAGGTGATGAGGCCGACGGCGCCCTCCGCGCCCAGCTCGACGCCCTCGTAGAGCTTCTGCGCGACCATCATCGTCTTCTTGACCGCGAAGCCGAGTTTGCGCGAAGCCTCCTGCTGGAGCTTCGACGTGATGAAGGCCGGGACGGGGTTGCGCCTCCGCTCCTTCGTCGCCACGTCCGCGACGGCGAACTGCTGCCGCTCGGCCTCCTCGACAATCCCGCGCGCGGTCTTCTCGTCGCCGATGAGAATCTCGCTCTTCTTCACGTCCTGGTCGAAGCCAGAGGTCTTGACCGTCTGCTCGCCGACCTTCCACAGCCGCGCGTCGAAGGCGGGCGGGAGCCCGGCAGAGAGGTTCGCGCCGACCGTCCAGTATTCCGTCTTGACGAACTTCTCGATCTCGCGCTCGCGCTCGACGACCATGCGGAGCGCGACCGACTGCACGCGCCCCGCCGACAGACGCCCGCCGATGGTACGGCACAGGAGCGGCGAGACCTTGTAGCCCACGAGGCGGTCGAGCACGCGGCGCGCCTGCTGCGCGGCGACGAGGTTCTCGTCAATCTGCTTCGGCTCCTTGAAAGCCTCCTGCACGGCGCGCTTCGTGATCTCGTTGAACATCACGCGGAAGTGCGGCTTCCGTGGGCGCTTGGGGACTATCTCCTCGGCGAGGTGCTGGCAGATGGCCTCGCCCTCGCGGTCGGGGTCGGCGGCGAGGTAGATGGCCTCGGCCTCTTTGGCCGCGCTCTTCAGCTCGGAGATGACCTTGCGGTTGTTGCGCTTCTTGGTGTCGGGGATGACCTCGTAGGTCGGCTCGAAATCGTTATTAACGTCTACGCCGAGTCCCTTCGACGGCAGGTCCTTGATGTGGCCGATGGAGGCCATGACGCGGTAGTCCGGGCCCAGATATTTCCCGATGGTCTTCGCCTTCGCCGGCGACTCGACCACGACTAAATTTTTCGTCATCTACTCTTCCTTTATTAAAAGTCGCGCCCTTCAAAGGGAACCGATGCCTCCGGCGCGAGCGGCTGTTAACCCTTTTCTACTATTCTCAAGTTTTCACCGAAAATGCAAACCCGGCCCCCGCTTAGATGCGCGAAGGGCCGGGCCGGCTCGCCCGCGGGCGGGCTTTTTCGCCGTGTCAAATCAACGGTTTACGCAACCTCGTCGCCCTCCCGCGCCGCCTCACCACGCGACGCCGTAGTCCTCGCCGTGGTTGCTCGACCCGCCCCACATCGTGCCGTGCGCGCGGTCGAAGAGGATGGCGTTGATGGGGCCCGAAGTGCGCTCCTCGTAGGTCAGGTCGTAGCCCATGCGGCGCAGTTCCGTGCGCACCCACGGCGGCATCGCCTCGGCGAGCAGGATGCGCCCCGGCCGGGTCTCGTGCGCGCCGAAGGAGCTGCGCATCTGGAAGCTGTTGACGTTGGGCGCCTCGGTCGCCTCCTGCACGGTCATGCCGAACTCGACCACGTCGAGGAAGAACTGGAGGAGGTTCTGGTCCTGGCTGTCGCCGCCCTGCACGGCGAAGGCGAGGTAGGGCTTGCCGTCCCTCAAGGCCATCGTCGGCGTGAGCGTCACCCGCGGGTGCTTGCCCGGCTCGATGACGTTGAAGGGCCCCTCGGCCGGGTCGGTGACGAAGCTCTGCGCGCGCTGGCTCAGGCCCACCCCCGTCCGCCCCGCGATGACGGCCGGCACCCAGCCGCCGCTCGGCGTCACGGAGACGACCCAGCCCTCCTCGTCCGCGGCCTCGACCGAGGTCGTGCCCGCGTAGAAGGCGCGCATGAAATCATCGTCGGAAGACTGAGGCCGCGGGGCCTCAAGCGACGACGCCTGCGCGGGCGGGCGGACGGTGTCCTGGTTGGCGGGCGGCGGCGTCGAGGGGTCGGCCGTCGGCTGCGCGTCCCACCTGTCCAGCAGCGCCTTGAAAGGGTTCGCCTGCCCGCCCTGGAACGGGTAGGGGTCGCCGGGCGCGACCTTCGGGTCGTTGCGCTGTAGGTTCAACTGCGCGGCGCGCCGCTTGGCGTACTCCTTCGAGAGCAGCCCGCGGATGGGCTCCTCGGGCGGGAAGTACGGGTCGCCGTAGTAGAAGTCGCGGTCGGCGAAGGCCATGCTCATCGCCTGGTAGACGGCGTTGATGTAGCGCGCGCTGTTGAAGCCCATCCCCTTGAGGTCGAAGTTCTCAAGGATGTTGAGCGCCTGGAGCATCGCCGGCCCCTGCGTCCACTGCGAGAGCTTGTAGACCTCGACGCCCTTGTAGGTCGTGCTGACGGGCTCCTCGATGCGCACCTTCCAGTTGGCGAGGTCTTCCGCCGTGATGAGGCCGCCGTCCTCCTTGACGCCGCGCGCGATCTCCTGCGCGATGTCGCCCTTATAAAAACGGTCGTAGGCGGCGTAGATGGCCGCCCGCCTGTCCTTGCCGGAGGCGAGCGCGCGCTGCTCGGCCTCGACCAGCTTGCGGAGCGTAGCGGCGAGGTCGGGCTGCTTGAAGACTTCGCCCGGCTCGGGCGCCTCGCGCCGCTGTCCCGCGTGCGGCAGCATCACGCCGGGCGAGTAGCGCCACTTCTTTATCTCCCTCTTCTGGCGCTCGATGGTGTTCGCCAGTTGCGCCTCGATGGGGAAGCCGTCGGCCATCTGGATGGAAGGTTCGAGCACGTCCTTCAGGCTGAGTTTGCCGTACTCGGCGAGCATGGTCATGATGCCGCCGGGCGTGCCGGGCGTGACGGCGGCGAGCGGGCCGTACTCGGGCGGGTACCTCATCCCCTTCCCCTTGTAGAACGCCGCGGTCGCGCCCGTCGGGGCGACGCCGAGCGCGTTGACGCCGATGACCTTGCCCGTCTTCGGGTTGTAGATGAGCGCCTGCGTCTCGCCGCCCCACGAGAGCGTGTCCCACATCGTCGAGGTGGCGGCGATCATCGCGCACGCCGCGTCCACGGCGTTGCCGCCCTTCTGGAAGACCATCGCGCCGGCCGTCGCCGCCAGGGGCTTCCCCGTGATCGCCATCCAGTGGCGGCCGTGCAGCGGCGGCTTCTGCGTGCGCTGCGCCCGGGGCCGCACAGGCGCGAAAGACGCCAAGAGCAGCGCCGCCAGCAGTATCGTGAGCAGACTCTTTCTGAGACCCATCACTCCCTCCGTTCTGAGCCCGTGAAATTGGAGAACGCTTCAACGCGGATGCTGCTATTATTGCGCGGCCCCCGGAAATCCAGAAACCGCCAGCGACCCGCGAGCCGTTTCGTGTCCACGTGAGGAGGGGAAGATGCGGAAGGTCTTCGTCAGCCTGTGCCTTTTGTCGCTACTGTCCGCGCCGGGCGCGCGGACGCAGGAACGCCCGGCGCTCTCGGACGAGACGCGCGCCTTCGTCAGCGTGGACGCGCCCGCGGTCGCGCTCGCGCACGTCCGCGTGATAGACGGGACGGGCGCGCCCGCGCTCGCAGACCAGACGGTCGTCGTCTCCGCGGGGAGGATTCAGTCGGTCGGCCCGGCCTCGGCGGCGAAGATTCCCGAGGGCGCGCGCGTGCTCGACCTGTCGGGGCGCAGCGTCATCCCCGGCCTCGTCCTGATGCACGAGCACATGTTCTACCCGACGGGGCGGCTCGCGCTCTACAACGAGATGGGCTGGAGCTTCCCGCGCCTCTACCTCGGCTGCGGCGTCACCAGCCTGCGCACCGCCGGCAGCGTCGAGCCCTACACCGACCTCAACATCAAACGCCTGATCGACGCGGGCCGCATCCCCGGCCCGCGCGTCCACGTCACCGGCCCCTACCTCGACGGCCGTGGCAGCTTCGCCACGCAGTTCCACGTCCTCAAGGACGCGGCCGACGCGCGCCGCATGGTCAACCAGTGGGCCGACGAGGGCGTCACCTCGTTCAAAGCCTACATGTACATCGACCGCGCCGAGCTGGGCGCGGCCATCGAAGAGGCGCACAAGCGCGGCATCAAGGTGACGGGGCACCTCTGCGCCGTCGGCTTCCGCGAGGCGGCCGCCTTAGGCATCGACAACCTCGAACACGGCATGATCATCGACACCGAGTTCGTGCCCGGCAAGAAGCCGGACGCGTGCCCGCCGCAGAACGAGACGGTCACGAACTTCACGCGGCTCGACCTCGACTCCGCGCCGGTGCGCGAGATGATCCGCGACCTCGTCGCGCGCAAGGTGGCCGTCACCTCGACGCTCGCCGTCTTCGAGGCGTTCCTGCCCGACCGCCCGCCGCTCCAGCAGCGCGTGCTCGACGCCCTCACACCGGAGGCGCGCTCGCAGTACCTCGTCTCGCGCACGCGCGCGGCCGAGCGCAAAGACTCGCCGTGGGCGGCCGCTTTAAGGAAGGAGATGCAGTTCGAGCTGGCCTTCGCGCGCGCGGGCGGCCGCCTGATGGCCGGCACCGACCCGACGGGGAACGGCGGCGCGCTCGCAGGCTTCGGCAGCCAGCGCGAGATCATCCTCCTCGTCGAGGCCGGCTTCACGCCCCTTGAGGCCATACGCATCAGCACGCTCAACGCCGCCGAGTATCTGGGCGAGGCCGACCGGATCGGCTCCGTCGCGCCGGGCAAGCTCGCCGACCTCGTCGTCCTGCGCGGCGACCCTTCCGCCAACATCAACGACATCGAGAAGGTCGAACTCGTCTTCAAAGACGGCCTCGGCTACGACCCCGCCAAGCTCGTCGAATCCGTCCGCGGCTCGGTCGGCTGGCGCTAGACTCTTGGTCGAAGAGTTCGCATGGGATAATCTGAACGGCCGGAGGTGTCGAGATGTCGAACGCGATTCGCGCGGTGGTGCGCGGGGGAAGAATCGAGCTGCTGGAGGAGGTCGAGATTCCGGAGGGCACTGAACTCCTCGTCACACCTCTCGACGAGGCGGAGTTCTGGTTGAAGGCGAGCGAAGGCTCGGCGGCCCCGGTCTGGGACAACGCAGAGGACGACGTGTATGCCGACCTACTCGAAAAATGAGGTCGTGCTGGTACGCTACCCGTTCACGAACCTGGCCGGCTCTAAAGTCAGACCCGCGGTCGTCGTCAACGCGCCTCACGCCTCGCAGGATGTCTTCATCGTGCCGCTGACGAGTAAGGTCTCGCAT
Organism: Pyrinomonadaceae bacterium; assembly: GCA_036389815.1. GTDB lineage: Bacteria > Acidobacteriota > Blastocatellia > Pyrinomonadales > Pyrinomonadaceae > QHXN01. The sequence goes on along the minus strand of DASVWB010000236.1, from coordinate 7,743 downwards.
CTCCTGCAAGGGGAGTTCGTTCTGGCCGACTGGAGCAAGGCGGGGCTGAACGTGCCCTCCGCGGCGAAGCGGGGTCTATTCACTCTTCATCAGACGCTCGTCGTCAAATCGGTCGGGCGGTTGTCGGCCGCCGACGGCGTCGTCCTTTCAAACTCCCTGCGCGGCTGGCTGGGACTCCCCTGACCGTGGCCGAGCCGAGCCGAAGGACTTCCGGGCTCGTCGCTTCACTTCCGTAATTCAGTTGGCGGCGCGTGCGTACTGGACGGGCCAGGGCGCTTCGGCGCCGAGGCGGCGGGCGGCGTGGAGCGGCCAGTAGGGGTCGCGCAGCTCGGCGCGTGCGAGGAGGACGGCGTCGGCCTTTCCCGTAGCGATGATCTCTTCGGCCTGCTCCGGCTCGGTGACGAGGCCGACGGCCCCGGTGGCGACGCGTGCCTCCCTGCGTATCGTCTCGGCGAAGGGCACCTGGTAGCCGGGCGCGACGGGGATGCGCGCGCCGGGGACGAGGCCGCCGCTCGAACAGTCTATGAGGTCTACGCCGCAACCCTTCAGCCGACGCGAGAGTTGAACCGACTGCCCCAAATCCCACCCGCCCTCGACCCAGTCCGTCGCGGAGATGCGCGCGAAGAGCGGAAGCTGCTCGGGCCAGACGGCGCGCACGGCCTCGGCGACCATTAAAGGAAAGCGCGCGCGGTTCTCCGGGCTCCCGCCGAACTCGTCCTCGCGCAGGTTCGAGAGCGGCGAGAGGAATTCGTGCAGGAGGTAGCCGTGCGCCATGTGCAGCTCGACGACCTCGAAGCCCGCCGCGAGCGCGCGCCGCGCGGCGTCCGCGAACTGGCGCGTGACCGTTTCGATGTCTTCGCGCGTCATCTCGCGTGGCGCGGGCCAGTCGCCGAAGGGGACGGCGCTCGGCGCGAGCGTCTGCCACCCGCCCTCGCCTTCCCCGAGGGGCTTGCCGCCGCGCCACGGCACGTCGGTCGAAGCCTTGCGCCCCGCGTGCGCGAGCTGGATGGCGGCGCGCGCGCCCTGCGCCTTGACGAAGGAGACGACGGGCGCGAACGCGCGCGCGTGCTCGTCAGACCAGATGCCGGTGTCGCCGGGCGAGATGCGCCCCTCGGGCGAGACGCCGGTCGCCTCGACGCAGACGAGGCCGGCGCCGCCGACGGCGCGGCTGCCGAGGTGAACCATGTGCCAGTCGTTCGGCAGCCCGTCGCGGCTCGAATACTGGCACATCGGCGAGACGAAGACGCGGTTGCGGAATTCCAAGCCCCGCAGGCTGAAGGCGGAAAACAGTCGGCTCATAATTAGCAGTCTGGAGTCTGGAGTCTGGAGCCGGAAGTTGGGCTTGACGACGAAAGGCGTCGCGTCTTGACTCCGGACTCCAGACTGTCTCTTAACCATTCTACGACGCCGCGCGCTCTCAGCGGAACAGGCCGAACCAGTCGTAAGCCCCCGCCACTTCTCCCGCGAGGAAGGAGAGGAGGTTGGCGGCGGTGATGACCGCGAAGTCGCGCAACGTCTCGCGGCGCGCGACGCCGCGCACGCCGAACGCGAGCCAAAAGAGCGCGCACTCCGCGACGGGCGCGAACACTTCCGCGACGGCGAGGTAGGCGGCGCGCGTCGAGTTCGCGAAGAGCGGCGGGAGGACGAGCACGACCACGGGGTACGTGCAGGCCGTGAGCCACAGCCCCGCGAGGAGCCTGCGGCCGAAAGGGTGTCGGCGCGAGAGCATCAGCAGCAGGACGGGCGTCTCGAAGGCGACCGTGAAGAGGTAGCCGACGGGCAGGAAGCGCCAGAGTTCGGACGTGGCCATGGGTTTGAAGTAGGTAGTAGGAAGTAGACAGTAGACAGTAGACAGTAGACAGTAGCGCTCCGCGCCACTGACGCTGACGCCGGCTCCGGACGATTCGTAATAAGAGAAGGTTTTTCTACTGTCTACTGTCTACTGTCTACTGTCTACTTCCTACTGTCTACTGTCTACTCTTTCCTCACAGCGTCCGCAGCAGGAAGGGCACCTCGGCCAGCACGTGCGCGACGGCGACCGTGAAGTATATGTCGCGCGTCGTCGCGTAGTCGGCGAGGAAGCAGAGCCAGAGCAGCGCGACGGCGACGCCGCCCGCCGCGAGCAGCGCGCGAATCAGGCGAGGCCAGCCCCGCCGGTGCCTCACGAGCGGCACCGCGTCCGCGCGCCACGGCAGCAGCCCCGTCCCCGCGGCCAGCGGCACGCCGACGAGCCAGACGCCGTAATGGAGCGTCTCCAGAAAGACGTGCGTCGAGACGAGCGCGTGGGTCGAGACGGCGGGCACTATCCCCGCGCCCGCATGTCGCACGACGCGCAGCGCCACCTCGCCCGCCTCGGGCAGGTCGGGCGCGGCCGCCAGCCGCAGCCACAGCAGCGCGAGCGCCAGCGGCAGCAGCGCGAGGCACGAGCGGTAGGCGCGGCTCCACGCCGGGCGCGAGAGCCTGAGCTGCCTGTCGAGGAACCAGAGCGCGACGAGCGGGTGCAGGTAGACGAGCGCGAGCGCGAACGCCTGCGGCGCGAGCCACGCCGCGCCCGCGAGCGCGCAGCCCGCCGGCAAAGCCCACACCCACCCGCCGCGCCGCGCACTCTGACGCCCGCGCAGCGCGACGAGCCCAACGACCCACGCGACCGCGAGCGTGTCCCACGCGGCGGCGGCCGCGTGCCAACCCTCCTCGCCCCACGCGCGCGCCCCCGGCGCCAGCGAGAGCGCGGCGTAGCCGGCCGTGAGGCAGAGCACGCCGGCCGCCGCCAGCGCGAAGAAGCCGCGCGAGCGGCCGAGCCGCGCCGGCATCCGCGTGACGAAGAAGCGCAGCTCGGCCCAGTTGTGCGGCCCCGCGAAGAGGAAGACGGTCGCCGCCGACAGCCCGAGCGGCGCCCACCCCGCTAGCAACGCGGCCGCCGCCAGCACGCACGCGCACGCCGCGGCGAACGCGGCCGGCGAGCCTCGCGCGCCGGCCGCCCCGCCGCCGCGTCGCGCGCCGAGCACACGGATGTCCGCGGCGCTCTGCAAACTACTCCTCCTCTTCCCAGCCCTTCTGGGCCTTGCGCGGGACGAGCAGCTTGATCTCGGTGCCCTCGTCAACCACCTCGACGCGTATCGAGCCGGAGAGCGGCCCGCCCCCCGCGACCTTGATGAGCGTGCCCGGGTCTTGCGGCACGGAGCCCGGCGGCGGCGCCGCGTTGGCGTAAGCCGCGACCGCGGCCAGCGCCGCCGCGCACGCGCAGCCCAAAAGGGCCGCGGCCACTCGCCCGACGCGCAGGCCGCGCCGCCGCGCCAGCACGAGCCCCGTCAGCACGAGCGCGAGCGAGAGGAAGAGCCCGCCGACGACCGTGCCGAGGTTCCGCATCGGCACGCCGGCCGGGCCGCCCTGCTCGACGAGCCCCGCGGCCACGCTAATCCGCGAGAGCTGCGAGCGCGGGATTTGCAGCCGCGCCTCGCGCATGCCGTCCACGCGCTCGATGGTCATGCGCGAGTAGGGCAGGTCGCGGCGGACGCCGCCGAGGCCGTCCGCCCTCGCCTCCCTGGGCGGGGCGATGTCGGCGAAGGCGGGGGCGCACGCGGCCAGCAGCACGGCGAGCGCCGCGCAGATTCTGAAGAGTCTCATAGGGGAAGCTCCTTTTCTCAATCCGAGGACTTTTCTCAGGCCGAACTCTGAACGCTGTGAACGAGAGAACTTGCGAGGTCTGACGACGGGGAGACCGGAGCAGGCAGTGGGCGGTAAAGCGAGTAGACAGTAGTCAGTAGTCAGTAGTCAGTAGTCTCCGCTTCGGCCGTGGCTCGAAGATGACAGCCGTGATGTTCGGACTACCAAGGGTTTTCTACTGTCTACTGTCTACTGTCTACTGTCTACTTCTTTCCTACTGCCCACTCTTCATCCTTCCGCGTCGCCTTCCGTGATGGACGTGCCGGGCGGCGGCTGGCGCAGGCGGCGCAGGCGCGAGGTGACCTGACTGCTGAGCCTCTCTTCGCCCGCGCGCGGCGGCGGGGCGTCGGTGTCGAAGATGGCTTCGAACCAGGAGGGCTCTTCGCGCGACGGCTCGAAGGCCGCGGGGCCCGCGGAGGCGGCGGCGCCTGCCGCCTCCTCGTCGCGCGCGGCTTCGGCGGGCGGCGTCGCCTCGCCCGCGGCGGAGGCCGCCTCCTCTTCCCTCGCGCGTTCGAGCACGCCGCGCAGCTCCGACTCGTAGAAGCTCCTCAAGCCCTCCAGCTCGTCCGCGAAGTTGAGCGCCGTGAGCACGGCGACCTTCGCCACGTCGTGGACGGCGAGGCCGTTGGCTATCGCGCGCATCCGCTCGTCCACGAGGCGCGCCACGCGCAGGACGTGCGCGCCGTCGCCGTCGGCCGCGCGCAGGCTGTAGCTCTGGTTGAAGATGCTGACCCTGACTGAACCGGCGTCTGTGCTCAACTCGCTTAGGCTCCTTCCGCGTCGCCGCTCACGGCCTGAGGTTCGGCGCATTATAAAGCAAGCGGGGCGGAATCGCGCGCCGTCGTTCACAGCTTCCTGACGTAACACCTGCCCGGCAGTTGCCTCACCAGCTCCCTCATCTCAAGGCTCAGGAGCACGCCGGCCAGCTCCGAGACCGCGAGCCCCGTCGCCTCCGCGAGCGCGTCCACGTGCGCGGGCTCGTCCGCCGGGACGAGTTTGAAGACGGCGCGCTCAGCGTCGGAGAGGTCGGAAGGCGGCGCCGCGTCGCCCGCGCGACGCGGCGCGCCCTTCTTCTTCGGCTCGGGCGGGAGCATCGCGGCGGCCAGCTCGGGCGGGAACTCGGCGACCACGTCCTGCCACTGCTGGATGAGCTTGGCGCCCGCGCCCTTGATGAGGAAGTTCGTGCCGAAGGAGTTGCGCGAGGTGATGTTGCCCGGCACGGCGAAGACCTCGCGCCCCTGCTCCAGCGCGAGCCGCGCCGTGATGAGCGAGCCGCTGTTCTCCGAAGCCTCGACCACGACGACGCCCAGGCTCAGCCCGCTGATGATGCGGTTGCGGTACGGGAAGTTCTCGGCCACGGGCGGCGTCCCGAGCGGGAACTGCGTGACGAGCGCGCCGCCCCGCGCGAGTATCTCCTCGGCCAGCCGCCGGTGGTCGCGCGGGTAGACATCGTCGAGCCCCGTCCCGAGGACGGCCGCGGTGCGCCCGCCGGCTTCGAGCGCGCCGCGGTGCGCCGCCGCGTCTATGCCGCGCGCGAGCCCCGAGACGACCGTCACGCCGCGCGAGGCGAGGTCGCGCGCGAGCGCCTGCGCCACGTTCTGCCCGTAGGTCGAGCACCGCCGCGAGCCGACCACGCCGACGCACGGCGCCTCGACGCACGCGCGCCACGCGCCGCGCACGTAGAGCGTGACGGGCGGGTCTGCAATCTCGCGCAGCAGTGCCGGGTACGCGCCGTCGTCTAAGACGAGCACGTCCGCGCCCTCCATCCCGCGCACGCGCTCAAGCTCGACGGCCGCCGCGCCCATCCGGTCGCGCAGCGCGATGGACTCGACCGCCTCCGGCCTCAGCCTCAGCCGCTCCAGCTCCGACCTCAGCGCGCCGAAGACTCCCTCGGCCGAACCGAACCTCTCCAGCAGGCGCGCGGCCGCGCGCGGCCCGACGCCCGGCGTCATGTTGAGCGCGATCCACTCTTTCATAAGGATGAAGGATGAAGGGTGTGGGACGGAGGCGCGTCGGCGAAGGCGAAGGCTTTCACTTCACCCTTCATCCTTCCGCCTTCATCCTTTGTTTTTGGCGGAGGCGTGTGGGAATCGAACCCACCCGCGCCTGCTCTCACAGGCGCGCGGACGGTTTTGAAGACCGCGCCGCTCACCAGAACGGATGCGCCTCCCTCTTGTCTGGCGGGACGCGTCCAACCTAAGTGGCCGACGCCGCGGCTGTCAAGCCCGCCGGGCTCCCACGCGCTTGACTCGCGCGGGCGGCGGCGGCCATGATTGCCCCGAAACAAAGTCCGCACTAAAAATTTTCATCCCTTAACGGAGCCGAAAACTTATGGCAGAAGCGAAGGCCGGGAGCGCGGCGCCGACGCCCGAGGGCGGGGCCGGGCGCTCGCTCGTCGGTTACGAGGCCGAGGGCGGCGTCGCCGTCATCACGCTCAACGACCCGCCGGCGAACACGTACTCCTACGAGATGATGCGGCAGCTCGACTCGGCCGTGCTCGGCGCGCGCATGGACGAGTCCGTCCACGTCGTCGTCATCACGGGCGCGGGCGAGAAGTTCTTCTGCGCCGGGGCCGACATCAAGATGCTGACGGAGGTCACGCCGGCCTTCAAGTACTACTTCTGCCTCCACGCCAACGAGACCCTCTCGCGGCTGGAGCAGACGCCGAAGCTCGTCGTCGCCGCCATCAACGGCCACTGCGTCGGCGGCGGGCTCGAAGTCGCGCTCGCGGCCGACGTGCGCGTCGCGCGCAAGGGCGCGGGCAAGATGGGGCTGCCGGAAGTCGCCCTGGGCGTGCTGCCCGGGACGGGCGGGACGCAGCGGCTGGCGCGCGTCGTCGGCAAGTCGCGCGCGATTGAGCTGATGGCGGCGGGCGAGCTGTTCGACTTCGAGCGCGGCGCCGAACTCGGCCTCGTCAACCACGTCTTCGAGGCCGAGACGGCCGACGCCTTCCGCGAGCGCGCGCTCGAATACGCGCGCCGCTTCGCCGCGCCGCATAAGGCCGCGCTCGCCGTCGGCCGCATCAAGCGCAGCGTCCAGTCCGGCGCCGAAATCCCATTCGAGTACGGCCTCGCGCTTGAGCGCGAACTCCAGCAGCAGCTCTTCCAGTCCGACGACGCGCGCGAGGGACTGAGCGCCTACGTCGAGAAGCGCAAACCCAATTTTAAAGGCAAGTGACGAGTGACGAGTGATAGGTGACGAGAGAAGACAAGGCCCGCGGCTTTCCTCTCGTCACTCGTCACCCGGTCACTCGTCAGTCATCAACCCATGTACGAACACATCAAGGTCGAATTCGACGGCGGGATCGTGACGGTCACGCTGAACCGGCCGGAGAAGCTGAACGCCTTCGCCGGCCACATGCGGCGCGACCTGGCCGAGGCACTGGAGCACGCTTCGAGCGACCCGGAGGCGCGCGTCGTCGTCATCACGGGCGCGGGGCGCGCCTTCTCGACGGGCGCCGACGTGGGCCGCATGAACGAGCTGATGGAGCGCGGCGACCTGGAGGAGATGCGGCGGCTGCTCGGCGCGGGCCGGCGCGTGCTGACCGCCATCCGGCAGATGTTGAAGCCGGTCGTGGCGGCCGTCAACGGCCCGGCCTACGGCGCGGGCTTCAACGTCGCGCTCGCGTGCGACATCCGGCTCGCGGCCGAGTCGGCCACCTTCAGCCAGTCGTTCGTGAAGGTCGGCCTGCACCCGGACTGGGGCGGCTCCTTCTTCCTGCCGCGCGCCGTGCCGTCGAACGTCGCCTGCGAGATGTTCTTCCTCGGCGACGCCGTGGACGCCGCGCGCGCCTACCAGCTCGGGCTCGTCAACCGCGTCGTGCCGGACGCGCGGCTCATGGCGGAGGCGCGCCAACTGGCCGAGAGGCTGCGGGCGGCGCCGGCGGCCTCGGTCGCGGCGGCCAAGCGCGCCGTCTACATGAGCGAGCACGAGAGCCTGGAGCGGATGCTCCAGTACGAGACCGAGGCGCAGCTCCAGTGCTTCCAGTCGCGCGAGGCGCGCGAGCGCGTGCGCGCCTTCCTCGAACGCCGCGCCCCCCGCGTCGAAAAAAACGCCCCCCGGGGTTAAGGCACAAGGCTT
>DASVWB010000235.1:0-6336 GCA_036389815.1 Pyrinomonadaceae bacterium | reverse complement strand
TGTCTACTGACTACTGTCTACTGTCTACTGCCCTTTCCCCTTAGCAGGGCCTCGATGGCGCGCGCCTCCTCGGGGCGGCCCTCGATGCGCTTGAGGCGGACGAGGCACTCTAAGGTGCAGACGCGGACGAGGCGGCCGCCGGCCGCCGCCTGCTCCGAGTCCGCCCACAACTCGTCGAAGGGGATGCGGAAGCGCGCGAACATGTCGGCCGAGCGGCCGTCGCGGTGCATCAGCGTCAGCACGGACAGCACCTCCAGCGGCAGCGTGATGGTCGGGACGAAGCCGAGCGAGAGGAGCGCCGCCGTCGCGCGCCGCGTCACGTCGGGCGTCGGCTCGACCACGAGGTCGAGGTCGCGCGTGCGCCAGGCGTGCCCGCGCAGCACGATCGCCGTCCCGCCCACCACCACGAAACGGACGCCCGCTGCGTCCAGACTCTCGAAAACGTCCCCGTAACCCAACCTCACCTCCCGGCGGAACCGGGCGGGCCGACCGCCCGCCCTAGCGGACGTGCCCCATCAGGCGGCGCAGGGTGGGGATGAGCGCGGCGAGGACGGCTGTGGCGACGAGGAGGCCGAGCGCGATGCCGCCGTAGAGGCGGACGAGCACGCCGGGGCTCTCGGCGACGAAGAAGCCGGAGAGGTAGCCGGCGAGCTTGCTCCCGAAGGAGGAGGCGAGGAACCAGACGCCCATCATGATGCCGACCAGCTTGCCCGGCGAGAGCTTCGTCACCGTGCTCAGGCCGACCGGGCTCAGGCACATCTCGCCGACCACTTCGAGGAAGTAGAGGCCGACGAGCCAGAGCGGGCTCACCTTGCCGTAGGCCGTGAACCACGCGGCCGGCGTCATAAACAGCAGGAAGGCCAGCCCGATGAAGAGCAGCCCCAAAGTGAACTTGGCCGGGCTCGAAGGCTGGCGGTCGCCCATCCTCACCCAGAGGACGGAGAAGAGCGGCGCGAGGAGGATGACGAAGAAGGGCGTCAGAGACTGGAGCCAGCTCGAAGGGAAGGGGTAGCCGAAGACTTCGGTGCGGACGAGCTTCAGGGCGAAGAGGTTGAGGCTCGCGCCCTTCTGCTCGTATGCGGCCCAGAAGAGCATCGTGAAGAGGAAGAAGATGAGGATGGCGCCGATGCGCTTCCAGTCGCCGGGCGTGAGCGGGCGTTTGCGCTCGTCGCCCTCTTCCGCGCCCTTCTTCTCGACCCCGCGCTCGGCCTGCCGCATCCGCCCGCTCTGCGAGAGGAAGACGACGAGGCCGAGCACCATCCCGACGCCCGCCGCCCCGAAGCCCCAGTGCCAGCTCGAAGCCGGGTCGAAGCCGGCCGACGCGAGGAAGGCGCGGAAGTTCTCGCTCTGCGCGAAGTAGCCGCACACCAGCGGCGCGAGCACCGCGCCGATGTTGATGCCCATATAGAAGAACGAAAAGCCGCTGTCGCGGCGCGGGTCGTTCTCGCGGTAGAGGCCGCCAACCATCGCGCTGATGTTCGGCTTCAAAAGCCCCGTGCCCAGGGCGATGAGCGCCATGCCGCCGTAGAGCGAGGCCGTCGAGCGGAAGACCATCGTGAAGTGGCCGCAGGCGATGACGATGCCGCCGAGCAGCACGGCGAGGCGCGCGCCGAGCCAGCGGTCTGCGACGAGCCCGCCGGGCAGCGCCGTCAGGTAGACCGACATCGTGTAGGTGCCGTAGAGCGAGGCCGCCTCCTTCGTGTCGAACCCGAGCCCGCCCTGCTCCGGCGCGGCCACCATGTAGAGCACGAGGATGGCGCGCATGCCGTAGTAGCTGAAGCGCTCCCACAGCTCGGTGAAGAAGAGCGTCCCGAGGCCCTTCGGGTGCCGGCGCTCGTCCGCCTCCGGCAGCGCCTCGACGACTTCCTGCGGCGGTCGGTCTATCGCTTCGCTCATGATGTCTGACTGTCTCAGTTGTCGGGGTCTTCGTCAACGTCTTCGAGGAAGGCGCGCGTGCGCGCCATCTGCTCGCGCGTCTCCTCCGGCTTGAGCTGGCGCTCGCCGCGCCAGCGCTCGGTCGTCGTCAGCCGCACGCCCGTCAGGTAGTTTTCGCTCACCTTCACGGCTGGCCAGCGCGGCCCCTGCGGCCGGTGGTAGCTGAACACGTCCCTGCCGATGAGCAGGAAGCGCCCCGAGGCCGCGTCGTAGCGGAAGCGGTGCGTGAGGTCGGCCACGTCCGTCATCCCGTAGTTCTGGTGGACGACGAGCACGCCGCGTTTGACGCTCAGGTCGAAGATGTACTGCGGGACCACGGGGACGAGAAGTTTGGTCGCAAGACCCGCGCGGCGCAGGCGGCCGCCGTCCGACGAGAGGAGGACTAAGAGCGCCTGCGCCTCGGGCGCCGCGTTGACCCCTTCGGTGTCGTAGTCCCGCGGCACGAGTTGCAACACCCTGTCGGCGCGGCCGTCGCCGTCGAGGTCGCCCTCGGCGCGCGCCCCGACCTTCCAACCGCCGGGCACGAAATCGCCCTCGGCGGCGCCCTCGGCGGGGACGCGCGCCGCGTCGAACGCCGGCGCGTCCTGCGCGCGCGCGCCGGCCGCCGAAAGGAGGAGCGTGATGAAGAGAGCCGTCAGCTTCCGCCGCTTCGCCATTCCTTCACTCCTTGAAAATTTTAACGGCCGGCCGGGAGCAGTTGGTTGAGCCTCCGGAGGACTGAAGCCTTCTCGGGCGCGTCCGCCTTCGAGACCGCCGCGCGCAGTTCCGCGAGCGCCTTCCGCAGGGCCGTGCGCTCCTCTGCGGCGTACTTGTCTCGGCTCTTGTTGTTCAGCGAGGCGGCCAGTTGCTCCGAGGCGAGCGCCTCCGAGAGCGCCTGGAGCGCCTCGGAGGCGTGCGCGCCTTTCGGGTACAGGCCGAGGTAACGCCCCTGCGTGCCTTCAAGGCCGATGAACTGGCAGACCTCGTCCGACTCGCACTCGCCGCCGTAGAGCGCCTGCGCCGCGTCCCACGCGATGCGGTCGCCGAGCGGCGTCCCGCGGTACTTCGTCTCCAACTCCCAGAACCGCTCCGGCTCGACGGCCCACTGGCCCGCGAACTCGTGGTAGTAGAGCTCGCGCTGGTGTGCCTTGACGAAGTCCGGGTTGGTCGGCTTCCCGTCCATCGTCTGGCCCGTGGCGGTGGCCGCCCGGTTCAGGGCGTGCAGCCGCGCCAACTCCAGCTCGCCCTTCGACGTCCCGCCCGCCCCCGCCATCTCGCCCTCGACGAAGTTGTAGAAGTCGAGCGCGTCGTCGAAGCTCAACGTCTCGGCCTGCAAGCGCCCCTCGACGACGCGGCGGACGGACTCCCTGCGGCGCGCCGGGTCGTAGTCGGCCAGCAGGCCGCCGAAGACCCAGCCCTGACCGCCGCCCGGCAGCGCGACCCGGTACCAGTAGTCGGTCTTCCCGGCGATCTCCGCCTGCGCGGCCGAGCGCGCGTCGGCGCTCAAGACCGTCCCCAGCTTCAGCCGCGTCAACTCCTGCGCCCCCACCTCCGGCGCGCCCCGCGCGCGCACCGCCGACACGACCGTGATCTTCTGGCGCGCCCCGCCCAGGCCGACCTCCTGCCCGGACGCGGCGGCGCACAGCACAATGGACACGCAACAGACCGCCAGCGCCCACGCCGGCGCGCGATGATTCATCGATACGTTCCTCCGAAAAATACTGTGAACTCCGTGCGGGGCCGTCAGGATAACACGCGGGGGCAGGGTTCAATCCCGGCGGGCGCCCGCGCCGCCCGGCTCGCGCCCGGGCGGCGCGGCGCAGTATAGCACGCGCCGTCGGCGTGTTATGCTGCGCCGCGGGGCCGCGCCCCGCCCGGCTTCGAGGGCGCATAATCTTAGTCCCGGTTTTCTGGTTCGCCAATACTTAAACTGTGCACATAGCGATTGACGCGCACTCGGTCGGGGCGGGGCTGGCGGGGAACGAGACGTACGCGGCGAACCTTGTCGAGGCGCTGGCCGAGGTGGACGGGGAGAACCGTTACACGGTCTACGTCACGCGCGAGGAGGCGGCGCGGCGGTTCGGGGGGCGCTGGCCGAACGTCGCGGTGCGGCGGACGCTGCCGCATTCGCCGCTGGTGCGCATCCCGCTGACGCTGTCGGCCGAGCTGCGCCGGCGCCCCGTAGACCTGCTGCACGTGCAGTACACCGCGCCGCCGCTCTCGCCGTGCCCCGTCGTCGCCACCGTCCACGACCTCTCCTTCGAGCACATCCCCGAAACTTTCAGGCGGCGCAGTCGTGTACAACTCAGGCTCACCGTGAGGGCGACGGCGCGGCGCGCGGCCGAGGTCATCGCCCCCTCGGAGTTCACGCGGCGCGACCTCGTCGAGACCTACGGGCTCGACCCCGCGCGCGTGACGGCGATACCTCTGGCCGTCTCGCCGCGCTTCCGGCCGGTCGAAGACGCGGCGGAGCTGGAGCGCGTGCGGAGGCGTTACGGCATCGCGCGCGAGTACGTGCTGGCCGTCGGCTCCATCCAGCCGCGGAAGAATCTCGCGCGGCTGGCGCGCGCCTATACGGCCTTGCGCCGCGCGCGCGGGAGGAGTAATCTGCCGCAACTGGTTCTCGTCGGCAAAAAGGGCTGGCTCTACGACGACACGCTCGACGCCATTGAAGAGGAGAGGCTCGCCGGCTCGGTCGTCCTGACCGGGTACGTATCCGAAGGCGACCTGCCCGCACTGTACACGGGGGCGCTCTGCTTCGCCTACCCCTCGTACTTCGAGGGCTTCGGGCTGCCGCCGCTGGAGGCGATGTCCTGCGGCGCGCCCGTCCTGACGGGGGACCGGACCAGCCTGCCGGAGGTGGTCGGCGACGCCGGGCTGACCGTAGACCCCTTCGACGAGGAGGCGCTGGCCGCGGCCCTCGCGCGGCTCATTGACGACGACGCCCTGCGCGCCCGGCTAAGCGAGCGCGGACTCAAGAGGGCGCGCCGCTTCGACTGGCGGGAGACGGCCCGCATGACCTTGCAGGTTTACAGGAGGGTGATGAGCGAGAAGAGCCGTAAACCGTAAACCGTAAACCGCGACGAGAGAGAGCGCGCCGCTTTTTCTCGCCGCGGTTTACGGTTCACCGTTCACGGCTTTTATCACTCGTCACTTGTCACTCGATGAAAATCGCCATTCTGGGGACGAGGGGGATTCCGGCCAGCTACGGCGGGTTCGAGACCTTCGCAGAGCAACTCTCGACGCGGCTGGTCGCGCGCGGGCACGACGTGACGGTCTACTGCCGCGCACACTACGTCAGCCCGCGCCAGATAGAGTACAAGGGCGTCCGCCTCAAGGTGCTCCCGACCATCCGCCACAAGTACTTCGACACGGTCGTCCACGCCGGGCTCTCCGCCCTCCACGCCGGCGCCCTCGGGCGCTTCGACGCCGCGCTCATCTGCAACGCCGCCAACGCGCCCTTCGCCCCCGTCCTGCGCGCCGCGGGCACGCCCGTCGCCATCAACGTCGACGGGCTCGAACACAAGCGGCGGAAGTGGAACTGGCTGGGGAAGAACTACTACCGCGTGGCCGAGCGCCTGTCGGTCTGGCTGCCCAACGAGACGGTGACGGACGCGCGGGTGATTCAGGACTACTACCTCGCCAAGTACCGCGCGCGCTCGACCATGATCGCCTACGGCGCGGAGGTCGAGCGCCGCACGGACAGGCAGGCCGTCAGCCGCTGGGGCGTCGAGCCGAACCGCTACGTCCTCTACGTCTCGCGCCTGGAGCCCGAGAACAACGCCGAGATGGTGGTCGAGGCGTTCCGCCGCGTGCGCACGCCGCAGAAGCTCCTCGTCGTCGGCGACGCGCCCTACGCGCACGAGTACATCGCCAAGCTCCGCTCGCTCGCCCGCCGCGACCGCCGCATCATCTTCACCGGCTTCGTCTTCGGCGACGCCTACCGCGCGCTCCAGCAGAACGCCTACTGCTACGTCCACGCCACCGAGGTCGGCGGCACGCACCCGGCGCTGCTCGAAGCGATGGGCTACGGCAACTGCGTGCTGACGCTCGCCACGCCCGAGAACGTCGAGGTGACGGGCGACGCCGCCGTACACTACCGCGACGCGCAGGACCTCGCCGCGCAGCTCCAGCGCATCCTGCGCGGCGGCGCGGTCGTCAACCAGTACCGGCAGCGCGCGCAGGCGCGCGTCCGCGAGCGCTACGACTGGGAGCACGTCGTCGACGAGTACGAGGGGCTCTTCGCGCGCATGGCCGGGATGGAGCGCCCCGCGCCCGCCTTCGTCGCCGCCGCCGCCCCGCGCCCCGCGCAGGCCGAGTCCGTGGCGGACGAGTCGGTGGCGAAGAAGGGCTGACCGGGAAGTTAGCTTTTAAAGACGGGAGGCGGGCGGGGGACAACGGGTCCCCCCCCCGCCGCCCGTC
>DASVWB010000234.1:0-6970 GCA_036389815.1 Pyrinomonadaceae bacterium | reverse complement strand
GGTTCGGGCGGCCGCTCCGTTTCACGCGCCCCCGCGTCTCCCGCGCCGCGCGGCCGTACAAACGCCACCCGCGCTCTTACAAACGCCACCTGAGTTCATGCAGACATCATCCGCGCCCTTACAAACGCCACCTGCGGCCGTACAAATCGCACATTCGGTCGTGCAAATCGCACATTCCGCTCTCCAGACGCCACTTTTCCCCGTAAAAACGGCGCGCGCCTGTTGAGATGGCGCGTGCGCGCGTTCGAATGCGGCGCGGGTGCGTGCGGGGGCAAAAAAAAGGGGAGAGCCCCCGTGGGGACTCTCCCGTAAGGAAACCTTGCCCCGTGAGGGGAGGTCTCTTAGAAGACGATGCGCAGGCCGAACTGGATGACGCGGCGCGCGAGCGCCATCTCACCCTTCTCGGCGAAGGTCGTGCCGGCGTCCTCGATGAAGTTATCGGGGAACTGCTGGTTCGCCACGACGCCGAAGCCCGGCTGCGGGTGGTTGAGCACGTTGAAGGCCTCGGCGCGGAACTGGATGCGGACGTTCTCCGTGATCCGGGTGTTCTTGAAGAGGCCCAGGTTGAGCTGGTTGACCGCCGGCCCGCGCAGGTAGTTGCGCGGGGTGTTGCCGAACGGCGTGCCCATCAGAGCCGCCGAGCCCGGAGCGTTCAGGATGAAGCGGACGTCCTTCGGGTCGATCGGGATGGCGTTGCCCGAAAGGTTGAAGAACTCGTTGAAGTTGTAGTACCCGTTGATGTTCTGGACGGGCACGCCGAACGCCCAGAAGGCGTCAACCTGGCTGATGGCCACGGTGCGCGGGTCGGCGTTCGGGTTGCTGATGAAGGGACGCAGCGACTCGAGGCCCGCCGTGTCGGTGAAGTAGCTGAAGGCCGAGCCCAGGAAGCTCGCGTTGAAGAGCTGCGAAGGCGTGTAGGGGCGGCCGCTGGTCAGCACATGCTGGCCGTTGATCTGCCAGCCGCCGAGCAACTTACCCGCGAAGCCCCTCTGCTCCTTGAACATCGGGAAGTCGTAGAGGAAGTTCATCGAGAAGGCGTGCGGGCGGTCGTAGGCCGACCGGCCGCGCTCGCCCTGGTTGATGTCGAACGGGTTCTGCGAGAACGGGCTGGCCTCGGCGATGGCGAAGATTTCGCTCGCGTCGTCGATGGTCTTGCTGAACGCGTAGGCCGCGCCGAGGTTGAGCGAGTTGTTGAAGAAGCGGCCGTTGTAGCGGAACTGCGCGCCGTCGTAGGTCGACTGCGCCGTGTTCTCGCGCGACGTGATGCGGCCGCGGCCCGCCAGCAGGCGGCCGTTGCAGATGCCCTCGTTGTCGGGCGTGCCGGCCACGTCGGCGCAGACGGCCGGCTTGACGCCCGCCGGCAGCAGGTTGGCGAAGCCGGGGAACGTGAAGTTGGTCACGCCGTCGGCCTCGCCGTCGCCGTTGGCGTCGAGCTCGATCTCCTGCGTGCCGAGGCCGTTGACGATGTTGCGGACGAACGGGTTGCGGTTGACGCTGGCGAAGAGCCCGATGCCGCGCGTGCGCACCCAGCGCGCCTCGAAGACGTTGCTGCGGTTGATCTGGCGCTGGATGCCGAACGAGAACTGGAGCGAGTAGGGCGCGTGGAAGTCACGCCCCACCGGCACCTGCGTCAGCAGGTTCGGGTTGAGCTTGCCGACGGGCAGCAGCCCCGTCGCCGCGGCGTTGTTGCGAATCTGCTCGCCGGTCAGCGTGCCGGGGACGGGAATCGGGCTGTTGGTCGCCGGCAGCGAGGCCGCCGGGATCGAGAGCGCCGCCGCCACGGGCGCCGCGTTCGAGACGTTGAGCAGGATGTTGTAGAACGCCGGGTCGTAGGCGACCGAGAAGCCGCCGCGGATGACCGTCGCGTCGTTCTGCCCGAACAGGAAGTTGTTGAACGAGCTGTCCGAGCCGAAGCGCGGCGTCCACGCGAAGCCGACGCGCGGCGCGAAGTTGTTCTTATCGGCCGGAATCCTCGGCAGCACGCGCTGCTCGACCGGGATGGCCGGGTTGAAGAGCGGGGTGGAGCCCGACTCGCGCGCCACCGTCAGGTCGCGCAGGTCGTTGATGGGCTGGCCCGTGTACTCGTAGCGCAGGCCGAGGTTGAGCGTCAGGTTGTCGCGCACCTTCCAGTCGTCCTGGAAGAAGTAGTACTGATCCCACTCCGTGTAAGTCACGATGGGGTTGCCGACGGTCAGCGCGAAGGCCGAGGGGGCGTTGTTCGCCAGGCGCGTGCCGCCGCGGACCTGGTTGGCGCCGGTGCCGGTGGTGTTGAAGGTGAACTGGCCGTTGAAGGCGGGCAGGAACGGGACGACCTGCTTCGTGTACTTCAGCTCGGCGCCCATGATCATCGAGTGCGCGCCGCGCGTCCACGAGAGGTTGTCGGCGAACTGGTAGAGCTGGTTCGTGCGCCCCTGCGGGAAGCCGGTGCCGCCGCCGATGGTGCGCAGCGCGTTAGAGCTGACGAAGTTGCCGGTGACGCCCGTGAAGACGATGTCGGGCGAGGCCGTGCCGATCTGCGTCGGGTCGGGGATGCAGCCCGGGCCCGAGCAGCCGCCGCCGAAGTTAACGAAGAGCCGCTGGTAGACCGAGCGGAACTCGTTGACCATCGTGTTGCCGATCTGGCGCGTGTAGGTGCCGCCCAGGTTCTGCGTGCGCGCCGGGATGTCGCCCGTGAAGCCGTTCGAGCTGCCGAGCGCGTTCTTGCTCACGCTGTCCTGGAAGAGGTAGCGCGCGTAGAAGCTGTTACGGTCGTTGATCTTCACGTCGCCGCGGGCGCTGAACTCCTGCTGGTCGAAGGGCGTCGGGAAGATGCGCTGGGGCTGGGCGGCCTGGTAGAACTGGGTGCCGATTCGGACGATGTCGAAGGGCCCACCGACCTGGAACGGCCCCTGCGCGCCGGCCGCGGCGCAGCTGACCACGGTGCCCGCGCTGTTGACGCAGACGCCCGAGGTCACCGTGCCGGGCGCGCCCTCGCGCACGCGCACCGTGCCGAGACCCGTCAGCGCGAAGGCGCTCAGGTTGGTGATGGCCGCGATGGCGGTGTTGCCGGGGTTGTTCGCCGTCAGGCGCGCGAACTCGGACGGCAGGATGGCCAGGCTCGTCGAGAAGACGTTCGCCGTCTGGCGCTGCTTGATGCCCTGGTAGGTGCCGAAGAAGAACGCCTTGTCGCGGACGATGGGGCCGCCGATGGTGCCGCCGTAGACGTTCGAGATGAACTTGTCGGGCTTGCCGAAAGTCGGGTCGCGGCGCTCCAGGTTGTTGCGCGAGTCGAGCGCCGAGCGGTTGCGGTGGTACTCGAACGCCGAGCCGTGGAACTCGTTGGTGCCGCCCTTGGTCACGATGTTGACGATCGCGCCCTGGTTGCGGCCGTACTGCGCCGAGAAGTTGTTGGTGATGACCTGGTACTCGGCGACCTGGTCCTGGTTGTCGACGAAGAAGCTCGGGCCGGCGACCGAGAGGTCGTTGTTGTCCGAGCCGTCGATCTGGAAGTTGTTCGAGCGGACGCGGTTGCCGTTGACCGACAGCTCCGAGCCGTTCGTGTTCGAGACGCCGGTCGCGCCGACGACGACGCCGGGCACGAGCAGGGCGAGGGTGTCGAGGCCCGCGCCGGCCGCGTTGGTCGGCAGCTCCTCGACGCGGCGCGTCTCGAACGTGGTCGAGAGCTGCGACTGGTCGCGGTTGACGACCTCCTCGGTGCCGGCGACGACCGTCACGGTCTCCTCGACGCCGCCCGCCTGGAGCGCGACGTTGAGCGAGGTCGGCTGCCCGAGGCTGACGGTGACGTCCGTGACCTGCGCCCGCTTGAAGCCGGGCGCCTCGATCGTCACGGTGTACGGGCCGGGGATGAGGCCGGAGATGTCGACGAGCCCCTCGCCCGAGGTCTTAAAGGAGCCCGACTCGACGCCGGTCGCCTGGTTCTTCGCGCGCACCGTTGCGCCCACGACGGCCGCGCCGCTCGGGTCGGCCACGTTGGCCCTGATGGAGCCCGTCGTGGCCTGCGCCACGGCGGTACGCGCCATCATCGGCGCGAACATCGCAAAGGCCAGCGCCAGCAGGTTCACTACTGATAATGCTTTCCTTCCACGAGATGATCTCATGAGAAAATCCCTCCGTTGTTACTGGCCGCCTCGGCGGGCGGCCGTATGGTTAGCGCAACACGCCGATCATGCGCTTGACCTGCTCGGCGTTAGTGGCATCAGGCATGTCTCGTAAGTAAGTCTCGAATGCCTTCAGTGCGAGGGCCCGCTCACCCTTCTTCAGGTAGAGCTGCCCGAGGTGAAACTGTGCGAGGGCGAAGGGGGCGCCGCCCAGACGGTAGGCGGCCTCCAGCTCCTTCTCGGCCCCCTCGGAATCTCCGAGCCCGAGGTGCGCCAGCCCCGCGTAGAGGTGCGCGGCCGGGTCCGCCGGGTTGAGTTCGAGCGCCCGGCCGGCGGCCTCGGCCGCCTCGGGGTAGCGGCGCAGCGCCGCGAGCACGATGGTGAGGTTCAGCCGCGGGTTGAAAGCCTTCGGGTCGAGGGCGACGGCCTTGCGCAGGTGCCCCTCGGACTCCGCGAGCCGCCCGAGCGCGAGGAGCTGCGTGCCGAGGTCGTTGTGCGCCATCAGGTAGTCGGGGAAGAGGGCGATCGCCTTCTCCAGGTGCTCGACCGCCTCGGCCGCGCGCCCCTCGGAGGAGGCGCGGCTCGCGCGCTCGAACTCCTCGGCCGCCTTGCGCGGCACCTTCTGCTCCAGCTCGACGGCCGAGACGACGCCGGCCGCGCGCTCCTTGCTGACCGCCTTCGTCTTCTCCCGGAAGGTCAGCGTGACGGAGGCCGGCGTGTTCTTCGTGTAGAGCTGCACGCGCTCGCTGACGGGCTCGAACTCGCGCTCGCGGTCGGCCTCGGCCTCGATCGTGTAGACGCCCGTGTTCAGGCCGCTGAACTCGAACTGCCCCTGCTGGTCGGTGTAGGCGACGGCCTGGTCGCCGAGCATGGGCACCTTGAGCGTGACTTTGACCGCCTGCGTGAGCTGCTTGCCGTCGGGCAGGAGCACTCTGCCGCGGATGACCCCGGTGGCATCGTTCGTGGGCGGCGATACACGGCGGCTGCCTTGGGCGGCGACCGCGCCAGGGATGAGAAGGGCCAGAATAAGGGTCGTGAATAGCCTAGTAAAACCCATCGGCTTTTGAGCGTTTTTAGCAGGACGCTACGCCCGGAACTGGGGAGTCTTCCGTCGAATGTTCGCGGGTAACGGGCGTAGCTACACCGGAACAGGCAAGCAGTATGCCCTCGCACAAAATCCACCCGACCGCATGATTTTCTCGGGAAAATCGACAGCCGCAACCGGGTTATACATTTTTTCGGATACGACTTTCCGACTTTGTGGATAGGCGGGGCGTGCCGTTGGACGGGGGGCGGCGGCCGCTCAGGCGGCCAGCAGGCGCGAGAGCCCTTCGAGGTCGAGGGCGTGGACGGGGCGGCCGAGTTGTGCCGAGAGTTCGTCGAGCCGCGTGCCGTCGAGCATGACCGGCTCGTCGGACTTGTGAGCGTTGGCGGGCAGGACGACGAAGTCGCCCTCGAACTGTTCGCGCGCGTCCAGCACGCACCGGCCCGTGATGAGCCCCGCGACCACTATCTCCGGCCCGAAGTACCTGTTCTCCACCGCGACCACCTTCAGGCGCGACCCCGTGCACTCGTTGAGGCGCGCGACCGCCTCTCCGAGCACGGGCGCGAAGAGAGTCCCCGTCAGCACGGTGCCGTGCAGGTGCGCCGCGCCGCGCACGCCCGACTTCTCCGCGCGGCGCAGCAGGCGCGCGAACTCCTCGCGGAAGGAGCGCACCATGCCGACGCCGTCCTCTATCTGCGGGTAGTCGCCGTAGTGCCTGCGGCCGGGCACGTCGCGCCCCGCGCGCAGATAAATCTCGTCGCCGAGGAAGGCGAAGTTCGTCCCCAGCCGCGCCTTCAACCCCTTCTGCATCGCGCCCACCTCGCGGATGACCTGCCGGCACCAATCGGGCGTGACCGGCGTCAGCCGCTCGTCCGTGTTGTAGCGCGTCAGCCCCAGAGGGACGACGGCGACGCTGCGCACGCGCGGGTACTCGGCCGCGAGGTCTTCGATCGTCTTCTTCAGGACTTCGCCGTCGTTGATGCCGGGGCAGAGGACGACCTGCGCGTGAATCTCGACGCCGGCGTCCATCATGCGGCGCATCTTGTCGGAGACGTCCGCGCGCCGCTCGTCAACGCCCAAGAGGTAGGCGCGCACCTTGAGGTCGGTCGCGTGGACGGAGACGTACTGCGGCGTCAGGCGCTGCTCGACGACGCGGCGCATCTCGTCCTCGGTGATGGAGGTGAGCGTCGTGTAGTTGCCGTAGAGGAAGGAGAGGCGCACGTCCTCGTCGCGGAAGAAGAGGGCGGGGCGCGCCTCGGGCGGGTTCCCCTTGCAGAAGCAGAAGAGGCACTCGTTGGCGCACTGGCGCGGCGCGATGTTCTCGAACTGGAGCCCGAAGTCCTCGCCCTCGGCGCGCTCGACCTCCAACTCCCACTCCTCGCCGTCGCGCTTCAGGACTTCGAGCGTCAGCTCGGTCTCGCCGCCCGTGTGGAAGCGGAAGTCGAGGTAGTCGCGCACCGTCCGGCCGTTGACACGGACGACGCGGTCGCCGGGCTCAAGCTCAAGCTCCGCGCCTAAGCCGCCCGGCTCGACCTCTGTGATGGTCACGCCGCGGCGGCGTATCTGCGTGACGGCAGGCGTGACTGCGAACTCGTACATCTCGAAGCGACCCGTCCCGGCGAATGAAAAGAAGACTGACGACGACTGGCGCGTTTGCCCGAACCCCGAGTATGGCGGAGGGCGGGCGGCACTTCAAGCGCGCGGCGCGCGCCCCGCTCGGCGGAAGGGGATAGATGAGCGGCGGGGCGGGCCGGTTCGCCGCTCGGGCGCAGTACGCCGCGCGGGCGCGTCACGCCGCGGCAGTCTGACCGGCCGGCCGGTCAAATAA
>DASVWB010000233.1:0-10620 GCA_036389815.1 Pyrinomonadaceae bacterium | reverse complement strand
ATTTGAAATCTCAAATTCCCGGGGCCGCGCCTTCGCGTATCCGCGGTGAAGTCCTACCCGCTAAACTCCCGGCTGCCCGCGGGCGTTTGACTTCGCGCGCCGCGCGCCCCTAGCCTTCTCCCGATGGCGGAGACCGGGCATTTCGTCAACGAGGGTTTCGGGTGGGAGTGTAAGCGCTGCCGCAGCCGCGCGCCCGGCGACACGGCGCGGCAGTCGTCCGGGCTCCCGCGCTTCTTCCGCGAGGGCGAGGCGGAGGGCGGAGGGCCGCGCCTCGCCTCGGGCTCGCTGGCGCGCTGGGCTGACGAGGGGCGGCGCGTGCTCCGCTGCGCGGCCTGCGGCGTCGAGGAAGCGGTCGGCGGTTAGCGGGAGTTTCGTGCGAGATGTTCAAGCAGCCGCCGGGGCGCAAGCAGCCCACACGCCTCGAACGCGCCGAGTGGTTCTTCACCTTCCTCGTCTTCTTCGCGGGCTTCTTCTACCTAGCGCGCGAGGCGAAGACGGACTTGCAGTGGTACTTCCGCGTCGTCTCCGTCTACGTCGGCGTCGCCGGCTGGATGGTCGTGCAGGTCTTGAAGCGCAGGCGGCGCTGAAGGGCTTCAGCCCGAGAGCAGGCGGCGCAGCTCGCCGACGCGTGCCTCGGGCGCGCCGTAGAGAGCGCGGTAGTCCTCGAAGCTGCGGCGGATCGTCTCGTGCGCGGCCTCGCGCCCGTAGACGTCCGCGATCTCGACGCGGCGCGGCGACTCCTGCGGGAGCTGCTTGTAGGTGAGGAAGTAGTGCTGCAAGCGCTCGACCAGTCCGCGCGGCGCCTGCCCGATGTCCTCGATGTGGCCGTAGGCCACGTCGTTTTCGAGGACGGCGATGATCTTGTCGTCGGCCTCGTTGCCGTCCACCATGCGCAGGCCGCCGACGGGCACGGCGCGGACGACGAAGTTGCCGTGCGGGGCGGGGCGCTCCGTGAGCACGCACACGTCCATCGGGTCGCCGTCGCCGCGGACGTGCCCGCCGCCGCCGCCCAGGGCCTCGCGGCAGAGTTCGCCCACGCGGTCGCCGCAGAAGGTCTGCGGGATGAAGCCGTAGAGCGTCGGCGGGAAGGACGAGAAGCGCTGCGGGCGGTCTACCCTCAGGTGCCCCGAAGCCTTGTCGAGTTCGTACTTGACGGCGTCGGTCGGCACTATCTCGACGTAGGCGTTGACGACGCGCGGCGCGTCCGCGCCCGGCGGGATGCCGTGCCACGGGTGCGCCTGGAACATGAGCCCGAGCAGGCGTTCGAGCCGGCCCTCGTCTTCCGCCATCTTCCTCTCGCCCTCTTTCGCTGTGATAGAATCCGGCGCGCCCGCCGCGCCGCGCCGATTATGTGCGCGCCGGCCTGACGCTGTCCACACGCCGGAGAATTTTTCATGTCCGCCACCACGACGACGACAACGACGCTGAACGAAGGCGCGCGCGCCGGCGCTCTCTCCGTGCGCTGGATCATCGGCGCGCGCGACGACCTCGTGTGGTTCATCGGGTCGGTCGCTTCGAGCTACGCGCTCTACGCGCTCTACGTGTGGGGCTGGGTGCCCTTAGTGCCGATGGTGGCGGCGTGGGCGGTGCTCGTGGACGCGCCGCACGTCTTCGCAACCTTCTCGCGCACCTACTTCGACCGCGAGGAGCGGCGGGCGCGCGGGCGCCTCCTGTGGTGGTCGCTCCTCTTCTTCGCCGCGGGGCCTCTGGCCGTGCTGGCGGGCGTCGGCTTCCTCTTCTTCTTCCTCGCGGCGCTGTGGGCCTACTACCACCTCGTCAAGCAGCACTACGGCTTCATGGTGCTCTACAAGAAGAAGAACGGCGACCTCGCGCGCGCCGACAACTTCCTCGACCGCGCCTTCCTGCTCCTCGCCTTCACCTACCCGTTCGTGGCCTTCGTCGCGCACGACGCGGAGGCGCTCCGGCGCGTGCCGGCGGCGCTGCACGGCGGGCTCGGCGTCCTGGAGGGCGCGCTGCTCGCGCTGACCGTCGCGGCCGCCGCGGCGTGGGTCGGCCGGCAGGCTCAGCGCGCGCTTCTGGGGCTGCCGCTCGACGTGCCGAAGTACCTCCTGCTCGCGGCCGCCGTGCCGATGCACTGGGTCGTGCTGCTGACCCCGATGCCGCACAAGACTATCGCCATCGCCGCGATGCTGACGATATATCACAACTTCCAGTACCACCGGCTCATCTGGTTTCACAACCGGAAGTACAGGGGCGACGACGGCTGCCGCGAGCGCCACGGCGCGGCCGAGTTCATCAGCCGCCGCCTCGTCCACTACGTCCTGCTCGGCGTCCTCTTCGGCGTCTCGTACCAGTTGCCGCGCCAGTACGTGAGCTACACGGCGGACCCAGAGACTCTCGTCACCCGGCTCATCCTGAGCTTCCTGTGGGGCTACGCGCTGCTGCACTACTACCTCGACTCCAAAATCTGGCGCGTGCGCCGCGACCCCTCGGTCGGCCGCGCGCTGCGGATGGAGTGAGCCGGAAAGAGTCGAACGGCAAAAGACGAAAGCCGCGCGGCCGTTAACGGCCGCGCGGCTTTCGCCGTTTCCCCCTTGTTCTTACCGGATGCCTACTACTTCCGGTTCTCCTTGTTCGTGTCGGCCACGGCCTTGAGCGCCTGGAAGGTCGGCGGCCAGAGGCCGACGAAGATCGCCGCCGACTTCTTGCCCGCGAAGAAGAGCGCGAGCGAGCCGCCGATGGAGGCCAGCGTCAGGATGTGGAACAGGCTCACGCCCGCCGCCTGCTTGGTAGACTGGTCGACGGTGCGGAGCGTGGACTCGACCACGTCCTTGCCCGCACCCGCCGTCATGCTTTGATTGCCGGTCATAGTAGGATTATCGTTCATCACCTTGGAAGCCGCTGTCGCCATGTACTATTTCCCCCTCTGCTCGTTTCCTGAGTTAATCCAGCTCGCCGCCGGAGTCTGCGCCCCCTTTAAGCAACGCCACCCCTAAGAGTACGGCCAGCGAGAGGCCGACGATGAGCCAGCCCCGCCCGCCTTGCGTGTCGTTTCGGTTCGCGCCGTCTTGCATAACCACTTCTCACTGCGACTCGCGTGCCGCGCCCTCGCACCACGCGCGCGTCACCCCGTGCCTGTAATCGAAGAGCCTCCGCAGCCGCGGCTCGACCAAGAGCGGCGCCGCCGCCCGCCCGAGTAGCCCCAGCGGCGGCTCGTACTCCACCTCGTCGCGCAGCGTCGCGCCCTCCGCGTGCGGCTCGACCGTGTGCCTGTGCCGCCACGCCCGGAAGGGCCCCTCGACCTGCACGTCCTCGAAAGAGCGCGGCGGGTCGTAAGCTGTGTGCCGCGCGACCCAGCGCACCGGCCACAGCCCGAACAGCCGCGTCTCGACAACCGCAAGCGAGCCCCCGCGCAGGTCGGGCGCCGCTGACAGGACGCGCGTCGGCTCCCAAGGGGGAGTCAGGAGCCGAAGCGCGTCCGGCCGCTCGTGAAAGGCGAAGACGCGCTCGGGCGTCGCCCGAATAACGCTCTGCTTCACAAAGAGCATAAGCCCCTCTCAAGCAGCGGCCGCCCGGCCCCTCTTCCAAGGCCGGTCGGGGGACGGCCCGCCCTTCAAACATGAGCGACTTGAGAACGATACCACAATACACGAAGCGCTCAAAGCGTTCATCACGGATTGATGACAAAGTTTGGGCATTTTAATTACCCACGTTTTCCGGTTTACACTTGACGCCGCGTCGAAAGGACGTATGCTTGCGCAAGCGCTTGAAACGCTCATGACACGCTCACCCGCAAAATTCCTGACCACGCGCCAACTCGCGCAACTCTGGCACGTCTCCGAGGCGACTATCAAGCGGTGGGCCGACACGGGTCAGCTCAAGTCGGGGCGCACGGTCGGCGGGCACCGCCGCTACCCTCTGGCCGAGGTCATGCGCTTCCAGGCCGAGCGCGGGCTGGGCGCCGCTTCGGGCGCGCCGGGGGCTTCGCAAGCGGCGGCGGCCGCGGTCGGCTCCGCACTCTTCGACGCGGGCGCGGCCGCCGAACAGTTCTTCGAGGCCGCCGCGCGCGGGCACGCCGCGGAGGCCGCCGCGCTGCTGCTGGAGGCGCACATGCTCGGCGCGCCGCTCGAAGTGGTCTTCGACCGCGTGGTCGCGCCCTCGATGCGCCGCGTGGGCGAGCGCTGGCACGCCGAGCAGATGTCGGTGGCCGACGAGCACCTCGCGACTTGCACGGCCGTCTACGCCGTCGAGTCGCTGGCCGCCTCCGTGAGGCGCGCGGGCGCGCACGCCTCCGAGGCCGTCTGCTGCGCCGCGGAGGACGAGATGCACACGCTCGGCGTGCTCTGCGCGCAGGCGCTCCTCGAAGGCGCGGGCTGGGGCGTGCGCAACCTCGGGGCGCACACGCCCTTCTTCGCGCTGGCCGAGTACGTCTCGAAGCAGCGCCCCGCGCTCGTCTGCGTCTCCTCGACCATGCAGCGCGAGCTTGAGCACAACGTGCGCGACTACGCGCAGTTCACGGAGGCCGCGCGCGCCTGCGGGGCGCGCGTCGTGCTCGGCGGCGAGGGCTTCCGCGGCGAGGCCGCGCGGCGCAGGTTCCCGGCTGACCTCCACGCCGAAAGCATCTCCGACCTCGCGGCGTTCGTGCGCGGGCTCGGCTGAGGCGCGCGCGGCGCGCGGTGTTGACTTGGCGGGCGGGTTTGTCGTAAGAAGCCCTTGGGACTTCCCCCGCGAAAATATTCCGCAGCACGGCCGCGGCACGGCCGAGGAGTCGAGAGCGCATGTCCACGAGCACAACCACACACGCGGCCGGGCCGCGAAACGGCGCGCCGCAGTCCGCGCCGGGCTACACGCTCGCGGGGCTCGTCGAGCGCCTCTCGCGCTCCGGCGCGCCGCCCTCCTTCGAGGAGCTGAGCGCGCTGATGGCCGGCGTCGAGGTCGCGGACGAGGAGCTGCGCCCATACGTCTCGTTCAAGGAGGGCACTTACGCGCGCCACCGCGTCCACCTCGGTGAGCACGCCGAGCTGCTCGTGCTCTGCTGGCGGCCGGGGCAGCGCACGCCCATCCACGACCACGCCGGCTCGTACGGCGCGGTGCGCGTGCTGCGCGGCGTGATGTGGGAGACGCTCTTCGAGATGGGGGGCGCAGGACGGGGGCTCGCATACAAGTCCTCGCGCGAGTGGGCTCCGGGGCACGTGACGGGGGCCGACGTGCCCGACATACATCAGCTCGGCAACCCGGACGTGAGCGGCCAGGACCTCGTCACCCTGCACCTCTACGCCCCGCCCCTCACAAGCCTCAACGTCTACAAGGTCGGCCGTCCCGACTCCACCAGCACCCTCTGGATGAACTCCTGGAACCCGACGATCTGAGCGCGTCCCGGCACGGCCTCTTGCGGCCGAAGGCACGCCGCCGCGACGCCCGCGCGCTCTGGGACATCCAGCCGGGGCGGCTTCCGGACGCGTTAGTCTTGTAGCTGGAAGATGTATACGTCGTGAGGATGCTCGGCGCCGTGCGGCCTGAACCACTCAGGCAGCAGTTGTTCCTTCTTGGTCAGACGTCTAAAGCCTAGTCCCTCGCATGCGGCCTGTAGCCACTTCGGGTCGGTAGGGTGCTGGATGACCGAACCGGACGGCTGGCTGCCGACCTCCACGTCGAGCTTGGTGTAGTGGCCGGCCCACTCGAAGTTGTAGGCGACGTGCCCCTCGCTGCCGAGCGGCAGCTTCCTCTCCACCCTCTTCTTGTCAGGAGTGAACGACCTCTGTGTGAAGAAGAGGATCCCGCCTTCCCTCAGCCTGCGCTTGAAGAGGGCCAGTACGAACCACTTCTGCGGCTCACCGAGGAAGAAGTCGAAGGTGTTCCCCTGGCAGGCGATAACCTCGAACCGCTTCGGCAGCCCGCGCCCGTCCTCCGTGCGCGCCTCCCTGTCGAGCAGGACTTTCACGATGTCGCCGTCAATGAAGTTCTTGCTACGCCAACGCGCCTTCGCGAGTGCGATGAGCTTGGGCGACGCGTCCACGCCCCAGTACTCCACCCCCTCTTCCATGAAGATGTTCGCGCCGAGGGCGTGCGCGCACCCGCAGTCGAGTAACTTCGGACGCCCGTGAAATAGGTCGCGGAGGAGAAACCTCGCGAGGCTCGTGTAGCACGCGTTACTCTTCTCCTCGTCGTAGAGGGACGGATACCACTTGTCGAAATTGTCGAACGCGTCCCGCGTGGCGCTGAACAGGTCAGTGATGCCCATTTTCTTGAGGAGGCCGGCGGCGTGAATCAGCGAGCCGGGCTCGACGTTTTTACCCGTCCTCTCGCGCCGCCCCGTGATGTAAGCCACCATCTCCTGAAGGTTCCCGCGGTGGAACCTGGCTTGGCGCTTCTCCTTTTCGCCGGCCGGGGCGCCGCCTTCCCCCGCCCCCTGCGGCCCCTCCCACGGCTTGACCTGGCCGTTGATCCAGTCGTTGAGCGCCGCCGCCAGCCTCTTGTTCCCCAGCTTGATGCCGTGACTTAGCTCCCGCCTCTCCTCGAAGCCGAGCAAGACCTCCTCGTCGTCCCGTATCAGGAACTCTAACTGAATGTCGGAGTCGAATATCTCGATACCCGCCCCGTAGAGCAGCAGCGAAATCGCCTCCTCGCACTTGTTCACGTCGGCCAAGTCCATGTAGCGGCGGACGGCCAGTTCCCCCCTGACCCTGTGCTGGTTCTGCTGCACGATCCTGAACAACTGCTCGTAGTACATCTTCTCCTGCTCGTGGCCGGGCACGGCGAAGTAGTTCTGAGAGTCCTCGCGCCCCACCGTGCTCACCGCGACGACGTTCTTCTTGCACCGCCTCAACATACTGAGGCCGACCTTGTACAGCTCCTCGCGCGTCAGGACGCGGGGCGCGTCGCGGAAGCGCCTGTAGGCCCACATGACCGGCTTGGTTACCGGGACCGGCACACCGAGCAGCGGGTCTAACAAATCTTCCCACCAGTCCAGGAAGTACTTTTTCGCGGAGTCGAATTTGTCGGGCTTCTCGTGTTCGCCGAGCTTGTCGTCTCTGGTCATGCGTGAGGCCAGCGCGCGGCCACTCTCCTGAGGATGTAAGAGCTTGGGGCTGCCGGCCGTGCCGGCGACTGCTAGAAGGCTCTCCGCGCGGACAGCGAGTGGAGGATGGCGCCGTCCGTCCGGATGACGCCGAGCGGGGGGGCGTACAGTTCGGAGGCACGCGCGACTTTCAGTTGCCGCACAATCTTCGAGTCCGCCACCGGGCCACAGAGTTCCCGCCGCGCCAGGAACGACTCGGCGTCCGGCTCCGTTATGGCGACGAGCCAGTTCACGCCCTGCCTATCGAGCCGCCCGAGCAGTTCCTTCAACTCCGCGGCGGTCGTCCCGTGCATAGAGTCGAACGAGACCTTCACCGTCACGCCCTGGCGCGCGAGCACCCGCAGGGCCTCGCCCGGCTCGGGCCCGGCGTCCTGCCCGGGCAGCAGCCAGCGTCCGTGAGTCTCGACGAAGAGGCGGCGCGTGAACCGCAGCGACAGGGCGATCAAGGCGGGCAGCTCGGGGTGCCTCGTCGGCTCCCCTCCGCGGAACGAGAGGGACGTGAGCTGCCGCTTTAAGGAGGACGCGATCTCCGAGAGCCTCCCGCTCAGCACCTCCGGCTTCAGGAATAGCTCCGGGTGCCGCGCCAGGGCGGCCTGTGCACGCCCGCGGGAGACGAGGTTCGGCGCGTAGCACCCCTGGCAGGCGCGGTCACACACCATGGTGACCTCGACGATGAGTTCCGGGTTGAATTCGAAGTAGCCGCCAGAGCCGATGGTGCCCATAGAGGTAGAGTCCTTCCGGGGGGGGGCAGGGCGTCACCCGCTTATTTTGAAACTGGATTCCCGAACGTGCAAGCGTCTATTATCAAATTCGGAGGGGGAATACAACCCTCGACGGCCGCGGTCAGTCCTCGTCGTGCTCCTCGCCGTTGTAGTGGAGGCGGGCGGGCTCGTCGTCGACGACCGTCTCCAGGTGGACGGGGCGGCCCCAGAGGGTGTGGACGTGTTCGAGGACGCGGCGGGCGTAGTTCATGTCCAGCTCGGAGCCCTCGTACTGGTGCCTGAGGTAGAGCTCGCGGTTGTTGTTGTAGTCGCCGTCAGCGACGACGATGTAGGGGAAGCCGAAGTTGGTCATGTTCGAGACGAGCTGGTCGCGGACGCGCTCCCAGCGCTTCTCCGTCACCGTCCACTCCTCCTCGTCCACCAGCTCGTAGACGAACAGGTCGAGCTCCTCGCACAGCTCCTCGGTCAGGTAGTTGCGCAGGAACGAGACGTCGTTCTCGACCTCCCGCACCTCGAAGAGCTTCGCGCGCCCGCCGCCCGGCCCGCGCCCGAACTTCTCGCGCTCCTCCGCCGAAGGGCTCTCCCACCGCCGCTCGATGTCTTCCAAAATTTTGTAGCCGAGGTAGTACGGGTTCAACTGCCCCTTGTGCGGCGACACCACGCCCGAGTGCAGCTCCGCGAACTCCAGCAGCTCCACGTCCGGCAAGTCCAGCTCGCGCATGATGCGCGAGTGCCAGAACGAGTTGTGATTGACGAAGCCGTTGGCGACGTAGGCGTGCCTCTCGTCCACCGTGATGTCGTACACGTCGTCGCGGCGGCGTTCGACCGAGACGACCTCGTCAGACAGTTTTTCGCGGACGAACCAGCGGTGCGCCTCTACGCACGAACGCAGCGCACGCTGCTTGCGCGCGAGGCCGAAGCCTATCCGTTCCAGGAAGCGCGCCGCCGACGCGCCGCTGATTTCGAGTTGCGTGATGTCGCGGGCGTGCCTGCGCTGACGCGACAGGATGCCGTAGTTGAGCAGCACGGTCTGAACCGTCCGTATCAACTCATCGCTTGACGAGGAGAGCCGGATGCCCTCCGGCCCCGCGTAGGCGTCGGCGTCGAAGTAGCCGCGCAGGAACGCCGACACCACCGACTCGGGCGAGCGCAGGACGGAGCCCGGAATCTTCTTCGCCCGGGCCTTGGCCGCCAGGTCGAGGCCCGCCGCCTCCAGGATGCGCCTCAGTTCGCGCGAGTGGACGACGACGCGCCAGCGCGCGTGCCCCTCGCTCACGTCCAGCTTGAGGCGCGCCCGCAGGCCGAACAGAGACTCGACCGCCGCGCAGAGCTTGTGCGCCAGGTCCTCGTCGCCCGTGGTCAGCCCGACGCCCGACTTGGTCGCGTTGCCGTCGCCGACGAAGTACCCGAGGAACCACGCGAAGTCTTCGTCGAGTTCCTTGGGGGCGTGCGGCACGCGGCGCGTCGGCAAAACCCGGCCGCCCTTACCGGGTTGATACCCGAGCGTCGCGAGCGCGGCGTCGAGGGCGGGGGCGCTGCGCGAAAGGACGCGGCCGTGCAGGTGCCGGAAGGCGGTCGCGTATGAGACGCCGGCGAGGCCGGCCACGTCGCCCAGAGAGGCGGAGGTCCCGGCCGGCTCGAATTCGAGCTTCACCTTCCGCGACGGCCAGACGCCCGTGCCGGAGGCGAGGACGACGGCGTCGCCGACCGCGGTATCGCCCAGACACTTCCAGCCCCCGTCCGCCGTCATGACGCGGTGCCGCTCGGCCCCCTCGATCGTGAAGCCGCGGCGCGTGCGGATGCGGATCGTGGGGACGGACTCCTCCTTGTGAAAGTCCGTGATGCGGTGCAGCTCGCGCTCGCCGCCGCTGGCGACGCGTATCTTGCGGCCCCGCTCGTAAAGCTCGTCGAAGCGGACGAAGCCCTCCTCAGTCACGAGGAGCGTGTCGGCGGTCGCGCACGCCCAGCCCTCGTTTAAAGTCTTCGTCTGCATCTGCGGGACGAAGTACTCCATCTCCTCGTGGATCATGGCCATCACGTCGCGCTGCCAGTCCTGGAGGGAGGGCGAGTTGCGCATGATGTAGTAGAGGAGGTCCTTCTCGGGGAGGCGGTCGCCGCGGGGGCGGTCGTCGGCCTCGGGGCCGGCCTCGGCCTCGGGCGGGCGGCCGATCTCCCAGAGGTCGTCGTAGCGGCCGGGGGCCTTCGGCGGCTTCTTCGCGCCGGGGGCGGGCGCGGGCTCCTCGCGCCGGATGAAGAAGTTCGGGTCGATGTGCTCCTCGACGGAGAGCACGGCGTCGAGGAGCCGCTCGACGGTCTTGCGCCCGTACCTGAACTCGTACTCGCTCATCCTGCCGGAGTGGGCCGAGACGGTCTCGACCATGCGCCGGTTGGTCTTCGAGAAGTAGGCGTTGTGCTTGAAGAAGTCCACGTGGCCGAGCACGTGCGCCATGACGAGCTTGTTCTGGACGGGGCTGTTCGTCTCCATCAGGAAGCCGTAGGCGGGGTTGGTGTTGATGACGACCTCGTAGATTTTGGAGAGCCCGAAGTCGTACATCGTCTTCATGCGGTGGTAAGCCTTGCCGAACGTCCAGTGCGAGTAGCGGCCGGGCAGGGCGTAGGAGCCGATCTCGTACATGACGGTGGCCGGCACCATCTCGAAGCGGACGGGGTAGGGGTCGAGCCCGAAGCCCCGCGCCACCTCCCAGATTTGTTCGAGCGCCTCTTCGAGCCCCCTGATCTCGCGGTCTTCCATGCGGACATTGTAAATGATGAGGGATGAATGATGAACAGGTAGGCAGTAGGCAGTAGGCAGTAGGCAGTAGAAAAACAGGCGGCGCGCTTCAGCCTCCGGGCCGGGCG
>DASVWB010000232.1:0-9935 GCA_036389815.1 Pyrinomonadaceae bacterium | reverse complement strand
GAAGTTGGCGAACTCCTTGTCCGAGCGCCGGCCGAAGCCTTCGGCGATGTTGGCCATGATGGAAACGCTCGCGCGTCGAATCTGGTCGCGCAGGCCATAATCCTTGGCGAACTCTCCACCCGCCGTGACCTGGTAAATCATCCGAGTGACTTGCCTTGCCTTCTGCCACGACTGGATGTCCTCCAGCTTTGAGAACGTGGCCATGTCTTGACCCCAGACTCCAGACTTCAGACTCCAGACTTCTTAATGCCGAGTTCGGAGGCCGCCTCGGCGGGGAGCGGGTAGGATTCCGCGTCGGAGGGGAAGGCGCCCGTGCGCACGTCCTCGGCGTAGGCGAGGATGGCCTCGTTCATCGCGCCCCTGAGGTCGGCGTACCGGCGCACGAAGCGCGGGCTCGTCTCGCTGAAGGAGAGGCCGAGCAGATCGTGCGTGACGAGTATCTGCGCGTCGCAGTCGGGGCCCGCACCGATGCCGATGGTCGGGACGTGGAGCGCGGCCGTCACCTCGCGCGCGATCTCGCGCGGGACGACTTCGAGGACGACGGCGAAGGCGCCGGCCTCTTCGAGCGCCAGCGCGTCCTCGACGAGCGCGCGCGCCGCGTCGGCCGTCTTCGCCTGGAGGCGGTAGCTGCCGAGCTTGTTCAAGGACTGCGGCGTCAGGCCGACGTGCCCCATCACTGGAATCTCCGCGCCGACGAGGCGGCGCACCGTCTCGCAGCGCGCGCGCCCGCCCTCCAGCTTGACGGCCTCGGCCCCGCCCTCCTTGACGAGGCGGAGCGCCGAGCGCACGGCGTCGTCGTCGCCCGCGTGGTAGGTGCCGTAGGGCATGTCGGCGACGAGCAGCGCGCGCTCCGTCCCGCGGCGCACGGCGCGCGTGTGGTGGAGCATCTCTTCGAGCGTGACGGGCACGGTCGAGTCGTAGCCGAGCACGACGTTGCCCAGGCTGTCGCCGACGAGCACGATGTCGGTGCCCGCCCCGTCCACGATGCGCGCCGTCGGGTAGTCGTAGGCCGTCAGGCAGACCAGCTTCTCGCCGCGCTCCTTGCTCAGGCGGACGGCGGGCACGGTGACCTTCTCGGGCCGCTGCTGTTTGAGATAGACCATTGTGTGGTTGTTCCCTCTGTGCTTCGCGGAGTCGGCTATTCGGATTGGTCGGCGGCGAGGAGTTTGACTGCCGGGAGCGGGTGGCCGAGAGCCGCGCGCGGGCTGCGGGCGGCGGCGACTGCGCCGTCTTCGTCGGGGCCGCGCAGGCCGTCCGGGTTGGCCGGGCGGAGGTGGACGCGGGCGGTCGCTCCGGTTAAGTAAGCTAACAACCCGGTTGCCGGCAGGAATGTTCGGCGACGCATGTTCGCGTATTCTACGCCCGCGCTGTCGAGTGGGCAAATTTGAGAGCGCCAGATTATAGGCAGGCGCGCCCGCGGGGGGCAAGGGGAAAGGATGGGGTGATTGGTTCATTGATTCATCGGTTCATTTGTTCATTCGTTCAATCAATCAATGTGCCGATGAATCAATGAGCCAATCACCCCGGCCTCCAAGGTCTGACGTAGGGACGTTCGGGGGTGGCGGCGAGGAGTCGGGCGATTGTCTGGTTGAGGGCGGGGTGGAGGGCGTCGGGGGCGAGTTCGGCGAGCGGGGCGAGGACGAAGCGGCGAAGGTGCAGGCGCGGGTGCGGCAGCGTGAGCCGTTCGGTCGTCAGAAGCCGGTCGCCGTAGAGCAGCAGGTCGAGGTCGAGCGTGCGCGGCGCGAGCGGCCGCTCGCGGAGCCGGCCGCAGTCGCGCTCGACGGCGTGGAGCAGCGAGAGTAAAGCCTCGGGCGGCGGGAGCGGCGCGCGCAGCTCGGCCGCCATGTTGAGGAAGGCCGGCTGCTCGCCCGCGACCCCGACCGGCTCGGTCTCGTAGACGGACGACAGCCGCGCGACGCGCAGGCCCGCCGCCATCATCCCGCGCACGCCGAGCAGGAGGCTCCCCGCGCGGTCGCCGAGGTTCGAGCCCATCCCGACGAACGCGCGCGCGTCGGCGTCTGCGGGCGCGGGCGACACCTAACGCGGCTCCCCGGTCATCTTCTTGTTGAAGACCTCCGACTGCCCGCGCGGGATGCTGAGCGTCTGCCACCCGGACGAGCGCAGGTGCTTGGCGAGGAAGACTATCTGCCCCGCGTGCTGGCCGTAGTGCGCGAGCTGGCGGTTGACGGCCTGGACGACGGTGTGCGGCTCGCCGCGGATGGTGACCGTGCGCATGAGGTCTTCGCCGCGGAGCGAGGCGAGCGTGTCGAAGAGCGTCCGCCAGCCCTCCTCCCAGCGCGCCTCTATCGCGGCGCGGTCTTCGCCCTCCGGCTCGAACTCCGAGTCGCGGCGGCGGTCGGGCTTCTCGCCGTCGGTCGTCAGGAAGTCCCTCCAGCGCGAGAGCATGTTGCCGGCCATGTGCTTCATGATGAGGGCGACGCTGTTCGACTCCGGGTCGATGGCGCGGAAGAACTCCTCGTCCGACACCTGCCGCGCCGCGCCGTCGGCGAGCTTCTTCAGGCCGCGGAAGACCTTCGCGGCGTCTTCGAGGTAATGCTCCGAGAGCGTGTCTGTCATCGTTGTCTCCTCCGTCGTGTGGGTCAGACCCGCCCGCTACGGCAGGCGGGTCTGACTATCACTCTTCAACGCGCGCAGCAGCCGGAGCCGCCGCGCGTCCGGCGCGTCGCCGCGCCACGCGTAGTTGCTCAGCGCGGCGACGGCGTTCCACGTCGGGTGGTAGCGCCGGTAGATGTCGGGCTCGCGGGGGTCGCCCCAGCTCCCGTCCGGGTTCTGGTGCGCGAGCAGGTACTCCGTGCCTTCTCTTATCTCGGCGTCGGCGTCCGTGAGGCCGAAGGCGCGCAGCGAGTCCATGAACTCGCCGAGCATGTCGGCGTCGCGGCGCGCGACGGCCGCGCGCAGGTTCGCGCGCAGGAAGGCGAACTCCTCGGGCAGGAGGCGCGCGGGGATGCGCCGCTGCCCGTAGTCGTTCAGGGTGTAGACGACGTGCGTGACGGCGTAGACCGTGTCGTAGAACTCGTCGTCCGAGGCGGCCTCGCCGGGGCCGCGGTGCGGGCGGAGACGCGGGAGCCAGCCGAGCACGTCGCCGTAGGACGCGCCGAGTCGCACGCCGTAGCGCTCGCCGACGTAGGCCGTAATCAGCGCGTCGTACCACACGTCCTTCGGCGTGCGCATGCGCAGGGGGCGTCCGCAGCGGCGGCAGCGGGTAGCGCCGCGCGCGTTCCAGACCTTGTCGAACTCGCACTCGGCCGGCACGTCGGCGGGCGGGGCTTCCGCGCGCGGGTCGAAGAGGAGGAAGTCGCGCGCCGTGAAGGCGGCGGCGGCGCGGCGTATCTGCCGCTTCAGGTTCTCGTCGCGGAGGCCGAGGCTGTCGGCGGCGTCGCTGCCGAAGGCGTAGTCGCTGACGGTGCCGGCGTCGGCTCCCTCGGGGAGCCGACGGTGCGTGCGCCTCCACTCGCGCCCGCGCTCCAGCCCCATGCGGCGCGCGGCGGCGCGCACGGACGGGTCGCTCACGCTCTGGCCGACCGTGTAGAAGCACCAGAGGTAGTCGCTGCCGTAGACCTCGAAGTTCGCCGGGTCGCGCGCCGTGCGGTAGATGAAGTCGAGCCCGCGGCGGACGGCGCGCGCGCGGTCGCGCGCGTTGACGCGCGAGCCGGGCCGCGGCGCGCGGCCCGCCGACGCGGCGGCGGCCGTGCGGCCCGCGGGCCGTGCGTTGGCCTGCGCGCCCGCGGCCGCGGGCGCGCAGGCCGCGAGGATGAGGAGCGCGGCGAGCGCACACAGGAGCGGCGTCGCCGCCTGCGCGCGCTTCGACCTCGGGCGCTTTAAGTTGAAGGGCATGGTGTGTTCAGTCCGACCCGTGCTTCGTTCAGCCGCGGCGGCGTATTATAACTCCGGAGGGCGGGGAGGGGCGGGGAAGTTTATGGCACAGCTCTGGGCGCTGGTGTGGCTGAAGTGGAGGCTCGTGCGCAACTCGATGCGGTCGAAGAGGGCCGCGGTCGGGAGCGTCGCGTCGGCGCTCGGCCTGCTGGCGGGGCTGACGCTGTCGCTCGCGTGCGCGCTCTTCGTGGGCGTGGGCGGGTACTTCGTCGCGGCGCACGCCGGGCCGCTCGCGCCCGACGCGCGGCAGTTGCGCGCGGGCTTCGTCGCGCTGCTCTTCGTCTTCACGGTGGCCTTCGCGATGTGGGCGCTGCTGCCGGTGGCGCTCGGCGGCGGGAGCCGCTTCGAGCCGTCGCGGATGCTGCTCTACCCGGTCTCGCTCGGCAGGCTCTTCGCCTTCGACTTCGTGAGCGACCTGACGAGCCTCACGTCGATCTTCGTCATCCCCTCGCTCTTCGCGCTGGGCGCGGGCGTCGGGCTCGGGCGCGGGCGGCTCGCGGCGGGGCTCGCCGTCTCGGCCGCGACGGTCGCCTTCGGGCTCTCGTTCTCGAAGCTGCTGTCGGTGGGCGTCGGCGCGCTGATGCGGATGCGGCGGACGCGCGGCGAGACGGCGCTGGCGCTGCTCGGCGCGGCGCTCGGCATGACGGGCGTGCTGATGGGGCAGTTGATGCCGCTGCTCGAACGCAACGCGGAGCGCCTGGGTTGGGCGCGGTGGACGCCGCCGGGCGCGGCCGGCTGGGCGCTCACGCGCGGCCTCTTCGCGGGCGACGCGGGCGCGCTTCTCCTCTCGCTGCTGACGCTCGGGGGTTACGCGGCCGCGTGCGTGCTGCTCTCCTACCGCGTCGCGCGGCGCACGGCGCTGGGGCTGGGAGGAGGAGGCGGCGGCGGGCGCTCGAAGAAGCGAGCGCCCGAACCCGCGCGCGGCGCGGCTGCGGCGGAGGCTTACGCGGGCTGGGGCGTGCCGCTCGCGTCGCCGCAGTTCTCGGCGCTCCTGGAGAAGGAGTTGCGCTACGCGCTGCGGAACGCGCAGTTGAGGGTCATCGCGCTGATGGCCGTGGGGCTGACGGTCGTCCTGCGGATGGGGCCGGCCGGCGGGAGCACGGGCCGTATGTGGGGAAAGCTCACGCCTTACGCGGGCGGGGCGGGGGCGGTCTTCAGCGTCATCTACATCTGCATGCTTCTTTCGCCCATCTCGACGAACCTGTTCGGGTACGACGGGTCGGGGATGCGCGCCGTCGTGCTCTCGCCCGTGAGCCGGCGGACGGTGCTCGCGGCGAAGAACGCGGCCGTCGCGCTCATCTCCTTCCTGCTCGTCGCGGTGGGCGTCCTCGCCGGCGGGCTCTTCCTCGGCGACCTGACGCCGGCCACGCTCCTCTTCGCGCTGCTCGCCTACGTGACGACCGCCGCGCTGTTCGCGCCCGTAGGCAACTGGCTGTCGTTACAGTTCCCGAAGCGCGTCGAGTTCGGCAAGCGGATGAACCGCTCGGGCGTGGCGGGGCTGCTGCTGGTGCCCATCTTCTTCCTGCTGCTCGTGCCGCCGGCAGCGTCTGTTGCCGCGGCGCACTTCGCCGGGAGCGAGGCCGTCAAGTATGTTATACTCGCCGCGTTCGCGCTGCTCTCATTGCTCTTCTACGCGCTCGCGCTTCCCCATCAGGGGCGGCAGCTTGAGCGGCGCGAGCTGGAAGTCCTCGAAGCGGTCACCGGCCGCGGCGGCGGAGAGGGCGGCCAAATCATGGGTTGAAGGGGAAGCAGACAGTAGTCAGTAGTCAGTAGCGCCCCGCGAGGCGCGCCGACGCTGACACACGGTAGCTCGATTAACGAAGGCTTTTCTACTGTCTACTGTCTACTGTCTACTTCCCAAATTCCAGCGGCGCCGCCCGTGGGGCGCCCGGGCGGGCGAGTCAGAGCCCCGCCCCTACACAAATGGCTCGCAGAAAATTCAGAAACCAGCGCCACGAGCCCTCCCCGGTTCGCTCTTTCCAGGACTACCTGACGACGCCCGCGCCGCAGACCTCGCGCTCGGAGCTGATGGCGCTCGTCCGCGGCGGCGAGGACACCTTCCTCGAACTCAAGGTTAAGCTCTCGAACCCCGAGCGCATCGCGCAGGGGATAGTCGCGCTCGCCAACACGGGCGGCGGCGTCATCGTCTTCGGCGTCAACGACAACCTCCGCGTCGAGGGCGTGGACGACGCCGACGCCGTGCGCGACGAACTCGTACGCATCTGCCGCGAGGACGTCTCCCCGCCGCTCTTCCCCTTCATCGACATCATCTCCTTCGACTCGGGGCTGCGCGTCGTCGCGCTCGACGTGGAAGGGAAGCGCCGCCCCTACCGCACGTCGGACGGCCGCTACTTCCTGCGCGTCGGCGCGGAGAAGCGCGAGGCGACGCGCGAGGAACTCTCCGCGCTCCTCGACGAGACGCGGCCGCTCTCGTACGAGAACGTCGCGGCGCTCGGCGCGGAGGTCGAGGACATAGACGAGGCGCACCTGTGGAGCTTCGTGCGCGAGTTCGAGCCGGACGCCTACGCGCCGCAGCGCGCGTCCGACACGGCCTACCCGACCGCGGAGGTCTTGGAGCGCGACCTGCTGCTCGCCGTCCCGGCCGCCACGGGCGCGCGCGCCGAGCGCGTGGCGCCGACGGTCGCCGGGCTCCTGCTCTTCGGGCGCGACGAGCGCGTCGGGGAGCTGCTGCCGCGCGCCTCCGTCTCGTGCGCGCGCTACGCGGGCGACACCGCGCAGTCGCCGAAGGTCGAGTCGGTCGAGCTGGCGGGGAACCTGCACACGCTGTTCGAGTCGGCCGCGCGCTTCGTCGAGCGCTACTGCGACCTCTGGGAGAAGCGGCCGCCGCGCGGGGCGCGCGCCGAAGTGCCGGCCGACGCGCCCGTCGCGCCGCGCGCCAACTACCACCGCGGGGCGCTGCTGGAGGCGCTGGCCAACGCGCTCGCGCACCGCGACCTCGCGCTCGCGGGCCTCTCGACGCGCGTCAACGTCTTCGACAACTCGGTCGAGGTCACCAACCCCCGCCGCACGGCCGGCTTCGCGCCCGCCATGCAGCGCGCCATCCGCTACGGCATCCAGCAGCGGCTCAACCCGCAGACGGCCTCCGTCTTCTCAAGCCCCGCCTACGGACTGCGCCTCCCCACGGGCGGCCTCCCGATGCTCCTGCGCGAGTCGCGCCTCTTCGCCGGGCGCAAGGCGGAAGTCCACGCCGTCAACGACGAGTTCCGCGTGCGGCTCTACGGGGTGTGAGGGGAAGAGTAGACAGTAGGGAGTAGACAGTAGGGAGTAGACAGTAGACAGTAGGAAAGACTAAGGGCGGCGCGTCCCGGCTGTTGGCTGAGACGCGCCGCCCGCTTTTCATCTACTGTCTACTGTCTACTGCCTACTCCCTACCCCCTACTGCCCCTGCGTCTTTGGCGAGTTGTAGTAGCGGCGCGCTTTGACGACGAAATCCTTGTCGTCGTACTTGCCGTCGCCGTCCACGTCCACCTTGACCTCGATCTTGTGGCGCTTGCCGTCGCGGCGCTCGCCGGCCGAGTAGGCGAGGCTGTACTGGTTGCGCATCATGGCGTTGATGCTCTGGAGCGCGGAGGGGATTTCGCCCTCGAAGGTGACGGGGAAGTAGGCGCCGCCGGTCTCCTCGGCGAAGGTGCGCAGCGTGTTCTGCGCCTGGAGGAAGGTCATCCGGCCGGGGTCGGTGGCGCCGCCGAGGCCGTCCTGCGCGGCGATCTGGTCGCCGTACTTCTTGAAGAACATGTTGCCCGTCCCGATGATGTAGATCGGGACGCCGGCGTTCTGCGCGATCTTGCGCGCCGTGTCGTAGTTGATCTTGCTGAAGGTGTCGATGCCGCTGCTGATGAGGAAGACGGCCTTGCGGCGCCCCTGAATGTCCACCATCCCGCCGTACTCCTGCGTCTGCTTCTCGGAGTTCTCCAGCACGACCGAGTCGGCGCGGCCGCCGACGAGCGTCAGCTTGAGCGCGTCGAAGAGGTTCGCCTCGGAGAAGGCCGGCTGGTTGCGCAGGAGCAGCGAGATGACCTGCCCGATGCGGCCGGGGTCGTTGGTGAAGTCCGTCAGGGGCGTCGGCCGCATGTCGTAGGCGACGACCGAGACGTAGTCGTCGGGCGGCTTGATGAACTGCTGGAGGAAGGCCGCCATGGGCCTCAAGACCTCGTACTGGCCCGGCTCCTGCCCGCCCGAGCCGTAGAAGCCGAGCCGCTGGCCGAGCCGGCTGTATTCGAGCACGACCGCGACCGTGATGGGCGCGTCCGGGGTCGAGAAGTTAGACACGTCGCGCTGGATGCCGTCCTCGAAGATGGCGAAGTTCTCCTTCTTGAGCCCCATCACGATCTGCCCCGACTTCTTGTGGTAGACGACGGCCTCGACCTGGACGATGTTGGAGACGACTTTGACGACCTCCTGCTCCTTGATGACGTCGGCCGGGACGGGCTCCTGCGGCTCCTGCCCCCGCTCGCCGGCCGGCGGCTGCTGCTCGGCGGGGCGCGTGTTCTTCTTCTGCGGGGCCTGCGGCGGCGTGCGCCTCGACTGCGCCGCGGCCGGGCCCGCTGCGGTGAGGAGCGCGAGGGCGAGGGCGGCGGCGCGGCGCGTAAAGCGGGTGTACATAACTGTGTAGAACCTCTCGGATTTTAAGGACGGGGAAGCGGCCTCGAAACGGCGCGGCCCCGAATATACGGCGCGCCCGCGGGCACGGTCAAATAAACGAATGGCCAGAGCCTTTTGATGACGCGGGGCGTCAAATGGTTTTACGCCCCGCGCCGCGCGGGAGGGGATTTAACCGCCGCAGACACAGGGGGACGGCCCTTAGAATTTGAGATTTCAAATCTCAAATTCTAAGGGCCGTCCCCCAGTGTTTAAATTTTGTTCCGGGAACTGTCCGGCCGGGCTTACCTGCCGCCGCTCGTCACGGGCTCGACCTCGATGAGCGCGTCGTAGCTGCCGGTGTTGTCTTCGAGCCTGCCCTCGTTGACGCCGAGGAAGAGGCGGCCGTCGCGCGGGGCGTAGAACTCGCGGCTCGCGCCGACGGCGATGAACTCGTCGTTGTCGTCGCCGATGACGGCGATGAGGGTGCCCGTCGGCTCGTTGCGCATCAGCTTCTCGGTGTCGACCACCCTCGGCAGCCCCGTCGGCGTCGAGAAGCGCCCCTCGCCCAAAGAGACGCGCCCCGTGGCCGTGATGCGGAGGCGCTGCCCCTTCCTGACCATCAGGCCGGAGTCCGTCCAGCCGTTGGCCGTGTTGTCGGCGCGCACGCGTACGCGGACGGGGAAGAAGGGCGACCCGCCGCCGTTGCCGCGCGCGGGTGACTGCGTCGTGCCGGTGTTGGGCGTGCCGGTGTTCGTGCGGTCGGAGGCCGCGCCGGTGTCGTTGCCGAGGACGGGCGGGCGCTGCCCCGTGTTCTGCCGCGGCTCGTCGCGGCGCGGCGTGGGCTGCGGCGCGGGCTGCGTGCGTGCGGTCTCCACGGGCGGGTTGTAGGTGCCGCCGTCGGCCGACGACGTGTCGGAGCCGTCGGCGTTGTCGAACTCGATGGACTCCACGTCCTCCATGTTGAGCGTCATGCGGCTGCGGCGGTTGCCGCCGCGCGCCGAGCCGATGAGGACGGTGAACTGCTGGTCGCGGAAGGCGACGATCTGGCCGCGGATGACCTGGCCGTCCTTCATGCGGATGGTGTCGCCGAGCGCGCCCGCCGCGAGCGCGAAGACGATGGCTACGGCGGCGAGCGGGCGTGCGAGTCTGAGAGCTTTCATTAGTTCCTCCACTGGAGAGCGGCGGGCTTCCGTCCGAAGCCACATGTAAACAGAGAGAGGCCGCTTTGGCAAGCGGGAGAGCGGCGGGCTCGACTGCGATTGATGGCGCGCGCGGCGGAGTGGTTGCCCGTTCGCGCAGACCGCGGCGCGGGCGTCGCGGGAGGGCGCGCAAGGGGGCGCGCGCCGGTAGTCTTTGGGTGTGGCTTCCGGGTCTGTTATCCGGCCCCGGAGGGCGAGGCGGCGCGCCCCGCCGGGGCCGGATAACAGACCCGGAAGCCA
>DASVWB010000231.1:0-23662 GCA_036389815.1 Pyrinomonadaceae bacterium | reverse complement strand
TAGACAGTAGACAGTAGGGCTCCGCCCCGCGCGCGTTGCCGATTGATACACGGACTGTCGGTATAGTGGCGGCTTTTCTACTGACTACTGTCTACTGTCTACTGTCTACTTCCTACTTCCCCAGCTCCATCCGCGCGATTGATTCGAGGTGGACTTCGTCGGGGCCGTCGGCGAGGCGGAGCGTGCGCGCGTCGGCCCACATCGCGGCGAGCGGGAAGTCGCCGGAGACGCCCGCGCCGCCGTGCGCCTGCACGGCGCGGTCGAGCACGGCGAGCGCGGCGTTGGGCGCCGCCACCTTGATCATCGCTATCTCGCGGCGCGCGGCCTTGTTGCCGGCCGTGTCCATCAACAGCGCCGCCTTCAGCGTGAGCAGGCGCGCCTGCTCGATCTCGATTCTCGACCGGGCGATGTCGGCGCGCACGGTGCCCTGCTCGGCGAGCGCGCGGCCGAACGCCACGCGCGACGCGACCCGCCGGCACGTCAGTTCGAGCGCGCGCTCGGCCATCCCTATCAGCCGCATGCAGTGGTGTACGCGCCCCGGCCCCAGCCGCCCCTGCGCTATCTCGAAGCCGCGCCCCTCGCCCAGGATGATGTTCGACGCCGGCACGCGCACCTCCTCGAAGCTGACCTCGGCGTGGCCGTGCGGCGCGTGGTCGTAGCCGTAGACCGA
This sequence comes from Pyrinomonadaceae bacterium, assembly GCA_036389815.1. Classification (GTDB taxonomy): domain Bacteria; phylum Acidobacteriota; class Blastocatellia; order Pyrinomonadales; family Pyrinomonadaceae; genus QHXN01. The sequence continues at coordinate 22,992 of DASVWB010000231.1, read as the reverse complement.
GAGCATACGCTCGACGCGCACGCCCGCCGCGTCCATCGGCACGAGGATCATCGACTGCTGCCTGTGCCTCGGCGCTTCGGGGTCGGTCTTACCCATCAGGACGGCGACCCGGCAGCGCGGGTCGCCCGCGCCGCTCGTCCACCACTTCCGGCCGCTGACGACGTAGCAGTCGCCGTCGCGCCTGATGCTGGCGCGGATGTTGGTCGCGTCCGAAGAGGCCACGTCGGGCTCGGTCATGGCGAAGCAGGAGCGAATCTCGCCCGCGAGCAGCGGCCGCAGCCAACGTCGTTTCTGCTCCCCCGTGCCGTAGCGGACGAGCACCTCCATGTTGCCCGTGTCCGGCGCGCTACAGTTGAAGACCTCCGGCGCGAAGTGCGGCGAGCGCCCCGTCAGCTCCGCCATCGGCGCGTACTCAAGGTTCGTGAGCCCCGCGCCGTACTCGCTCTCCGGCAGGAACAGGTTCCACAACCCTTCCGCGCGCGCGAGCGCCTTCAGCTCCTCCGTCAACGGCGCGGGGCGCCAGCGGTCGCCCCCCGTCAAATGCTCCCGAAACTTCCCCTCGTTCGGGTAGACGTGCGCCGCCATGAAGTCGCGCAGCCGCCCGTAAATCTCCCGCGCGCGCGCCGAGACCTGGAAGCCGAAGTAAGGGTCGTCGCTGCTCATCCGCGCGTCTCCGGGGGGAAGTAGACAGTAGTCAGTGGAGGGGCCTTAGACATCGAGCGGGCCGGGGTCGCCTCAAGATTTGTCCGCCGGGCCGCCGTGCCTTCGACTCTTCGGGGCGGTAAACAGACGGGCCGGCGGGCCGGCGAATAGAACCCCCCGCCCCCTCACGGCCGGCCCTCGGCCCGCCCCTCTTCGCGCAGGACGCGGTGGAGGATTTTGCCGACGGCCGTCTTCGGCAGGCTCTCGCGTATCTCGACCCGGGAGGGGACTTTGAACTCGGCGAGGCCGCGCCGGCAGTGCTCGGTCAGCTCAACGGGCGTGGCCGCCGCGCCCTGCTTGAGGACGACGAAGGCGATGACCGCCTCGCCGCGGTAGGCGTCGGGCGTGCCGACGACGGCCGCCTCCATCACGGCCGGGTGCTCGTAGAGCACCGACTCGACCTCCGAGGGGTAGACGTTGAAGCCGCTCACGATGATCATGTCCTTCTTGCGCTGGACGATGTAGGTGAAGCCGTCGGCGTCCACGCGCGCCACGTCGCCCGTGTAGAGCCACGTCCGCCCCGCGGCGTCCTCGCGCAGCGCGACGGCCGTCTCGTCGGGGCGGTTCCAGTAGCCCTTCATCACCTGCGGCCCCGCGATGCACAGCTCGCCCTCCTCGCCGAAAGGCACCTCGCTCTCGCCCGTCTCAAGGTCTACGACCTTGATGTCCGTGTCGGGCAGCGGGAGCCCGATGCTGCCGGGCTTGCGCGCGGAGAGCGCGGGCGTGGTGTGCGTGACGGGCGAGGCTTCGGAGAGGCCGTACCCTTCTTTGAGCGTGCCGCCCGTCAGGCGCTCGAACTGCTCGATGACCTCGACGGGCAGCGGGGCCGAGCCGCTCTGGAAGTTGTGTATGAGGCCGAGGCCGTACTCCTTCGCGCGCGGGTGGTTGAGCAGCGAGATGTAGATGGTGGGCACGGCCGGGAAGAAGGTCGGCCGGTAGTCGCGGATGGCGGCGAGCAGCATCTCCACGTCGTACTTCGGGATGAGCACCTGGCGGGCGCCGCGCCAGACGCCCTCCATCATGCCGACCGTGAAGCCGTAGATGTGGAAGTAGGGGATGACGAGCAGGTAGGTCTCCTCGCCGCGCCGCATCGAGTCGTGACCCCAGCAGCCGGTCTGGACGACGTTGGCGAAGATGTTGTAGTGCGTCAGCATCGCGCCCTTCGGCACGCCCGTCGTCCCGCCCGTGTACTGCAAGACGGCCACGTCGTCCGGCTTTATCTCCACGGAAGGCAGTTCGGGCTCCCCGGCGGAGGCGAGCAGTTCCGAGAGCCGCCGCGTCCCCCCCACCTCCGGGCACGGCGCGGCCGCGGCCGAGTACTCTGCGACGGAGGTGACGACGACGTGCTCGATGCCCGTCTGGTCTCTGACGGCGAGCGTGACGGGCGCGAGCTGGTCGAGCGTGAGGAGCACGCGCATCCCCGAGTCTTTAGCGACGACCAGCACCTCGCGCGGCGTGTAGAGCGGGTTGACGTTGACGACGACCGCGCCGAGGCGCAGCGCGGCGAAGGTGGCGACGACGTACTGCGGGCAGTTCGGCAGCATGACGCCGACGCGGTCGCCCTGCCCGACGCCGAGCGCGTGGAGCGCGGCGGCCAGCCGGTCGGCCTGCCCCTTCAGCTCGGCGAAGGTGAGTTGCGCGCCGAGGAAGGCCGTGGCCGGACGGTCGGGCACCTCGACGGCCGCCAGCCGCAGTATCTCGTGCAGCGGCCGGCGCGGGTAGTTCATGTGCGCGGGCACCCAGTAGTCGTAATGCGCGAGCCACGGCCGCGCCGCGTAAGGCGACCCCGCGCCGCCCGCTCCGTCTTCGGGGGTAGTCACCAGGCGAGTCTCCGCGTGGGAAGAATGGGAGAGCGGGACGAAGATTGCGGCGGGCGGCCGCGCTTGTCAAGGGGTCGCCCGCCGTGCTCCCATGTAGGGCCGGCGCGGCCTCCCGCGCGGCGTCACCTTCGGGCTCCGATGTCGGCGGGGGTTTGGGTTTGAGCAACGTCTATTTCATACGGCACGGGCAGGCGGGCACGCGCGAGGCTTACGACTCGCTGTCGGCCCTCGGCCGCAGGCAGGCGCGGCTGCTCGGCGGGCACCTCGCCTCGCAGGGCGTCGAGTTCTCCGCGGCCTACGCGGGCGGGCTCGCGCGCCAGCGCCAGACGGCCGAAGGGGTCGCGCGCGCCTACGCGGAGGCGGGACTCGCCTTCCCCGAGGTCGCCACCAAACGGGGCTGGGACGAGTTCGACTTCCACGGCATCTACACGGAGCTTGCGCCGCTCCTGTGCGCGGACGACGAGGAGTTCCGGCGCGAGTTCGAGGAGGTGTCGGGACTTGTCAGCGCGGGCGGCCGCGAGGCCGAGGTACACAGGCAGTGGCGGCCTTCGGACACGAAGGTGGTCGAGGCGTGGGCCGGCGGCCGCTACCCTTACGCGGGCGAGACGTGGGGGCAGTTCGTCGCGCGCGTCTCGGCCTGCCGCCTCGTGGCGAGGGAGGGCCCGCCGCGCGAGAACGTCGCCGTCTTCACCTCGGCCACGCCGACGGCCGTCTGGACGGCGCGCGCCCTCGGAATCGACGACGGCCGCATACGCCGCCTCGCCTCCGTCCTCGAAAACACCTCCTACACCGTCCTCCAACTGCGCGCCGACGAAACGCTCCTTCTGACCTTCAACGCCGTCCCGCACCTCCTTAGACCGGAGTTGAGGACGCGGCGCTGAAAGGGCGGGGGCAGTAGGCAGTAAAAACAAGTAGACAGTAGACAGTAGACAGTAGACAGTAGGGCTCCGCTTAACGTGGGTCGAAGACGGCGGCCGCGGCGTCCGCGACGAAGTGTTTTCTACTGTCTACTGTCTACTGTCTACTGTCTACTTCCTACCGTCTACTGTCTACTACTGCCTGCCTACTGCTCCCCCTTCCCCGCCTGCGCCCAGCGTTCGAGGAGGCGGCGGCGGGTTTCGAGCTTCTTCTCCACGTCTGGAATCTTCAGGACGAGGCGTTCGAGGTGGGCCATGTAGTCGGGCTCGCCGATGGTCTCGCGCACCTCTGCGAGGAAGGGCTGGAGCCTGGCGTAGACCACGATGTGCTCGGAGTTGCCTTCGAGGAAGAGGCGCTCGTCGATGCCGCCGTTATTGACGAAGGAGGCGGCCGTCTCCCAGTGCGACGCGACCATCCGGTAGAAGGCGCTCTCCCGCTCGCCGCTCACCAGCAGCTTGACTATCTCCTTCCCCGACTGCGGCGCGAACTCCGTGAAGAACCACGCGCGCGCCTCGCGCATCCTCGCCTCGCCCCTAATCTCGTAGAGCTTCAGAATCGCCAGCACGTCCAAAGGCTTTGTCTCCACGGCTCTCAAGTCCTCCTCATCTCCCGGGCGCGGCGGGCGCGGCGGCGACCTTCAGCGCCGCGGCCTCGCCCGCGTCGGCCCCGGCCAGAAGCTTCCGGCAAAGCTTCAGGTTGTGCGCGGCCTCCTCGAAGGAGCCGCCCGACTGCCTGAGCGCCGCCTCGAACTCGCGCTCGGCTTCGGCGAGACGGCCGGCGCGCGCGAGCATCACGCCGAGGTTGTTGTGCCCGGCCGGGAACCCCGCCCCCGCGCGGCGGACGGCCTCCCGGAAGTGCGCGGCCGCGCCCGCGTCGTCGCCCCCGCGCGCCGCGATTAACCCGAGCTTGTAGTGCGCCGTCTCCGACCCCGCGCCGCGGCCCGCGGCCGCGCGCTCGTACGCGCGCCGCGCCTCGCCCGCGCGCCCGAGGTCTTCGAGCGCGACGCCCAGAGCGTACTGCGCCTTCGGGTAGCTCCCTCCGCGCGCCTCGGCCGCCGACGTGTAGAAGCGCACGGCCTCCTCCGTCTGCCACAGCTCGTAGCGGCAGACGCCGATGTTGTAGAGCGCCTGCGCGTAGGCGTCGCCCGCGCCGGCCGGCACGCGCTCGTAGAGGCGGACGGCCGCCTCGTACTCGCCGCGCGCGTAGAGCGCGTTGCCGCGCCCTATCCACTCGCGCGCGCCCTGCGCCGCCGCCCCCGCGCAGCACACAGTCAGAAGCGCGAGCGCCGCCGAAAAACTCTTCAGCCTGTTCATCCCCTCAAACTCCTCCCACGCGGAATTGACCGACGGGCGGAGCTTAAAGGTTGACGCGCGCGCGCGTCTTTCCCGTTCTTGCCGGGTCTTGACTGTTCTTGCTACTGACCCGCTCAGGCGCGCGACATGAGCCGGTAGGTGTGCGGCGTCGTGCCCGTGAACCTGCGGAAGAGGCGCGTGAAGTGGCTCTGGTGGCTGAAGCCCGTGCGCAGGCCGACCTCCGCGAGCGGCAACTGGCTCTCGGCCAGCAGCGCCTTCGCGCGCTCGACCCTGAACTTCAGGAGGTGCTGGTGCGGCGTCTCGCCCGTCGCGCGCTTGAACACGCGCGCGAAGTGGAAGGTGCTCATCGTGGCCGCGCCCGCCAGCTCGTCGAGCGTCAGCTCGCGGTCGTGGTTCTCCGCGATGTAGGAGAGCACGCGCCGGAGCCTGCCGCCCGAGAGCCCGCCCGCGAAGCGGCGCGCCCCTTCGTTCGCGCCGGCGTAGTTGCGCAGGAGGTGAACCGCGAGGACGTTCGCCAGCGACTCTGCGTAGAGCCGCCCGCCCGGCGCGTCCCCCTCCATCTCCGCGAGGAGCGCCATCCCGACCTGGCTCACCACGGGGTCGCGCGGGCTGCTGCGCGCCACGACCTCGAACCCGCGCGCCGCGCGCCCCGCGTCCGAGGCCGCGCGCGCGACGAGCGCCGGGTCGAGGTAGATGGCGAGGCATTCGGTCTCGCCGCCGCCGAGCCGCGCCGCGAAGGGCTGCCCCGAGGGAAGGACGCAGACGCCGCCCTTCCCGTGAGCAGTCGCGCGGAACCCTCCCGCCGCGCGTATCTCGCCGCCGCAGCGGTTCAAAGACAGCAGCAGCAGGTGCTCGGCGTGGCTGTGCTCGGGCAGCGCGCCGCCGCGGAAGCGCAGGTGCTCGACCCTGACGTGCCCCCACGCGGCGGCGCGCCTCTCGGCGACGGCCGGCGGGAGGTGTGATTCCGTTGTGCTCATCTTTTCTTTCCACCTCGCGGCGCGCGGGCGCGCGCCTGTCTGGGCGGGGGCAGGAGCAGGAGCCCTTCGGGGGTCGCGTGGCGGCGCAGGCGTTCGAGCATCGCGGCGCGGGCGCGCGAGAACGCCTGACGGTCGCCGTGGAGCTGGTAGGCCCAGTTGGCGCCCATCTCAAGCGCGTTCAGCTCGAAGGCGAGCTGCGCGGGTTCGGCCTCGCGCCCGAGCTGACCGGCGGCCTGCGCCTCCGCGACCGAGCGCGCGAGCGCGGCCAGCCACTCCTTCATGACCGCGGCGACGCGGTCGCGCACGGGGCCGGGCCGCCCGTCGAACTCCGCGGCCGCCGCGGCGAAGAAGCAGCCGCCGCGGAAGACCTCGCGCCTCACGTGCCCGAGCCACACGTCGCAGAGCTTCCAGAGGCGCGGCAGCCCCCTGGCCGCCTCGAAGGCCGGGCGGACGACCTCGCGGACGAAGACGTCGCGCGCCGCCTCGACCGTCGCCAGTTGCAGCTCCTCCTTCGAGCCGAAGTGCGCGAAGAGCCCGCTCTTGCTCAAGCGAAGCCCCGCGGCGAGCCGGCCGATGGTCAGCCCTTCGAGCCCCTCCGCCGAGGCGATGTCGACGGCTGCCTCCAGTATCGCGCGGCGCGTGCGCTCGCCGTGCTCCCTGCGCGCCTTCGCCGCCGCCCGCACGCCGCGGGGCCCGGCCTGTCCGTCGGGTGTCGTCACGCCGCGCAATATAGCACGAACGTTCGTTTAAGAAAATGGGTTTTTCACCGCCGCGCGGCGCGGGCGCCCTTCGCGCCGGGCGTGACGCGGTAGGCGCAGCGCCGGTCGCCGGAGACGATGTGCTCCGTGCGCTCGACCGTCACGCCGGGGCCGAGCACGGCGCGGAAGAGGTCTAACTCCGTCGAGCAGAAGCCCTGGCAGGCGGCCGCCGCGGCGCAGACGGGGCAGTGGCTCTCGACGAGCAGGAAGCCGCCGCCCTCGTCCTCCCTCACCTCGGCCATGTAGCCCTCCTCCGTGCGCACGCGCGCCAGTTCTTCCAGCTTCCGCGCGAGCGGGTCGGACGGGCGTATGCGCCGCGCGTACTCGCCGCGCTGGCGCGCGAGGCGCGAGGCCAGCACGCGCCCCAGCCCCTCGTCGCCGAACGTGTCGCGCATGGCGTCGATGAGGGCGACGCTCAGCTCGGCGTAGGCTTCCGGAAAGTGTCGGTCGGCCTCGCGCGTGAGCCGCCAAAGCTTGGCCGGGCGGCCGACGGGGCGCGGGCGGTCTTCCGACCCGACCAGCCCCTCCTCCTGCAACGCGTAGAGGTGGAGCCGGACGGCCATCGCCGTCAAGCCGAGGCGCTCGGCCAGCTCCGCCGAGCCGAGCGGCCCCTCGGTCTTCAGCAGTTTGACGATGGCGCGGCGCGTCTTGCGCTCGCCCTGCGGGCGCTCCGTCTTCGGGCTCATGCAGACTTTCTAAAGAAAACACTTTACAAAGTCAAGCCGTCGTGCTAGCCTCCCGACTTAGTAAAGGATTTTCTTTAGAAACTAAAGGAGGTCGCACATGACAGTTCACACCGACAGAGACTTCCCCGAACCGGCCGAGCCCGGCCGCACTCATACGGACAACGCCGACCCGCTCGACGGCGCGCGCGTCGCCGTCACGGGCGGGACCTCGGGGCTCGGCCTCGCGCTCGTGCGCGAGCTGCGGCGGCGCGGGGCGCGCGTCGCCTTCGTCGCGCGCACGCGCGAGAGGGTCGAGCGGGTGGCGCGCGAGGAGGGCGGAGCGCACGGCGTCGTCGGCGACGTGTCCTCGAAGTCCGACATCTACCCCGTCGCCGTGCAGGTCGTCGGCGAGCTGGGCGGGCTCGACGTGCTCGTCAACAACGCCTCCGACCTCGGCCCCGTCCCGCTCCAACTGCTCTCCGACACGGAGTGCGAGGACTTCGAGCGGGCGCTGACGACGAACGTCGTCGGCCCCTTCCGTCTGACGAAGGCTTTGATGGGGGCGCTGACGGCCTCGGCGCGCGAGGGGCGCGGGGCGGTCGTGCTCAACGTCTCCAGCGACGCGGCCGTCAACGCCTACCCGCTCTGGGGCGCGTACGGCGCGAGCAAGGCGGCGCTGCACCACCTGACGCGCGTGTGGGGCGAGGAGCACGCGGCCGACGGCGTGCGCTTCCTCTCGCACGACCCCGGCGACATGGACACGCCGATGCACGCGGCGGCCATGCCCGACGCAGACCCCTCGACGCTCAAGCGCCCCGAGCAGGCCGCGCGCGAGGTGGCCGACGCGATTGCAGCCGCGCTCCCGCGACGCGACGCCGTGCGGTCAAACTTCGGAGCCGCGCGTGAGCTTGAAGGGAGTGCCGCGCGCGAGTCGGAGGGGGTGACGTTATGATGGCCGCGGCGAGACCCTTGCAGCGGCCGCCGCAGGCGAAGCTGTTGGTGGTTGACGCGCACAGGCACATCGGCCACGCGCCGCGGGCGGCCTTCGTCGAGTTCCTGCGCCGCGGCGACCTCGTCGTCGCCAACGACGCGGCGACGCTGCCGGCGAGCCTGCAAGGCTTTCACACAGAGACGGGCGCGCCCGTCGAAGTGCGACTCGCAGGCCGCCCGTCGCTCGCGCCCGAGGACGTGCGGCGCTTCAGCGCGGTCGTCTTCGGCGCGGGCGACTTCCACACGCGCACGGAGGACAGGCCCGCGCCGCCCGCGCTCACGGCCGGGGACGGCCTCGCGCTCGGGCCGCTGCGCGCGACCGTCGAAGGTGCGCTCGGCCACCCGCGCCTCGTCTCGCTCCGCTTTGAGGGGACGGCCGACGAGGTCTGGGCTGGGCTCGCGCAGCACGGCCGCCCGATTCAGTACGCGCACGTTCAGACCCCGCTGGCGCTGTGGGACGTGTGGACGCGCGTCGCCGGCCCGCCCGTCGCGTTCGAGCCGCCGTCGGCCGGCTTCGCCCTGGACTGGCGCGCGCTCTCCGCGATGCGCGGGCGCGGCGTCGAGTTCGCGACGCTCACGCACGCCGCGGGCATCTCGTCCACGGGCGACGAGGCGCTCGACCGCCTGCTCCCCTTCGATGAGCCGTACCGCATCCCGGAGGCGACGGCGCGCGCCGTCTCTCGCGCGCGCTCGCGCGGCGGCCGCGTCGTCGCCGTCGGCACCAGCGTCGTGCGCGCGCTCGAAGACGCGGCCGAAGGCGAAGGGCGCGTGCGCGCGGGCGACCGTGTGGCGACCGGGCGCATCGGCCCGGCGTCGCGCCTGCGCGTCGTGGACGCCATCCTCTCCGGCACGCACGAGCCGGGCACGAGCCACTACGAGCTGCTCCGCGCCTTCCTCGACGACGAGACGCTCACGCGCACCACGGCCGAGCTAGACGCGCGCGGCTACCTGACGCACGAGTTCGGCGACTCCGTGCTCATCGAGCGAGCGCGCGAGTTGAGTTGAAACACAGAGACACAGAGACACGGCTTTAAGAATTTGAAATTTCAAATTTGAGATTTGAAATTGTTCTTAGCCGTGTCTCTGTGTCTCTGTGTTTCAAACGCCTTCGGAGTTGTTCAGATGGAGACGAGCGGGAGGCTGCGGTAGCGCTTGCCGGTGAGTTTCGTGAGGGCGTTGGCGACCGCGGGCGAGATGACGGGGACAGGCGGCTCGCCGCAGCCGGAGGGCGGGTCGGCGCTCGGCACGATGTGGACGTCGACCGCGACCGGCGCGTCCGGCATGTAGGGCGGGACGTAGCCGTCGAAGTTGCGCTGCTCGGGCGAGCCGTCCCTGAACGTGATGCGGCCGCCCGCGACCGTCTGCGACAGCCCGAAGGCGACGCCCGCCTGGAACTGCGCCTCGACGGTGAGCGGGTTGACGGCGACGCCGCAGTTCACGGCGACGACCACGCGGTGAATCTTCGGCCGCCCGTTCACGACGGAGACCTCCGCCGCGCACGCCACGCCCGTCCCGAAAGACTCGTGGACGGAGAAGCCGACGGCGCGCCCCTTCCGCACCTTCCGACGCCACGCGGCCGCCTTCTCGTCCAGCAGGTCGAGCGCGGCGCGCAGGCGCGCGGGCGCCGTGCTCATCTCGGACGCGGGGCCGCGCTAGGCGCGGGCCGAGGCCCAGAGCGCGGGCGCGGAGGCTGGGTTGACGCGCGGGCGCGGGATGAGGCTTTTGAACTCGGGGGTGAAGCGGCCGTCAACGCGCACGCTGAAGGTGAGGCCGTCGCAGGGGTCGGAGCCGTGGAACTGGTTGACGGTGTCGAACCAGGCCGAGTGCGACTCGACGTAGAGCTTCTCGCCCGTGCGGTGGTCGAACATGTAGAAGGGCTTGCGCAGGTTCGTCCTGAACCAGACGAACTCGTGGCAGACCTCGACCACGTCGTGATCCCTGTGGGGCGTGACGGGCCGTGGCACGTGGTCGTACATGATGAGCATGCGCCCCGTGGCGGCGAAGGGCAGCGTGCGGATGAACGCCATCAGCTCGGAGAACTCCTCGGCCGCGGGCGCCGGCTCCCACAGCTCCGTCCGGTCGAGGTCGTAGTAGCTGTCCGGCATCCACGACTGCGAGAGGTAGATCATCCTCGACCCGGGGCGGACGGCGCTCTGCCCGCCGAGCGTGAAGGGGCCGGTGTAGAACTGGTAGTCCTGCTGCGCTTCGAGGTGCCGCCTCACACGCTCGGTCACGTAGCCGTCGAGCGACTTCAGCCGCCCGACGTCGATGAACTCGTCGAACGATTTGTAAGAGGGGTACGTGACGGTCGCATCGACCTGATCCGGCTCGTTCGTCATAAAGGTCACCTGTTCGGCGCGGTGGCGGAATGCGTTGGCGAAAGCCATGTTGACGGCGCGGGGCGGACTCCGGCTCGACGACCTGCGCCGGCTCCGCTTTATTTATCCGCCGAATATTTATATTATTGCCACAGAGTTAACTCGAACTATATACGAAGCGCGGGCGCGGGTGTGTACCTTAATGAACAGACATTCCACCCGCTCGTTGTTAATTTAATTTAATCTCCAATTTGTTGGTGTAATAGCGGCCGCCATGAGTGCCGTGAAGGTACACGGGCCTCATGGCGGCCGCTCTGTCCAAAAACCCACGCGCGCGCCGGCACCACCGAAGGCACGCACGCCGATGGGGCGGGGCGTCCCTTTCCGCGCCCCGCCCGAGGAAGTGAATGAAGATTTACGTCAGCGGACTCTATTGCGGGACCAACCCGCAGCCCGGCGTCGGGATCGCTCGCTCGCTGCGCGCCGGCTACCCGGAAGCGACGCTGGTCGGCGTCGAGTACTCGAACCGCAGCTCCGGCCTCCACTGGAAGGACTTCGACGAGCTGTGGCTCCAGCGCCCGTGGGAAGAGCTGAGCCTGGAGGACTACGGCTCGCGCATCCGCGACCTGCTCGACTCGGGCGCGCTCTGGGTCTCGGGGAGCGACCTCGAATCGCTGTGGCTCTCGGACGTCTTCCCCGAGGGGCACCCGAACCTGCTCACGCCGCCCGGCGCGGCCCTGAAACAGATCACCAAGCCGGCCGTGCGCGCGGCCGAAGGGCTGCCTCTCCGCATCCCGACCTTCATCTCGACCGACTGCTCCGACTGGGAGATACACGCCTTCTGCCGCCAGCACGACTGGCGCGTCTGGCTCAAGGGGCCCTACTACGACGCGTCGCGCGTGGGGAGCTGGGGCGACTTCGAGTACGTGCGCGGCGCGCTCTCGAAGGTGTGGGCGACCGAGCGGCTCTTCGTGCAGGCGCACGTCACGGGCTACGAGGAGTCGGTCGTGCTCTCGGCCTACAAGGGCGAGCTGGCCGGCTGCGTCAGGATGCGCAAGCGCGAGATCACGCCCGAGGGCAAGACCTGGGCGGGCGACGTGACCGAGGTGCCGGAGGAGTTCGCGGCGAAGCTCCGCGAGATAGTGCGCAGGCTCGACTGGACGGGCGGCGCCGAGCTTGAGATGGTGCGCGACGCCGAGGGGCAGTTGTGGCTGCTCGAATGGAACCCGCGCTTCCCGGCCTGGATTCACGGCGCGACCATCGCGGGGCGCAACATGCCGGCGCTGCTGGTCGAGGCCGCGACCGGGGTGCCGGCGCGCGAGGCCCGCCACGTCAGCGAGGAGTTCACGCGCGTCGTGCTCGAAGTGCCCGTGCGCTCGCAGCTCCCGCTGCCGCCGCTGCCCGAGCCCTTCTCGGGCGCCGTCGGCCACTCGCTCAAGCACCCCTCGGGGCTGCCCGCGCTGGCCGAACGCCTGCACAAGCTCAGGCCCGAGATGTTCAAGGCGGAGGCGGCCCCGGGCGCTAACGGGAATGGCAACGGCAACGGCAACGGGAAAGGCCACGGCGGGGTCAAGGTCTCCTGCGCGCCGGCCGTGCCCGACTCCTTCCTGAGCGACATCTCCGGCTACGAGTTCGCGGAGGTGGCGACGCCCTCCTGGCTCTTCCTCGGCGGCACGGCCGCGGAGGTCTTCGGCCGCGCGGCGAAGCTCGCCGGCGGCCTGAGCACCGCGGAGGTGGCCGTCACCAACGCCTACAGCATCAAGACGAACCCGGACGCGCGTTTGATCAAGCTCGCGCTCGAACACGGCTTCCTCGCCGAGGCCATCAGCCTGCTCGAAGTGCAGAAGGCGCTCGAAGTCGGCTTCCGCCCCGACCAGGTCGTCCTCAACGGCCCCGGCAAGTGGTGGCCCGAGGGGCTGATGCCGAAGGAGGAGATGCACGCCGTCTTCTGCGACTCGGTCGCAGACCTCAGGCGGGTGGCCGCGGCGGCCGGGCGCGGCGAGCTGCGCTCGAAGACCTTCGGCGTCCGGCTGCGCACGCCGCAGATCGCCTCGCGCTTCGGCATCCCCGTCGACTCGCCCGACGCCTTCGAGGCGCTGGTCGAGGCCGTCGCGCTCCTGCCGCGCGACTCCGCCTTCGGCATACACTTCCACATGGCGAGCAGCAACGTCGGCGTCGGCCAGTGGTGGCACCTCTACGAGTCCATGCTGCGCTGGTGCCGCTCGGTCGAGCGGCTGACGGGCCGCGCCGTCGAGACGCTCGACGTGGGCGGCGGCTGGTTCCCGGACGACTGGCACACCGACTCGGGCGAGCGCTTCGCCGCGGCGGTCGCCAGCGCGCGCGAGCACCTGCCCAACCTCCGGCAGATAATCTCCGAGCCGGGCAAAGCGATGTCGCAGCCGACGATGGCGCTCGCCATGCGGCTGCTCGAAGTCGACGAGCCGCGCAGGTCGGGCGGCGGCGACGACGACGAGGAGGGGGAGGAGACTCTGGAGGCGGTCGTTGACGGCTCCATCGCGGAGCTGCCGATGCACGCCTTCCAGCCGCACCGGATACTGGGCCGCGACCCTTCGACGGGCGAGTGGCGGCCGCTGGGGCGCGGCAAGACGCGGCTCATGGGTCGGCTCTGCATGGAGCACGACGTGGTCGCCTGGAACGTGGAGCTGCCGGAGGGGGTTGGCGCCGGCGACGTCCTCATCTTCTGTGACGCGGGAGCTTACGACAGGAGTATGTCATATGTCTTTGGCCGTGGGTAAAGTAATAGAGATTAACGAGACCGACTTCGCGGACGTGGAGGGCGCGCTGGAGAGGTGGCAGCACTGGCCTGCCTCGACCATCTCGCACCACGGGGAGGCGTGTTGCAGCGTCGCGCGCGAGTGGGTGTTCGCGACCGACTACGCGCAGCTCGGCGGCGCGAGCCCGCTGACGGGGCCGCGCTGGGTCCGCCACAGGTACCCTTGGGGGCCTTCGCGCTGGCCCATCCACTGGTGCGAGGCCGTCCGCCGGAAGTCGCTCGACTGCGGCGCGCTGGCCGCGCTCGCGCACGAGGTCTTCACGGCGCGCGGCGTCAAAAGCTTCCCGGCGCAGTTCATACAGCAGTTCACCCAGGACGCCACGCAGGACTGGCGCAGCCGCTGGGCGAGCGAGCAGACCCCCGCGGCCTGGATTAAGGACGACTTGATCTACCACGAGGGGTGCGCCGTGGTCGCGGCCGGGGATGAGATCAAGGTGTGGGACTCGACCGCCGCCTGGTGGGTCAACACCAAGCAGTTCGGCGGCTACCACGGCGTGCTCGCCGTCAGAATCTTCGACCCGCAGGCCGGCCCCGACACCGCCTACCGCTGGGGCACACACACCATCACCCCGAACGTCTGGCGGAAGCTCGAACGCGCGCGCGGCGACTTCGCCGGGGAGTAGGCAGGCGGGAGTAGACAGTAGACAGTAGACGGTAGATGAAAAGCAGGCGGCGCGCCCGGCTTACAAACGGGACGCGCCGCCTCTGTTTTTCTACCGTCTACTGTCTACTGTCTACTGTCTACTCATTCCCTTCCCCGCGCCGGTCAGCGTTCGCTGGCGTTCGGCAGGCCGGCCTGCGGCTGGTGCGCGCGGCTGTGCTCGCGCATCATGCGCGCGAAGCAGGGCTGGCACATGCGCTTCGCGGACTTCGCCGCCGCGCTGCGGATGACGCCGCCGCACCAGACGCAGACGACCGACGGCGCGTCCTCCCTCCTCTGCCCTCCCGCGTTACCCGTGTACGAAATCATAAGCCCTCACCTCCGGGCGGGCCGGGCCGGGAGAAGCCGCCCCGCGGTTTCGGAGACGCGCCCCGCGCGCCCCCACTTCGGTCACTGTGCCGAGGTTAAGCGCAGACGCCCCCGGCATCCTGTCCGGCCGCGAACAGAGTCCGCGAAGAAACTGTCAAAAGGAGTTCACGAGAAGTTTGTAACGCGTGCGACCTCCCCGCAACGGGTACGTGTCAGGACCGCCCGCTACCTCGGGCGGTCCTGACCGCCACCTCGGTCTCATCCGCATGAACGCCGCTGTAAGCCCCGCCCCGTTCCAACCGCGAGGCCCGAAGGCCGACGCCCGCGCGGGCGCGGCCGCCGCCTCACTGGCGCGGCGTCACGGTCAGGTAGAGGTTCGTGCCGCCGCGGTTGACGAGCAGGAGCGCGGGGCGCGAGCCCGTGCGCTCGACGGCCGTCTTCAGCTCCGCCGCGGAGGTGACGGCCTGCCGGTTGGCCTGCACGATCACGTCGCCGCGCTCAAGGCCGGCGTCCGCGGCCGGGCCCGTCTCGTCCACCTGCGCGACGACCAGCCCGCGCGTCGCGGCGGGCAGACCCAGCTCGCGCGCCGCGTCAGCCGTCAGCGGCTCGACGCCGATGCCGAGCTTCCCCGTGTCGCGCTTCGCGGGCTCCTGCGCCGAGCCCTCCCCGTCCTCGGCCTTCACCCTCTCGACCTTGAACTCGCCGAGGGCGACGCGCACCTGCGTCTCGCGCCCGTCGCGCACGACGCCGAGCTGCGTCTCTGTCCCGGGGCGCGTCGAGGCGACGCGGTTGCGTAGGGAGTTCGGGTCGTTGACTGGCGCTCCGTTCAGCGTCGTGATGACGTCGCCCTGCCTGAGCCCCGCCCGCTCGGCCGCGCTGCCGGGCTGCACCTGGCTGACGATGACGCCGCGCGCCCCGCCCAGCCCGAGGCTCGAAGCGATGTCGGTCGTCACCTTCTGCACGATGACGCCAAGCTGCCCGCGGTGCACCGTGCCGGACTTGACGAGCTGCTCCATGACGCCCGCCGCCATGTTCGAAGGGATGGCGAAGCCGATGCCGATGGAGCCGCCCGTGCGCGAAAGGATTTGCGAGTTGATGCCGACCAGCTCGCCCGAGGTGTTGACGAGCGCCCCGCCCGAGTTGCCCTGGTTGATGGGCGCGTCCGTCTGGAGGAAGTCCTCGAAGCTGCCGTCGCCCGAGCCGGTCTGGCGACCCTTCGCGGAGATGATGCCGGTCGTCACCGTCTGGCCGATGCCGAGCGGGTTGCCGACGGCGAGCACCACGTCGCCGACCTGCGTCTCGTCGGAGTTGCCGAGCCGGACGGTGGGCAGCCCCGAGGCGTTCACCTTGAGGACGGCGAGGTCGCTCGGCTCGTCGGAGCCGACGACCCGTGCGTCGAGCGTGCGGCCGTCGTTCAGCTCGATCCTGATCTGCTCGGCGCCCTCTACGACGTGGTGGTTCGTCAGGATGTAGCCGTCGGCGCTGACGATGACGCCCGAGCCGAGGGCGCTGGCGCGGCGCTCCTGCGGCGGACGCTGCCCGCGCCCCTGCCGCCCGAAGAACTCCTCGAAGAGCGGGTTGTCGCCCCACGGCGACTCCTGCCCGGCGCGCACGCGCCGCTGCGCGCGGACGGTCACGACGGCCGGCGCGACGCGCTTCACCACGTCCGCGTAAGAGGTCACGGCCGCGCCCTGCGCGCCCGGGGCGGCGGCCGCCGCCGCGTCCGCGGCGAGCGCGCCCTGCCCGACCCCGGCGCCGAGCGCGAACGTAAGGGCCGCCCCCGCCAGAAGACTCTTAAACCCGGCCGCCACGCGCCGGCCGGAACGAAACTTTAACGTACTCATAAATAACCCCCTGAACCGGAAGATGATCACATTCGTCACCCGAGGGCACACGTACCCTCGCGCCCTGTCGTGACGCCTGATTAACGTTCTATTAGATGTGCGAAGAGTCCGCGGCGTGCGCTTCCGGGCCGGCGGCCGCGCGCCGCCCGAGGCCGGCCGCCTCGCGCAGGGCTTCGCGCAGACGCGCGGCGGCCGCCGACTCGTCCTCGTCCACGTTGGCGAAGAGGCGGAGCGCGGCCGGCCATTCGGGGCGCAGGTAGAAGGCGTGCGTCGCCTCGGCGTCGAGGCCGCGCGCGTCGTCGAAGGGGTAGACGAGGCCGCGCGAGACGAAGGCGTGCAGGTCGTCCGAGCCGTGGTCTATGCCGCGCACGTACGCGGCCGGCCGGCCGGCGGTCACGGCCTCGACGAGCACGCTCGAATTGCCCGCGAGGATGATGTCGGAGGCCGCCACGTCCTCGAAGACCGTGCCGCCCCTGTCGCGCACGAGACGGCGGTCGCCGCACGCTTCGACCCACGCGTCCAGCCCGCGCCAGAGGTTCTTCGGGTGAGGCCGCACGAGCACGCGCGACACGCGCGCGTCGGCGAGCAGCCGCCCGACCAGCTCGCGCAGCCGCGCCTCGTTCACGTCCTTGCAGAGGAAGACGCCGACGGCGAGCCGCTCGGGCGGAGGCCCCGCGGGCATCGGGGCGTGGTGCTGCCGCCGGCCGTGGACGAGGACGCGCCCCATGCGGCACCCCTCTTCGAGGTAGGTCTGGCGCGCGGCCTCGCAGTGCACGACGGCCAGGTCGTAGGAGAGCGGCGCGACGGGGCGGACGGGCATCCCGTGCGTGACGAGCACGACGGGGACGCCGCAGCGCCGCGCGGCGAGGTTGAAGGCGATGCCGTGCGGGTTGCTGTGGCTCGACATCACGGCGAGCCGGAAGCGCCCGCCGCGGAAGAGCGCGAGGTAGCGCGCGTAGTAGCCGACCAGCTCCGCGACGCGCAGCACCTTGAAGAACTCCCGGCTCCGGTGCAGACGGCGCGCGAGGCTGTAGAGCCGCCGCGCGGAGGCCGGCCGCCGCGCGAGCGAGGCGAGCGCGCCGAGCGCCGCCGCGTCCGGCGGGCGGCGAAACTCCCACTTCGTCCAGCGCAGCTCCGGAAGGAGATGCGGGAGCGACTCGACGGCGCGCCGCTCGTTGCCGAGGCGCGCGACCCAGACGGCGCCTTCGTCAGACGTTCCGGCGCGCGCCTCCAGAAACCTCGTCGCCGCGCCGAGCAGCGCCGCCGCGGCCGGAAGCCGCGTCCCGCGCGCTCGCTCCATCAGCGCAGACCCGCGACGCAGGCTCCCGTGCTGCGACATCACGTAGCGCGCGATGCCCTCGACCGTCTCGGCCCCGTCGCAGCGCAGCAGCCCACGCACGCCGCGGCCGAGCAGCCACGCGCCCTCCGCGCGCGCCTCCGCGGAGTCGGGCGCCTTCGGCACGGTGTTCGTCGTCACGCTCTCACCCTCTTCAGACCCCGCGCGGCTCAAGCGGACTCGCGGAGCGCCGCGAGCAGGTTGGCGACGGTCGCCTCGTGGACGCGGCGTCGCGCGGCGCGCCCGCAGTTGGCGTTGTGCGGCGCGAGCAGGCAGTTCTCGAACCCGCGCAGGGGGCTTTCGTCTGGCAGCGGCTCGGCCTCGAACACGTCGAGCGCCGCGCCCGCTATCCGCCCCTCGCCGAGCGCGCGCGCCAGCGCCGCCTCGTCCACCACAGGCCCGCGCGAAGTGTTGACGAGGTAGGCGGTTGGCCGCATCAGCGCGAGCGCCCGCGCGTTGACGAGGTGCAGCGAGGTCGGGTTCAGGTCGCAGTGCAGCGTGACGAAGTCCGACTCCGCGAGCAGCACTTCGAGCGAGACCGTCCGCAGCCCCGTCTCTTCTAAAAAAGCCCCGGGCACGGGCGCGGGGTCTGCGCCGAGCAGCCCCATCCCGAAGGCGCGCGCGCGGCGCGCGACCGCGCGGCCGATGTTGCCGACGCCGACCACGCCCAGCGTGCACTCGCGCAGCGAGACGGCGTCGGGCTTTTGCCACAGCCCGCGCCGCACGTCCGCGTCCATCCACGGCAGCCGGCGCGCGAAGCAGAGGACGTAGCCGAGCGCCGTGTCGGCCACGGGGTCCGTGAAGGCGTCGGGCGTGTTGCAGACACGTATGCCGAGCCGCGCGGCCGCGCGCGCGTCAATCGAATCCGTCCCGGTGCCCCACTTCGAGATGACCTTCAGCCGCGGGGCGCACCGCATCACGCGCTCCGTGAAGCGGTCGTCGCCGCAGATGGCGCCGTCAACCTCGGCGACGAGCGGCAGCAGTTCCTCCTCGCTCAGCCGCTCGCGCACGTCGGCGCGCACGACCTCGACGCCCTCGCCCTCAAGCCGCGGGCGGTACTCTTCGAGCGCCGGGAGCATGTACGGCGCGCTCACCAGCACGCGCCACCTCATACGCGCCCCCGCGTGCGGGCGGCCGCGCCCGCGTAGCGCGCGACGAGCGGGTCGCCCGTCATCAGAGACTCGACGAGGCGCAGGTCTTCGGGCGTGTCCACGGCGTGCGTCTCCTCATCTATCTCCACGAGCCGCACGCGCCGGCCGTGCTCGACGAGCCGGAGCATGTCTACTGACTCGGCGCGTTCGAGCGGCGTCGGCCGCAGGCGCGCGAACTCGCGCAGGGCTTCGCGGCGGAAGGGGATGACGCACACCTGCTTGAAGACCGGCGCGCCGGCGCCGCCCGCGAAGGCGTCGGCCGGGACGGGCGCGCGCGAGAAGTAGAGCGCGTCGCCGCGCGCGTCGGCCACCACCTTGATGGTGTTGCGGTCGAGGTACTCCTCCTCCCGCGTGACGCGGCGCGCGAGGTTGACGCACGCGACCGACTCGTCGTCGAGGAGGGGCGCGACCGCGCGCTCTATCATGCGCGGCGTGACCATCGGCTCGTCCCCCTGAATCATCACGACCACGTCTGCCTCCAGCGCCTCGGCGGCCTCCGCGACGCGGTCGCCCGCGCGCTCGTGCGCGGCCGAAGTCATCAGGACTCTGCCGCCGAACCCCTCGACGGCCGCGCGTATCTCCGCGTCGCAGGTCGCCACGTAGACGGCGTCGAGCGCCGCGCACAGCGAGGCGCGGGCGTAGACGTGCTCGACCAGCGGGCGGCCGAGGAGGGTCGCCAGAGGCTTGCCCGGAAACCGCGACGAGCCCATCCGCGCCGGGATGACGGCGACGACCCGCCGCGCGTCAATGGTCTCTTCCTTTGACAGTCTCATAACTCGCCCCCGGCCGGCAGTTGCAGGCCGACGTTTAAGGCAACGGGCGCGCCACGCGCGGCGTGCGCGCCCGCCGGATTTCCGACGGGGCGAGGCGCGGCCCGGCGTGATAATCTCCGGACACCTGTTGGGCCGCGACTGCACCCGCCGCCGCATCCGCCCGCACGGCGGCGGCGACGACGCCCGGCACCCCGGCGTGAGCCGCGGCCTTCCCTCGAAATTTTGCCGCCGCGGCGCGCGCAGTCCGGCAAATTCGCGGGCGCCGCGCCGCCGCCAACAAAATGCTTCACAGACTCCGCCAAAGTCTGTAGAATGCGCGCCCATGACGTTGCGGCGCGGCGCTAAGCCCCAGCCGAGCCCGCGGACGCCGACACGAGTCGCGAAGAAGCGGCCCTCACGCAACTGAAAACCGACCTACGCCCGAAGGATACATATGAATAAGAGGCAAACCCCCGTCCTCGCCGTCGTCGTCTTCCTTTCGCTGCTGCACGCGCCGGCCGGCGCGGCCGCGCCGCCCGCGGAAGACCCGATGGCGGCGGTCATCAGCCGTCAGGGCTACACCGTCTCGCTCGAACTGCGCGTGCGGAAGAGGGGGCACACGCGGCAGCTCCTCCTCCAGCTCTTCGACGGCGACGCGCCGCCGAACGCCTACGCCACCGGCTTCGTCGTCGGCGAGGGGCTGGTGATGACGGCCTACCACGCCGTCTCGGGCGACCTGGGGCTGGAGAAGCGCCGCCAGCTCGGCTTCAAGCGCGACGAGCCGCTCGTCGTCGACGCCTACGTCAACGGCTGCGAGGCCACGGTGCTGCGCATCGACGCCGACGCCGACCTCGCGCTCCTCGGCGTGTGCGGGGCGAAGGGGCGCGCCGCGGCGCCGGCCTTCCGCGACGCGCCGAGCCAGGACGACAGGCTGCTCGCCATCTCGCGGCCGAACGGCGTCAAGTCGGTCAGCCGCGGCGTCTTCTCCGGCACCTACACCTACCGCGGCCGGCAGTACTGGGCGGCGAAGATGGAGGGGCGCGACGGCTTCTCGGGCAGCCCCGTCTACAACGACCGGGCCGAGATCGTCGGCGTCTTCTGCGGCTACGACTTCAAGCTGAAGTTGGCGCTCATCAGCCCGGCGCTGCGCGCCCGCAAGCTCCTCGAAGACTACGCCTCGGACGCGCGCCGCTGAGGCACACGGCCCGCGGGCGGCGATGATCACGACCTTCCAGCAGCACGTCCTGCAAGAGCAGCGGCGTTTCCCCGGCGTGACGGCCGAGTTCTCGTGGCTCGTCTCGGGGATCACGCTCGCCACCAAGATGATCGAGTCGCAGGTCAGGCGCGCGGGGCTCGCCGGCATACTCGGCCCCGTCGGCTCGGTCAACGTGCAGGGCGAGGCGCAGCAGAAGCTCGACGTCTACGCCAACGAGGCGCTCATCCACTGCCTCTCCCTGCGCGACAGCATCGGCATCATCGCCTCGGAGGAGAACGAGGAGCCGCTGGTGCTGCGCCACGACTCGCCCGCCGCCAAGTACGCCATCGTCTTCGACCCGCTCGACGGCTCCTCGAACATCGACGTGGCCGTGACCATCGGCACGACCTTCGCCATCTTCCGCCGCCCCGAGGGCGAGCGCGCCAGCGACCCGCTCCAGTGGGTCTTGCAGCCCGGCCGCAAACAGGTGGCGGCCGGCTACGTCGTCTACGGCTCCTCGACCGTGCTCGTCTACAGCGCCGGCAACGGCGTCCACGGCTTCACGCTCGACCCGCTCGTCGGCTCCTACATCCTCACGCACCCGGACATTCGCATACCCCACCGCGGCCACTACTACTCCATCAACGAATCCTACTGCGACCGCTGGCCGGGGCTCTACGTCAGGTACCTGAACCGCCTGAAGTCGGGCGAGACGGGCCGGCGCTACTCGTCGCGCTTCGTCGGCTCGATGGTCGCCGACTTCCACCGGACGCTCCTGCGCGGCGGCGTCTTCATCTACCCGCCGAACACCGAGCACCCCGAGGGCAGGCTCCGGCTCCTGTACGAAGCCAACCCCGTCGCCTTCCTCGCAGAGCAGGCCGGCGGGGCGGCCAGCGACGGCCGCCGCCCCGTCCTCGACGTGCAGCCGCGCGACATACACCAGCGCACGCCGCTCGTCGTCGGCGGCCGCGCCGAGATGGACGAGTTCGAGCGCTGCGTCGCCGAGGGCTGAGCCGCCGGTTGCGCGGGCGCGGCCCGCCGAAGTAGAGTGTGGGGGCGGACGCGGGTGATGCGCGGCGAGAGGACAGTGGGGGGAGAGAAAGAGTTGTCAGGGAAGCTCGGCAGGAACGATTTAGGCCCGTGCGGCTCAAAGCGCCGCCTTCAAACGGCGCTGCCTGCCTAAAGGAAGATTTCGAGGGCTCCCTCCGCGACTACTAGTTCAGGACGTGAAACGACGCACGGCGGGCGCCCTTCGGGAGGGGCACCCGCCGTGCTCCTTTTTACGGGGCGGCGGCCCCAGGGTCGAGGGTTCTAACATGCTTCTGACGATCACGAACACGCGGCCGACGGCGACCGACATCGGCTACCTGCTGCACAAGAGCCCGCAACGCGCGCAGTCCTTCCCGCTCCCCTTCGGCGCGGCGCACGTCTTCTACACGGAGGCGCGCCCCGAGCGCTGCACGGCGGCGCTGCTGCTCGACGTCGACCCGGTCGGCCTCGTGCGCGGCCGCCGCGGGCCGGCGGGCGAGGGCGGCGCGCTCGCGCAGTACGTGAACGACCGCCCGTACGTCGCCTCGTCCTTCCTGAGCGTGGCGCTGGCGCGCGTCTTCGGCAGCGCGATGTCTGGCAAGGCGAAGGGGCACGAGGAGCTTTCGGAGACCCCGCTCCCGCTCGCGGCGAAGGTGGCGGTGCTGCCCGCGCGCGGCGGCGAGGAGTTTTTGCGCCGGCTGTTCGAGCCGCTCGGCTACGAGGTCGCGGCGCGCCGGCACGCGCTCGACGGGCGGTTCCCCGAGTGGGGCAAGAGCCCCTACTTCACGGTCGAGCTTTCGGCGCGCGTGCGCCTGCGCGACCTGCTCACGCACCTCTACGTCCTCGCGCCCGTGCTCGACGACGAGAAGCACTACTGGGTGGGCGACGAGGAGGTCGAAAAGCTCCTCCGGCGCGGCGAGGGCTGGCTCGCCGCGCACCCCGAGCGCGAAGCAATCGCGCGCCGCTACCTGAAGCACAGGCGGAGCCTCGCCGACGAGGCGCTGGCGCGGCTCGTCGGCGAAGACGCGCCGGAGGCGGACGACGCCGGCCGCTCGCACGACGAGGAGGAGGCTCAGGTCGAGCGCCCCCTGAGCCTCAACGAGCGGCGGCAGGCGGCCGTGCTCGCGGCGCTCAAGGCGGCCGGCGCGAAGCGCGTCGTAGACCTCGGCTGCGGCGAGGGGCGGCTCGTCAGGGCGCTGCTCGAAGACAGGGAGTTCGAGGAGGTGGTCGGCGTGGACGTGTCGCACCGCGCGCTGGAGATAGCCGCCGAGCGCCTCAGGCTCGAGCGCCTGCCGCCGAAGGTGCGCGAGCGCGTCAAACTCTTCCAGGGGTCGCTCACGTACCGCGACCGCAGGCTCGCGGGCTTCGACGCCGCCGCGGTCGTCGAGGTCGTCGAGCACCTGGACGCGTCGCGCCTCTCGGCGTTCGAGCGCGTGCTCTTCGAGTTCGCGCGCCCCCGC
>DASVWB010000230.1:0-6863 GCA_036389815.1 Pyrinomonadaceae bacterium | reverse complement strand
CCCGGGTCGAGGGGCTGGACGGGCGGTCGGAGGCGGTTCGCCTCGCCGGGCGCGCGCTGCTGCCCGGGATGGTCAACGCGCCCGCGCCCGCCTTCCAGCGCGTGAGACGCGGCCGGACGGAGTTCCGCGGCCGGGGGGCGTCGGACTCCTTCTGGACGTGGCGCGAGATGATGTACGCGGCCGCCGGGCGCCTGACGCCCGAAGACGTCTACGACGCGTCGCGGCTGGCCTTCATGGAGATGGCGCTCGCGGGCGTCACGTCGGTCGGGGAGTTCCACTACCTGCACCGCGCGCCCGACGGGCGCGAGTACGAAGACCCGAACCTGCTCGCGCGCGAGGTGGTGCGCGCGGCGCGCGACGCGGGGCCGCGCGTCGCGCTCCTGCGCGTCGCCTACGAGCGCGCCGGCCACCTCAAGGGGCCCGACCCGCGGCAGCGCCGCTTCGTCGAGCCGGAGCCCGAGACGTTCATGCGCAACGCCGACGCGCTCGCACGCGAACTCGGGGGGGACGCGGCGCGGGAGGGCGGAGGCGCGGCGGCCGGGGCCCCGCCGCGCGCGTGGCTCGGCGTCGCGCCGCACAGCGTCCGCGCCGTGACGGCCGGCTACCTGCGCGAGGTGGCGGCGTTCGCGCGCGAGCGCGTGCTGCCCCTGCACATGCACGTCGCGGAGCAGCCGGCCGAGGTCGAGGCGTGCCTTGCCGAGACGGGGCGCACGCCCGTCGCGCTGCTCGCGGACGAGGGCGTACTCGCCCCGAACTTCACGGCCGTCCACGCCGTCCACGTCACGGCCGGCGAGGCCGCGCGGATGAGCGCGGCGGGCGCGTGCGTCTGCGCGTGCCCGACGACCGAGCGCAACCTCGGCGACGGCGTCGTGCCGGCGGACCTCTTCTTCGGCGAGGGCGTGCCCGTCGCGCTCGGCACGGACAGCCACGCGCAGATAGACCTGCTCGAAGACGCGCGCGAGCTTGAATATCACCTGCGCCTGAACACGCTCCGCCGCAACGTGCTCGCGCCCGCCGTGGAGGCCGCGGACGGAGGGCGCGCCGGAGGGAGTCCGGAATCGGGGCCGCCGCCGGCGGGCGGCATGTCGGCGCTCGCCGCGCGGCTCTTCGAGTGCGCGACCCTCGCGGGCGCGCGCAGCATCGGCGCCCCCGTCTCGACCTTCGAGCCGGGCGAGGCGGCGGACTTCTTCACCGTCGATTTAGACGACCCCTCAATCGCCGGCGCGTCGGCGCAAGACCTGCTGCCCGCGGTCGTCTTCTCGCTCACGCGCGCCGCCGTCCGCGAGACGGCCGTCGGCGGCCGCCTCGTCGTCGAGGGCGGCAGGCACCCCGCGCAGGACGAGATCGTCTCCCGCTTCAAGTCGCTCCAGCGCAGGCTCTGGGGGGGGTGACGGGTGACGGGCGATAAGTGATAAGAAAGAAAGACGGGCCTCGTCCTCTCTTATCACTTATCGCCCATCACCCGTCCCCTGCGGGCTCTTGTCGGCGCGCGCGGCGCGTGCTAACGTTTGGGCAAAAGCAAGGAGTAAAGGGCAATGAGATATTTCGCCACGCGCGTCCCCGCGGCTCTGATCGCCTTCGTCTTCGGCGTCGCTTCCGCCAACCTCGCCGCCTACGTCACGAGCACACCCGAGGAGCGCGCCGTCCTCGAAGTCGAGCGCGAGTACGTGCGCGCGCACCTGGAGCGCGACGCCGCGGCGCTCGGCCGCGTGCTGGCCGACGACTTCTCGATGTTCGGCGGGAGGGTCAACAAGGAGCACCGGCTGGCGCTGCTCAACAACCCCTTCTTCGCCTTCACCGCGCTCGACACCTCGGACGTGCAGGTGGTCGTGGACGGGAAGGACGCGATGATAACCGGCACGGCGCGGTTGACGACGCGCGTCCGCGGGCGCGAGCTGACGACGCCGCGCTACGGCTACACGCGCCACCTCGTGAAGCGCGGCGGCCGCTGGCAGATAGTCTCGTGCGAGTTCACGCTGCCCTGGTGAGCGCGCCGCACGCGCCGGACTTTAATCTCTCGGGAGACGCGCGGCCGCCCGGCCCGAAAGTCGGGCGGCCGCGCGTTTGAGCGAACGGATGGGCGTCGAAGGGACACTCGCGGAACTGGTGGCGGTCGACTCCACCTCCTCGCGTTCCAACCTTGAGATAATCAAACTCCTCGCGGCGCGCGCCGAGGGGCTGGGCCTGCGCGCGCGCATCTACCCTTACGCGGACGAGCGCGGCGTGGAGAAGTTCAACCTCGTCGCCGCACACCCCGGGACTTTCGAGCGCGGCGAGGTCGGGCTCGCGCTCGTCGGTCACACCGACACCGTGCCGTTCGACCCGGGGTGGGGCGAGGCGCTCGCGCTCACGGAGCGCGACGGGAGGCTGTACGGGCGCGGCGCGTGCGACACGAAGGGCTTCATCGCGGCGGCGCTCGCCGCGCTCGAAGAGGCGGACGCGGCGCGGCTCGCGCGTCCGCCGGCGCTGGTGCTGACGGCGGACGAGGAGGTCGGATGCCTCGGCGCGAAGCGTCTGGCCGAGGCGCGGCCTTTCACCGCCCGCCACGCGGTCGTCGGCGAGCCCACGTCCTTACGACCGATGCGCGCCGGCAAGGGCTACTGCCTCGCGGAGGTGACCGTGCGCGGGCGCGAGGGGCACAGCGCCTACCCCGCGCTCGGCGCGTCGGCCATCACGCGCGCGGCGCGACTGGTCACGCGCGTCGAGGCGGTCGCCGAGGAGCTGAAGCGCGACGCACACGAGGCGTTCGACCCGCCGCACACGACCCTGAACGTCGGCCTCATACGCGGCGGCACGGCCAAGAACATCATCGCGGGCGAGTGCCGCTTCACGCTCGAATGGCGCCCCGTGCCCGGGCAGAGGCCGGAGCTGGCGGCCGAGCTGGTGCGGCGCGAGGCCGAGGCTTTGCGGGCGGGGGACGAAGACTTCGACTGCGAGGTGCGCGTGACGCGACTGGACGGCGGGGCGGAGACGCGCGCCGACGCGCCGCTCGTCCGCACGCTCGAAGAGCTGACGGGGCGCGCGGCCGGCACCGTCTCCTTCGGCACGGAGGCGCCGCAGATGGCCGAGCTGGGCGCCGACGCGGTCGTCTTCGGCCCCGGCGACATACGGGTCGCGCACCGCACGGGCGAGTTCGTCCCCGCCGCCGAGCTGCGCGAATGCGCGCGCATCCTCCGCCGCACAATCGAACGCTTTTGCGGCGCGGGGCATCAATGATTAATTGGGTCATTTGCTCGTCGGTTCATTGATTCATTGTGCGACGAATCAAATGAACCGATGAACCGACGAACCAATGAATCAATCTGTCTGAGGCTTTCCTTGATGTTTTTTTCCCGTTTCGGAAGATTCCTGCCGCGGCTCGCGGCGCTCGCGCTGTGCGCGTCGGCGCTGGCGGCGGGCGCGGCCGACGCGCGGCAGCAGCCGCCGCAGCAGCAAAGGCCGCTCGGCAACGCCGAGTTCCTCGCGCTCGTCCGGCAGTTGCCGCAGCAGCCGGGGCTGAAGGACGAGCTGGTGAGCGAGATTCGCCGGCGCGGCATCTCGTTTACGCTGACCTCGGGGCTGCGCGCCTTCGTCGCCACCAAGAGCGGCAACGACGAGGAGCTGCGCCGCGTGCTCGAAGAGGCCGAGCGCCGCTTCCTGCACCCCGCCGAGGCGAAGCCGCTCCCCGCCGAGGCCGAGACCGCCGACCTGCTGGCGCGCGCGCGCGCGGCCACGCTCGAAGCGGTCGACCAGATGCCCGACTTCGTCGTCAAGCAGCTCGTCACGCGCGCGACGGCGCTCGGCACCTCGCGCAACTGGCGCGTCAACGACCGGCTCGTCATCGGCGTCAGCTACCGCCCGAGCGAGGGCGAGAAGTACCGCCTGCTCGCCGTCAACGGCTCGCCCTCGCCCTCGTCCGAGGAGAAGAGCGACTACAAGGAGACGGGCGGCGCCAGCTCGACGGGCGAGTTCGTCTCGGCGCTCAAGGCGCTCTTCGAGGAGAAGAGCCGGGCCGAGTTCAAGCCGCTCGACACCGACACGCTGCGCGGCCGCCGCGCCGTCGTCTACTCCTACGAGATCAAGAAGGCCAATTCGAGCTGGCTGCTGGAGGCGGCCGACCGCGGGTCGGTCGTCACCGCGCACCGCGGCAAGGTCTGGGTCGACCGCGAGAGGGCGCGCGTGCTCCGCGTCGAGAGCGAGGCCGTCGGCCTGCCCGACTCCTTCCCCATCCGGGCGGCCTCGACCTCCGTCGACTACGACTGGGTGACCATCCCGGGGCGCGGCGAATACCTCCTGCCCTCGCGCTCGGTCGCCGTGCTGACCGCGCTCTACCACGGCGACCTCTACCAGAACCGCAACGACATCGCCTTCCGCAACTACCAGAAGTACGGCTCCGAGCTGAAGATTATCGAAGACGACATCATCGACGAAGAGGCGCCGGCCGGGAACCAGCAGAAGCCGCCCGAGAAGAAGCCCTGAAAGGCCGCGAGCCGTAAACCGTGAACCGCGGCGAGAGGAAGAGTCTGTCTTCTCTCGCCGCGGTTCACGGTTTACGGCTCGCGGCTTTCGGGCGTGTTCGGGTTATCATCGCGCCGTGTCGGCCGGGGCTGAGACGACAGGGTGCGCGCGCGAAGGGCTCTACCGGCGGCTCGTCCGCGAGGGGTGGGACGGGCTCGACGCGCCCGTGCGGCGCTTTCACGAGCGAGGCGGCGGGCGCGCGAGCGCGCGCGGGACTTTCGCCGTGCGGCGCGGGCGCGGGCTGGCGGCGCGCGCGCTCGCGCGCCTGCTGCGTCTGCCCCGCGGCGGCGAGGCCGTGCCGCTGCGGCTCTCGGTCGAGCCACTCGCGGGCGGGGGCGAACTCTGGCGGCGCGCCTTCGACGGCCGTGAGTTCGTCACCGTGCAGCGCGGGCGCGGGCGTCTTCTGGCCGAGCGCGCGGGGCCCTTCGAATTGCTGTTCCGCCTCGCGGCCGAGGGCGGCGCGCTCGCGTACAGGCAGGAGGGCGCGGGGCTCTGCGCGTGGCGGCTGAGGGTGCGGCTGCCGCGCGCGTTCGCGCCGCGCGTCGAGGCTTCGGAGCGCGCGTGCGAGGGCGGGGGCGTGCGCGTCCGCGTGCGTGTCGCGGCGCCCCTCGTCGGGCTCGTCGTCGAGTACGAGGGGACGGTGACGGCCGAGGAGGGCGAGGGTTGATAACGGCTCTGTGGCTGCTGGCGGTTCAGGGGGCGTTCGGCGCCTTCGACACGCTCTACTATCACGAGTGGCGCGCGCGCCTGCCGGCGCTCGACGGGGCGCGGCCCGAGCTTCGGCTGCACGCGGCGCGCGCGCTCATCTACGCGGTCGTCTTCGGTGCGCTGCCGCGCTTCGAGTGGCGCGGCGCGTGGGCTTACGCGCTCGCCGCGCTGCTGGCGGCCGAGGTCTTGATTACGCTCCGCGACTTCGTCGTCGAAGACCGCGTGCGCAGGGCGCTGGGAGGCGTCTTCGCGGGCGAGCGAGTCACGCACGCCCTGATGGCCGTCGTCTACGGCGCGATGCTCGCGAACCTCGTGCCCGAGTTGGGCGCGTGGCGGCGCGCGCCGACGGCGCTGGCGCCGCACGCCGCGGCCGTGCCGGCTGGGCTGACGTGGCTGCTGACGCTGATGTCGGCGGGCGTCGGCGTCTCGGGCGCGCGCGACGCCTACGCGGCGCTGGGGCTGCCCCTCGGCGGTTGGCCGTGGGGGCGGTCGGCCGGGCGGGGCGCGGCGCGCGAAGGGGTTGGGGCGTGATCGCGCGCAGGAGGTTTCACCGCGCGGCCTTCTGCGCGGCGGGCGCTTACAACATCCTCTGGGGGCTCTACTCGGCGCTCGACCCGCAGTGGCTCTTCCGCTTCTCGGGGATGCCGCCGCAGAACTACCCGGAGATATTCGCGTGCCTCGGCATGGTCGTCGGCCTCTACGGCGTCGTCTACTTCGAGGTCGCGCGCGCGCCCGAGCGCGGCTGGCTGCTCGCGGCCGTCGGCCTCGCGGGAAAAGTCCTCGGCCCCGTGGGTCTCGCGCAGCTCATCCGGAGCGGCGCGTGGCCCCCCTCGACGGTCGTCCTCTGTCTGACGAACGACCTCGTCTGGTGGATTCCATTCTCTCTTTACCTGTACGACGCTTGGCCCTGCTTCCGCGCCGGCCTCTCGCGCGGCGGCGACGACTATCCTAAGAGATAGGCCGCCACACCAACGGATAGACTCAAGCACGCCGTGAGGCGCGCGCGTGAGGCGCGCGGCCGGAAATTCCCTTACAAAGCACAGACTCTCGCACGACACACGCTCGGCCTCCGACGGGCACGCCGCTTGTCTAAGGAAGCGGCGGGCGACATGAACCAACGTCCCCCACCGGATCGAACGTCACGACTAAACGAAAAAGGAGACTCAGCAATGACCACCTCGTTTCGCCGCCTCGCCTCCCGTACCGCGCTCGGCCTCTTGGGCGCGGCCATGATTCTCAGCGCGCCCTTCCTCGGCGGCCACGCGTCCGCCGCCTACGCCGACACCCCGACCCGCGACCAGTCCGTCTTCTGGTGCCCGTACGAGCACCAGTACGTGAGCTTCGACTGGGGGCAGCCGATGCCCTACGGCGGGTGGCTCGGCCGCACGGGCTACTACAGGGCCAAGGACGTGCAGGCCTACGACGCGCAGGATACGGGCGACGGGTTCAACTGGGGCTTCCAGGCGCAGGACGGCTCCTTCGTCTGCCGCATGGACGTCACGGGCGACCGGAACCGCATCACGTTCCTGAACTGCCGGCCCTTCGCGAACTGGTCACTCACGTACTGCTTCGCCGTCTCCTAGCCGCGCGCGTCGCGCGCGGGCGTAACCGCCGAGGGGCGGCGGAGACTTAAAGTGTCTCCGCCGCCCCTCCTTCAT
>DASVWB010000229.1:0-11352 GCA_036389815.1 Pyrinomonadaceae bacterium | reverse complement strand
CCAACTCCATGCCGCCCGGCACCCACCCCGCGAAGATTGCGTATTCCATGACAGGACTCCTCTATTATTCTCCGGCCGACTGCCAACCTTCGCCGCCGTCCGACTCGTAGAAAAGGTACTTGCGCCCAGTCTCGTCCGCGCGCCCGATGAAGCGCATGATCTGGCGGTTGACGTGCAGCGAGAAGGCGCGCGGCCGGCGGATGAGATGCATCCGCGCCTCCTCCGGCGTGCGGCTCCCCTTCTGGTGGTTGCACCGCTTGCAGCACGCGACCAGATTATCCCACGTCGACTCGCCCCCGCGCGAGCGCGGGAAGACGTGGTCGAGCGTCAGCTCCGAGGGCGAGAGCTGCCGGCCGCAGTACTGGCAGGTCGAGTGGTCGCGCAGCAGGATGTTCTTGCGCGAGAGCGAGCGGCTCTTGTAGGGGATGTGGATGTACTCGACGAGGCGGATGACCGAGGGGGCGTGCATCGTGATGCGCGCCGAGTGCAGCATGTGGCCGTTGTGCTCCTCCATCCGGGCGATGCCCTTGAAGATCATCACCACGGCGCGGCGCTCGGTGCACACGTTCACCGGCTCGAAGGAGGCGTTCAGGACTAAAACACGTCCGTTCATCTTGAACCAAGATATTACGTGACGGGCGGAAGCAGTGACAAGTACAAGTTTGGGTCCGGAGTCCGGACACAAGACGCGGCGACCCTCGTCCTCTCCCTTCCCGACTCCGGACTCCGGACTTCAGACTCCGGACTCTTTAAACCTGTCGGTCGCGCTCACCAACTCGTGGACGATGCCGGGCTCGGTGATGGAGTGGCCGGCGTCGGGCACGACGCGGAGGTCGGCCTCGGGCCAGGCGCGGTGGAGGTCCCAGGCGCTGCGGGCGGGGCAGACCACGTCGTAGCGCCCCTGGACGATGACGCCGGGGATGTGCCGAATCCTGCCGACGTTCTCGATGAGGTAGTTCTCGGTCGGGAAGAAGGCGTTGTTCATGAAGTAGTGGCACTCGATGCGCGCGAAGGCGAGCGCGAACTGCGGGTCGGAGAACTTCTCGATGGAGGCGTAGTCGAAGAGCAGCTTCGACGTGCTCCCCTCCCACACGCTCCACGCGCGCGCGGCCTCGACGCGCACGGCCTCGTCCTCGCTCGTTAGTCGGCGGTAGTAGGCGGAGACGAAATCGCCGCGCTCCTCCACGGGGATGACGCGCTCGTACTCCTCCCACACGTCGGGGAAGAGCCAGCTCGTGCCCTCCTGGTAGAACCAGCGAATCTCCTGCGGCCGGCACAGGAAGATGCCGCGCAGGGTGAGCGAGCGCACGCGGTCGGGGTGCGTCTCGGCGTAGGCGAGCGAGAGCGTGCTGCCCCACGAGCCGCCGAAGACGTGCCACTTCTCCACCCCGAGGTGCTCGCGCAGGCGCTCGATGTCTTCGACCAGATCCCACGTCGTGTTCCCTTCGAGTTCGGCGTGCGGGGTGGACTGCCCCGAGCCGCGCTGGTCGAAGAGGACGACGCGGTAGGCCGCGGGGTCGAAGTAGCGCCGGTACTCTGGGACGAGGCCGCCGCCCGGGCCGCCGTGCAGGAAGACGACGGGCGTGCCGCCGGGGCTGCCGCACTGCTCGTAGTAGATGTTGTGGACGGGCGAGACCTGAAGCCGCCCCGTGTCGTACGGCTCAATCGCGGGGTAGAGTTCTCTCATGCGGACATCATACAGAGGCTAGGGGGTGGAGGCTAGAGGTCGGAGGTTAGAGGCTGGTTAAAACCCTCGACGCCGGGGGGCGCTGTTTCCACTATCGTCAACCTGACTAACCTCTAACCTCCGCCCTCTAGCCTCCGGCTTCGGCCCGCGCGGCGGTGAGGACGAAGACGCGGCGCGCGCCCGCTTCGAGCAGAGCGCGCGCGCAGGCCGAGGCGGTCGCGCCGGTCGTGAACACGTCGTCTATCAGGAGGACGCTTTCGCCGCGGACGAGGCGCGGGCGCGGGACGGCGAAGGAGTCGGCGACGCTCTCGCGGCGCGCGCGGGCGTCCATGCCGGCGCGGTGGCGCTCGCTGTGCGCCGTGCGCGCGAGGCTCCACTCGCCGAGGCGGAGCCGCGTGCCGCGCGTGGCGGCGCGGGCGAGCAGCGCCGCCTGGTTGAAGCCGCGCTCGCGCTCGCGGCGCGGGTCGAGCGGGACGGGGACGGCGAGCGTGGCGGAGTCGAGCGGGGCGCGGCCGGCCGCCTCGCGGATCAGGCGGGCGAGGCGAGGCGGCACGAACGGCTCGCGCTTCAGCCCGAGCACGGCCGCGCGCAGCGCGCCCTCGTAGACGCCGCAGGCGCGCGCCGCCTCGAAGGCTTCCGCCTCGCAGCGCCGGCAGCGCACCGACTCACGCTCCCCCGCGGGCACCGCGCACGCGGCCGCCGCCCCGCACTTCCAACAGAGGGTCTCGCCGCCGTCGAAGAGGCGCGTCGAGGCCCAGCACGCGGCGCAGGCCGGCCAGTCGGCGCGCCGCTCCACGCCGCGCGCGCCGCACGCCGCGCACGCCTGCGGGTAGACGAGCGCGAGCGCGGCGTCGCGGAGCCTGTCGAATGTGTCCGTGAGACGCACGCCGTTCGTGGGGCGTGGCGGCGCCGGCCGAAATCTAACACAAAAGCGGAGTCCCCGGCGGAGGAAATTTCCTCCGCCGGGGACTCCGAGAAAGTCTCGCGCGTAAGGCGCCCCTTTAGTCCTCGTCCTCGTTGAGCAGCCCGCGCTCCTGAAGGTCCTGACACTTGAGGCAGTAGCGCGTCCAGGGCACCGCGTCGAGCCGCTTCTCGGCGACGGGCTCGCCGCAGTTGACGCACTCGCCGTACTCGCCGGCCTCGACCCGCCCGAGCGCCTCGTCGATGAGCTGGAGGAGCTTCCGGTCGTTGGCCGACATCGAAATCAGCAGCTCCTTGGTGTAGGCGTTGGCGGCCATGTCGGCCGGGTCCTGCGTCGCTTCGAGGTCGCGCTCGCGGCTCGACATCTCGGCCTCCGTGACCAGGCTGAAGAGCGACTCGCGGCGCGCCAGCAGCCGGTCGCGGTAGGCTTTCGTCTTCCTCTTATCCATTCCTTTGTACGTCTCCTTATCTAACCCCGCTTGCCCTTAAAAGGTGTGTATACGCTTCTCGCGGGCGGCGGTTTCAAAACCGCCCCGCCGATTCTCACTTCTGATAGGGCAGCCCCCGTACGATGGTGTACGCCCGGTAGAGCTGCTCCGCCAGGACGACGCGCGCCATCTCGTGCGTCAGCGTCAGACGCGAGAGCGACCAGCGCACCTGCGCGCGCGCCCTCACCTCCCCCGAGACGCCCAGGTGGCCGCCCACCACGAACGCCACCTCCTTGACCGAACGCCCCTCCCAGCCCTCGACCTGCGCGGCCAGCTCCTCGGAGCTGAACTGGGTCGGCCCCGACACGTCGAGCAGAACCGTCAGAGCGTCAGATGCCAAAGCCCCCAGTATGCGTTTGCCCTCCTCCTCCAGACACGCGCGCGGGTCTTCCGCCGCCGACTCGCGCAGCTCCGCGACCTCGACGCGCGCGAACCGCCCGAGCCGCTTCAGGTACTCCCCGGCCAGCGCCCGCAGGTGCGCGTCCCTCGTCTTCCCCACCCAGATGAGCCGCAGACGCATAAGAGCGGAGGTTAGAGGCTGGAGGCTAGAAGTTAGTGGAAGCGGAAAGGCGCGCCCGGCTTCTCGCCAGCAGTAAAGTTTGCGGCCGAAAGGCTTAAAAACTAACCTCCAGCCTCCAGCCTCTAACCTCTCTCCCTCTCCCTCGCCAGCCTCTCGTAGAGGTTCTTCCGGCTGATGCCGAGGACGCGCGCGGCCTCGGACTTGTTGCCGCCGGAGTCCGTGAGCACCTCGCGGATGTACTCGGCCTCAAGCTCGGCGAGCGTCGGGCGGCGCGCCTTGCGCGAGCGCGCGCCGGCCGCCGCCAGCACGGCCTCGGGCAAGTCCTTCACGCCGACCTCGCGCGCGTCCGAGACGATGACGGCGCGCTCGACGACGTTGGCCAGCTCCCGCACGTTGCCGGGGAAGTCGTAAGCCAGCAGCGCCGCGAGCGCCGCCGCGTCGAAGCGCCGCGCGGGGCGCCCGTGCTTCGCGGCGTAGGCCGCGAGGAACTTCTCCGCCAGCGGCGCCACGTCCTCCGGCCGCTCGCGCAAAGGCGGGACGTGTATGCGCACGACGTTGAGGCGGTAGAAGAGGTCTTCGCGGAACGCGCGCCGCCGCACGGCGTCGTCCAGGTCTACGTTCGTCAGCGCCACGAGCCGCGCGTCGACGCGCACCGTCCGCCGCCCGCCCAGCCGCTCGAACTCGCGCCGCTCGATGACCCGCAGCAGCTTCGCCTGCGCGTCGCGCGAGAGGTGCGCTACCTCGTCTAAGACGAGCGTGCCCTTGTGCGCCGCTTCGAGCCGGCCGGGCTTGGCCGCGGTCGCGCCGGTGAAGGCGCCGCGCTCGAAGCCGAACAGCTCGGCTTCGAGCAGCTCCGCCGGGAGCGCCGCGCAGTCGATCTTGACGAAGGGGCCGCCCGAGCGCCCGCTCGACGCGTGGAGGAAGAGCGCGAGCGCGTCCTTGCCCGCGCCCGACTCGCCCGTGACGAGCACGTTGGCGTCCGTCGCGGCCACGCGCCCGGCGAGGCGGAGCGCCTCGCCCATCGGCCCCGAGCGCGCGACGAGCCCCGTCATTACTCGTCTCTCAAAGAGCCGCGCCCTTCGCCGCCCGCCGCCGGCTCGGCCGGCAGCGGCACGCGCGCCGCGTCGCGCCACAGGCGTTCGAGGTCGTAGAAGCGCCGCGACTTCTCCTCGAAGACGTGGAAGATGAAGTCGCCGTAGTCGAGCAAGACCCACTCGGCCGTGTTGTAGCCCTCGACGCGCGCGGGCTTGACGCCGAGCTGCTTGCGCAACTGCTCCTGCACCGCGTCGGCGACGGCCTGCACCTGCCGCACGTTCGTGCCGCTGGCGATGGCGAAGTAGTCGGTGAAGCTCGCCACCTCGCGCAGGTCGAGGACGACGAGGTCGTGCGCCTTCTTCTCGCCCGCCGCGTGGAGCGCGAGCCGCAGGCGCTCGTCTAGTTCGCCCGCCCCGGCCGAAGGCTCCGCCGCGGCCGCGCCGTCCGCCGCGCGCCCCTTCTCAGTGCGTTCCCTTGATTCCGGCATCGGAAAATCCTGTCCCATCTGTCTCCCGGTAAAGTCCGTACTTCCTGATGTACTCCGCCACCGCCGGCGCGACGAGCGCGTCAAGGCGGCCCCACTCGCCGCGCCCGACCGCGCCCCTCACGTCCGTCGCCGCCGCCTCGACCTTCGCCGCGTCGGTCAGGTAGACGCGCGCGCCGCCGGCCTTTTCGAGTTCCCTTTCGACCAGCTCACGCCCCGCACCGCGCACGTCCACGACCTTCGCGCGAACCTCGTCCGTGACGTGGCCGGTCGGCAGCTCGTAGCCGGGGCGCGTCACGACCAGTTGGTCGGCGAGCGAGAGCACGCGCTCCCACTCGCGCCACGTCGTTATCTCCTCCCAGGAGTCGGCGCCCATGACGAAGAAGAGACGGGCGCTCTCGCCCGAAGCCTCGCGGAAGCGCGTCAGCGTCTCGACCGTGTAGGGGCGCTCCGGAGCCGTCAGCTCCACCGAAGAGACGCGGAAGCGCGCCTCGCCCTGCGTCGCGAGCGCGAGCATCGCGTAACGGTCGAGCGCCGGGCTCACCTTCCGGCCGCGCTTGTGCGGCGCGACGAAGGCCGGGACGAAAAGCACCTCGTCCAGCCCGAAGAGGCCGAGCAGGTTGCGCGCGACGGCCGCGTGGCCGACGTGCACGGGGTCGAACGTCCCGCCGTAGAGCGCGATGCGGCGCGGGCCCTTCATCGCTCGAAGTCGCCCAGCAGCGTCTCGCGCGTCTCGATGACCGGCGCGCGGCCGATCTCTTCGAGCCTCGCCGCCACCGCCCGCACCAGCTCGCGCACGCCCCGGTTCGTCGCCGAGGAGATTTCAAAAAACTCGCGCCCGTCCTCCCGCGCGCGCGCCCGCAAACTCTCCAGACGCCCGGGCTCGTCGAGCGCGTCGAGCTTGGTGGCGACGACGAACTGCGGGCGCTCGGCGAGCTGCGGGTCGTAGGCCGCCAGCTCGCGGTTGATGACCTCGTAGTCCGAGACGGTGTCGCGCCCCGAGAGCGACGACACGTCCACGAGGTGGAGCAGCAGCCGCGTGCGCTCGACGTGGCGCAGGAAGCGGTCGCCGAGCCCCGCCCCGCCGTGCGCGCCCTCTATCAGCCCCGGGATGTCCGCGACGACGAACGTGCGGTAGTCGCCGAGGTCTACGACGCCGAGGTGCGGCTCCAGCGTCGTGAACGGGTAGTCGGCCACCTTCGGCTTCGCGGCCGAGATGGTCGAAATCAGCGTGGACTTCCCCGCGTTCGGGAAGCCGACGAGCCCGACGTCGGCCAGCAGCTTCAGCTCAAGCTGTAGCTCGCGCTCCTCGCCCTCGCCCCCCTCCTGGTGGTAGCGCGGCGCCCGGTTGGTCGAGGAGGTGAAGTGCGCGTTGCCGAAGCCGCCGCGCCCGCCCTTCGCCGCGAGCCAGCGCTGCCCGTCCTCTGCGATGTCCACGAGCAGCTCGCCCGTCTCGGCGTCCAAGACCTGCGTCCCGACGGGGACGCGCACCTCGACGCCTTCGCCCTCGCGCCCCGAGCGGTTCGAGCCCTCGCCGTGGCGGCCGCGGTCGGCCGTGTGCTCCGGGTTGTAGCGCAGGTGCAGCAGCGTGTTCAGCGAGCCGTCGCCGACGAGCCACACGTCGCCGCCGCGCCCGCCGTCGCCGCCCGAAGGGCCGCCGCGCGGCACGAACTTCTCGCGGCGGAAGGCCGTCACGCCGTTGCCGCCGTGCCCCCCGCGCACCCGAATCTTCGCGCGATCTATGAACACTTAAAAATGAGAGCGACGCCCGGCGCCGCGAGTCTCTGCACTCGGCGCGGGCGTCGCATCAGAAGCAACCCGGCGGTTGTTCGGAGCCGCTAGGCGGCTGCGGCCGGCGCCTCCTCCGCGGGAGCGGCGGCCGCGGCCGCCTGCGCCGGGTAGACGCTGATGAACTTGCCCTGGCGCCCCTTGTCCTCGAACTTGACGAAGCCGTCGATGAGCGCGAACAGCGTGTCGTCCTTGCCGCGGCCGACGTTCTTGCCCGGCTTCCACTTCGTCCCGCGCTGCCGCGCGAGGATGTTGCCGCCGAGGACCGCCTCGCCGCCGAACTTCTTCAGCCCGAGCCGCTGCGAGTGAGAATCCCTGCCGTTGCGCGACGAGCCGACGCCCTTCTTATGTGCCATTGTCTTAAACCCCCGAAGGATTTTTGATTTGCGATTTTTGATTTGAAGGACGGCGCGGCCGTCGACAAGATCGCAAATCAAAAATCCGAAATCAAAAATTCAGCCAATCGAATCTATCTTGACGGTCGTGTAGTTCTGCCGGTGCCCCTGGGTGCGCTTGTACTGCTTGCGGCGCTTCTTCTTGAAGACGATCACCTTCGGGGCGCGGCCGTGGTCGACGACCGTGCCGGAGACCTTCGCGCCCTCGACCGCCGGGGTGCCGACGCGGACGCCGCCGTCCTCGCCGCCGCCGATGACGAGCGCCTCCAGCTCGACCGTGTCGCCGGCCTCCGCTTCGAGCGTCGGCACGCGCACGGTGCCGCCCTCCTCGACGCGGAACTGCTTGCCGCCGGAACGTATGATTGCGTAAGCCATTTCCCTCACTCCTCCCACACAGACGGCCTCAGGCCGCCCCAGAAAAGTCCTTTATTATAAAGACGATACCCGCCGCCGTCAAACCGCCGTGCCGCCTTTTCCCGCCCCGCCCGGGCCGCCCCTCAGCCGCGCCCCGAGGCGGCCAGCTCGCCCTGATTTTTCCGCCGCTCGAAGAACTGCTCCATGAAGCGCGTCGAGTACTCGCCGGCGCGGAAGTAGGGGTCTTCCATGATGGCGCGGTGGAGCGGGATCGTCGTCTTGATGCCCTCGACCACCATCACTTCGAGCGCGCGCCGCATGCGCGCTATCGCCACCTCGCGCGTGCGCGCGTGGACGATGAGCTTGGCGATGAGCGAGTCGTAGTAGGGCGGGACGAAGTAGCCGTTGTAGGCCGCGGTGTCGAGGCGCACGCCGGGGCCGCCCGGGGCGTTGTAGGCCGTAATCCTCCCGGGCGAGGGCGCGAACGTGTCGGGGTCTTCGGCGTTGATGCGGCACTCGATGGAGTGGCCGTTGAAGACGACGTCCGGCTGCTTGTACCAGAGCGGCTGCCCCTGGGCGACGAAGATCTGGTTGCGCACGATGTCGGCGAGCGTGATCATCTCGGTCACGGGGTGCTCGACCTGGATGCGCGTGTTCATCTCCATGAAGTAGAACTGGCCGTCCTCGTCCAGAAGGAACTCGATGGTGCCCGCGCTCGAATAGCCGACGCGCCTGCACGCCTCGACCGCCGCCGTGCCCATCCGCTCGCGCAAGTCCGGGGTGAGGACGGGCGACGGCGCCTCCTCGATCAGCTTCTGGTGCCTTCTCTGGATCGAGCAGTCGCGCTCGCCGAGGTGGATGCAGTGGCCGTGCTCGTCGGCGAGGACTTGAATCTCGATGTGGCGCGGGTTCTCGACGTACTTCTCGACGTAGATGTCGCCGTTCTTGAACGCGGCGGCCGCCTCGGTCGCGGCCGTGCGCATGGCGGGGCCGAGTTCTTCCTCGCCGCGAACGATCCTCATCCCGCGCCCGCCGCCGCCGGCCGCCGCCTTGATGATGACGGGGTAGCCTATCTCGCGCGCGAGCGCCGTGGCCTCCTCCTCCGACTTCAGCGGGTCGGGGCTCCCGGGCAGGATGGGCAGCCCCGCCTCCTTCATCGCGCGCCGCGCCTCGACCTTGTCGCCCATCATGCGGATGACGTCGGGGCGCGGGCCGATGAACTTGATGTTGCACGCCTCGCAGATTTCCGCGAACTGCGCCGACTCGGCGAGGAAGCCGTAGCCCGGGTGGATGGCGTCGACGTTCGTGATCTCGGCGGCGGCGATGACCGAGGGGATGTTGAGGTAGCTCTGCGAGGAGGTCGGGCCGCCGATGCAGACGGCCTCGTCGGCGAAGCGGACGTGGAGCGAGTCGCGGTCGGCGGTCGAGTGCACGGCCACCGTCTGGATGCCCATCTCCTTGCACGTCCAGATGATGCGGCACGCGATCTCGCCGCGGTTCGCGATCAGGATTTTGCGGAATCTTCTCATAAGAGGTTAGAGGTTAGAGGTTCGTTGAGGCCGGTTTTTCAACTGACCTCCGACCTCTACTTCTTTACCCCGAACAGCGGCTGGCCGTACTCGACCGGCTGGCCGTTCTCGACGTAGATTTTGGCGACCGTCCCCGTCGTCTCCGCCTGTATCTCGTTCATCAGCTTCATCGCCTCGATGATGCAGACGACCGAGTCGGGCTCGACCTGCGAGCCGACCTTGACGAAGGACTCGGCCGTGGGCGAGGGCGCGCGGTAGAAGGTGCCGACGATGGGCGCCGTGATGACGTACAGCTCCTCCTCGGGCTCCGCGGCGGGCTGGGCCGCCTCGGGGGCGGGGGCGCCTTGCGCGGCGGGCTGGGCGGCGTGCGCGCCCGACCCGGCGGCCGCCTGCATCGCGCCGAGCGGGGCCTGCGGGGGGAGCGCGTGCGCGGCGCCGGCCTGCGGCCCCGCGGCGGGCGCGGGGTTGCGGCTGAGGCGGATGCGTATGTCCGCGTTCTCGAACTCGAAGTCGGTCAGGCCGTGCGCCGTGAAGAGTTCGGTCAACTCGCGCAGCTCCTCCATGTCGAGCCCGGAGTCGGCGCGCCGCGTGGCTTGGGGCGGCTGCGGGGCGCGCCCCTGCTCGTGTCGCCCGCCGCGCCCGCGTCGGGGCCGGCCGCCGTGGCGCGCGCCGCGGTCGGCGTCCGCCTGCGGCGCGGTCGCCGCGCCCGCGGCCGGGCCGCCGCCCGAGCCCTCGCCGACAGGCTTCGACTGGTTCTGGTCGCTCGTCGTCATCTTCTGCCTCCGGAGTTTCGGCGCCGCCCCGGCGCGGGCCGGCGCAAGAGAAAAGCCCCTCCGACGCTTGCCGAGCGAGGCGGGCGTGTGGGGCTCCTCCGAACCAAGGGCCGTCGTGGTCTAAGGTCTCTTACCGTGCGCGCCGGTAAAGCTTCTGGCGTGGCGTCGCGGCTAGCACCGGCCCTCCCGCTTTAACTACTCCGTCTCCTGCTCGGCCGCGGTGGATTCGGTTTTCTTCGAGCGGCGGCCGCCGCCGGCCGCCTTCTTCTTCGTCGAGTCGGGCGAAGAGGTCTCCGCCCTGCCGCCGGCCTTCGCGGACTTCTTCTTGCCCGCGCCCCTGGCCTTCTTCGAGTCCAACGCCTCGCGCTCGCGAGGGTTGTCCACCAGCTCGATGATGGCCAGCTCGGCGTTGTCGCCGTCGCGCCGGCCCAGCCGGATGATGCGGGTGTAGCCGCCCGGCCTCTCGGCGTAGCGCCGCCCCAGCTCGCCGAAGAGCCGCTTGAGCGCGGCGACGCCGGCCGTGCGCGGCACCTCCGACTGCTTGCGCCCGCGGACGGGGGCCTCGGCGCGGCTGCCGCTGCCGGCGTGGAAGAAGCCCGCGGCCTGGCGGCGCAGGTGCAGCGACTGGATGTTGGCGTCGTCGCCGGTCAGCCCCTGGGCGCGCTTCGCCAGCGTGATGACGCGCTCGACGAAGGGGCGCAGCTCCTTCGCCTTCGGCACGGTGGTCACGATGCGCTCGTCGCGCGCGTTAATCAGCGAGGTCGCGAGGTTGCGCAGCATGGACATGCGGTGCTCGCTCGTGCGGCCCAGTTTCCTGTGTGCGTTCAAGTGTCGCATGGCAAACCCTTAAATTCGCGGTTTGCGATTTTTGGTTTTTGATTGAAAGACGGCGGCCGCGCCGCGTCCAATCAAAAACCAAAAATCGCAAACCTAAAATCCTCTACTCCTCGTCGTCCTCGTCGTCCGAGTACTCGCTGAGGTCAATGTCCGAGCCGCCGGAGCCGGGGATGGGGTTGCCCTGCTCGTCGAAGGCCATGCCGAAGTCGAGCCCCATCCCGTGCAGAATCTCCTTGATCTCGTTCAGAGACTTCTTGCCGAAGTTCTTCGTCGCGAGCATCTCGCGCTCGCTGCGCTGGACGAGGTCGCGGATGGTGCGGATGTTGGCGTTCTTCAGGCAGTTGTAGGAGCGGACGGACAGCTCCAGCTCGTCCACCGAGCGGTCGAGCACGTCGTTCCGGGGCAGCGGCGGGCGCTCGATGTTCTGGTAGGCGAACTCGTCGGTGTCCTCCTCGAAGTTGATGAAGATCTGCATGTGATCCTTGATCAGCTTCGCGGCGAGCCCGATGGCGTCGTCCGGCTTGACCGAGCCGTCCGTCCA
>DASVWB010000228.1:0-3018 GCA_036389815.1 Pyrinomonadaceae bacterium | reverse complement strand
GTAGTCAGTAGTCAGTAGAAAACGCCGTCGGCGAATCGTACGAATTCACCGGCGGCGTTCGACTAGCTGAGCCTACTGACTACTGTCTACTGTCTACTTCAATTCAACATCGCCTGCCTGACCTGCATCTTCTTGAGTTGTTCGCGGACGGCTTCGGCGTCCGAAGCGTCGGTGGCGAGGTTGAGGTAGCTTTGCGTCTCGGCGATGGCCTCGGCGTTGCGGCCGAGTTGGGCGAGGAGCATGCCGCGGTCGCGGCGCTCTTCGAGGTCGGAGGGGTCGAGCAGGAGCAGGCGGTCGACGGCGGCCAGCGCGCGGCGGAAGAGCTGCGCGCGGACGTAGACGGCCTTCAGGTTGCCGAGCATGCGCGTGAGGATGCTGTGCGCGCCGGCCGCCTGCAGGTGCCCCTCTTCGAGCGCGAGCCGCCCCTCGTAGATCAGGTCGAGCCGCGCCTGGCACTCGTCGCGGTCGGTCGCCCGCCCGTTGAAGGGGTCTACCAGAATCCCCTCCCCTCCCTCCTCCTCTTCCCACGCGCGCACGACGAAGTGGCCGGGCAGGCCGACGCCCTCGACGCGGAGGCCGGCGCGGCGCCCGACCTCTACGTAGACGACCGAGAGCGTGATGGGGATGCCGGTGCGGCGCACGAGGACGTGGTGGAGCATGCTGTTGCGCGGGTCGTAGTAGTCGGACTCGTTGCCGACGAAGCCCAGCTCCCCGAAGAGGTACTCGTTGAGCGCTTCGACGCGCGAGCCGCCCCGCGCCGCCATGCGCGCGCGCGCCCCCTCGCCCATCTCGTCGAGCCGCGCGAGGCACCGCGCCACGTCGGCGCGGCGCGGCTCCTCCTCCGCCCCGACCAGAAGCGCCGCGCGCCCGAGGTCAACCTCCCCCTCCGGCCGCGACGCCTCCGCCGCGAACAGCCTCCGCACCTCCGCCGCCGCGAGCTTGTCAGCAGGAGTCATAAAACAGTAGGCAGTAAGCAGCAGGCAGTTGGCAGTGAGCCGGATGAGATTGTCGGTGTCTGCCGGGCTAACGGGCAGTCAGAGGTAAAGAAAATCTGCCAAAGAAATCTTGCCTTAACTGCCTGCTGCCTGCTGCCTACTCCTTCCCCCAT
Organism: Pyrinomonadaceae bacterium; assembly: GCA_036389815.1. GTDB lineage: Bacteria > Acidobacteriota > Blastocatellia > Pyrinomonadales > Pyrinomonadaceae > QHXN01. Next base: position 1,910 of record DASVWB010000228.1, on the reverse strand, counting down.
TCCGTATCGAACACGTGGTGAACCGCGTCGGGCGTCCAGTCGGCGAGGCTGCGCGTGACGGAGTCGGCGCCGGCCTCGCGGAGCGCGCGGTCGGGGACGGTGTTGGCGACGCCGAGCGTGCGCATGCCGGCGGCGCGCGCCGAGAGGATGCCGGGCGGCGAGTCCTCGACGACGAGGCACTCGTCGGGGCGCAGCGGCATGACGTGCGCCTCGCCGCGCCTGCGGTTGAGGAGTTCGAGACCGCCTTTGTAGCACGCGGGGTCGGGCTTGCAGGCCGTCACGTCCTCGGCGCTGACGACGGCCTCGAAGTGGCCGGCGAGCGCGGCGCGTTCGAGCACGTAGTCTATCTCCGTGCGCCGCGCCATGCTGACGAGCCCGAGCGAGTGGCCGCGCGCGAGCGCCTTGACGAAGGTGACGACGCCGGGGAAGAGCGGCAGCTCGCCCCCGAGCAGCTTGCGGTGCGCGGCCGTCTTCGCCTCGATGACGCGCGCGAGCACCTCGTCGGCCAGCTCCCGCCCCGCGCGCTCGAAGGCGGCGCGGACGAACGTCACGTCGTCCATCCCGAGCGAGCCGTAGTAGTCTGACTCCGTGACGGCCAGCCCCTCGGCCCCGAGCACCTCCTGATAGGCTTTCATCTGCAACGGCTCGTCGTCGATGATGACCCCGTTGAAGTCGAAGAAGACGGCCTGAATCATTAGACCCCAAGCACCGTTATGATTTTAGGTTTGAGCAGAACGCGGACATTGTAACAGGAAGTAGACAGTAGACAGTAGACAGTAGACAGTAGGGCTCAGGGCCTTCCGACGCCGGCGCTGACACTCGGGCGAGCCGCAACAGGTACGGTTCTTTCTACTGTCTACTGTCTACTGTCTACTGTCTACTTCCTACTTCCTACTTCCCCTCCCCATCTCCCCCCTCAGCTCGGCGAAGAGGTGCGGGAGGCGTTCGGACTCCAGCAGGTCGAGGCGGCGCATGACCTCGCCCAGCGCCAGCTCGTTCTTGAGGTTGACCTGGTAGTCGAGGTCGGCGCGCAGGCGATCCTTCTGCCCCTGCCGGTTCTGCGAGATGAGGATGATGGGCGTGAGCAGGGCGGCGACGATGCCGTTCATCACGTCGAGGAAGGAGTAGGGGAACGGGTCGATGCCGCTGTCGTGCCGCCAGGCCGTGTTGTAGACGACCCAGAAGACGATGAAGGCGACGGTGGCCGCGATGAACTTCCAGCTCCCGCCGAACTCCGAGACGGCGTCGGCCATCCGGTCGGCGAAGGTCTGCCGCCCCTCCTCGACCTCGTTGAGGTTGCGCGTCACGCGCTGGCGCAGCATCTCGTCCGTGCGGCGCAGTCGCTCCGTGAGGGCGGCGAGCATCGAGAGCGCGCCTTCGGGGCTGCGCCGCAGGAAGGCGTGGAAGTGTTCGCGCGAGAGCACGGCGAGGCGCGCGTCCTCGTCCACGGTCGCGGTCGCCGAGCGCGGCTTGCCGTCGAGGATGGCCATCTCGCCGAAGAAGTCGCCGGGGGCGAGTTCGGCCAAAGTCACCTCGTCGCCGTCCTCGTCGCGGAGGTGTATGCGGACGCGCCCGCCCTCGATGAGGTACATCGCGCCGCCGGGCTCGCCCTGGCGGAAGAGGACGCTGCCGGCGGCCCGCAGCTCGGGCCTGAGCAGTTCGCGCAGCCCCGCCGCCGCCTCGTCGTCGAGCGAGGCGAAGAGCGGGACGGAGCGGAGCGCTTCGAGCGTCATCTGTGGGCGGCCGGTCTCTGGCATGGGAGTCACCTCGCGGAAGGGGTTCAAGGGGTCGAGGAGCTTAAGGCAGCGCGGAGATTAACACGAAACGGGCGGGGCGGGGATAGGGGGATTTTAAAGCGGGGGTCGCGGATGAGACGTGATAGCGGTCAGAACCGCCCGCGGCGGGGGTTG
>DASVWB010000227.1:0-24775 GCA_036389815.1 Pyrinomonadaceae bacterium | reverse complement strand
TGAAGCGTATGACGTTGAGCGTCGCCGAGTCGGCCGAAGGCACGCGCGTGCGCGTCACGTCCGACGCGGCGCTCGGCGGCTACGAGACTTTCACGGAGGGCGGCAGGTTCTTCGTCCTCTTCCCGGAGGCGGACGCTGCGGTGCTCGCCTCGGGCGGCCTCTCGGCGCGCGGCTTCTCGCGCGTCGAGGCGGGGCAGCGCGGCGACGACGCGCTGCTGGCCTTCACGCCGGCCGCGGGCTTCGAGCCGCGCGTGCGCGCCAGTTTCAACCGGCTCGAAATCCTCTTCGCGCCGCGCGCCGCGCAGAAGCCCGAGGCGGGCGGCAGCGCCGGCCCCACGCCGACGCCCCCGCCCGCCGCCGCGCCGGCCCCCAGCCCCTCGGCCAGCCCCGGCACGAGCCCCGCGGGCACGCCGACCGACGGCGCGGCGGCCGAGGCCCCGGGGCAGCCCGCGGCGGCCGCGAAGGCCGCGGCGGCCGGCTCCAACGCGGCGCGCCTCGCCGCGCTGCTCACGCCCGAGAAGACGACGCCCGCGCGCATCCCGCGCTTCGACAAGCCGCCCGTCATCGACGGCAAGCTCGACGACGCCGTCTGGCAGCAGGGCGCGCTCTTCAAAGACTTCCAGCAGATCGAGCCGGGCGACAACATCGCGCCCTCGCAGCCGACCGAGGTGCGCGTCGGCTACGACTCGAAGTTCTTCTACCTCGCCTTCCGCTGCTTCGACGACCCCTCGAAGGTGCGCGCCACCGTCCCGAAGCGCGACCAGATTTTCGACGACGACTTCGTGGGCGTCTTCCTCGACACCTTCAACGACAAGCGCAAGGCGTACGCGCTCTTCTGGAGCCCGCTCGGCGTCCAGGCCGACGGCATCAAGACCCCCGACAACGAGGACTACAGCCCCGACATCGTGATGGAGTCGAAGGGCGCGCTGACCTCGGACGGCTACGTCGTCGAGGTCGCCATCCCGTTCAAGTCGCTGCGCTACGAGGCGGGGAAGGACAAGCAGTGGGGCGTCCACTTCCTGCGCCGCATCCAGCGCTTCAACCGCGAGCTGGACTCGTGGATGCCGGTCTCGCGCGACATCTCGGGCATACTCAACCAGTCCGGCCACGTCACCGGCCTGGAGGGCATCTCGACCGAGCGGACGCTGGAGCTGATACCCTCGCTCACCCTCTCCGAGACGGGCCGGCGCGTGCGCGCCTTCCCGCCGCGGCCGTCGGGCGCCGCCGCGCGCGGCGTCGCGGACCTCCCCGACCCCGGCCGCTTCATCAACCCGCCCGTCGAGGCCGACATCGGCGTGACGGCCAAGTACAGCCTGACGCCGACCGTCACGCTCGACTTCGCCTACAACCCCGACTTCGCGCAGGTCGAGGCCGACGCCACCGTCATCACCGCCAACCAGCGCTTCCCCATCTTCTTCGAGGAGAAGCGCCCCTTCTTCCTCGAAGGCAAGGAGATTTTCGACACCAGCAACCAGGTCGTCCACACGCGCGCCATCATCGACCCCGACTTCGCCGCCAAGCTGACGGGCAAGCGCGGCCGCAACACCTTCGGGCTCATCCTCGCCTCCGACGCCGCGCCGGGCAACTTCGGCGAGGACGAGCTGGACGAGCGCCGCCGCGACATCGTAGCCGAGGGCGACGACGGCCGGCGTGCGCTGAAGGAGGCGCGCTTCGCAGACCTGCTGACGAACGTCGTCGGCAGGAACGCGCTCATCGGCGTCCTCCGGCTCAAGCGCGACGTGGGCAAGGAGTCGAGCGTCGGCCTCTTCGGCACGACCTACAACTTCGCGGAGCGGCACAACCACCTGCTCGGCTTCGACGGCCGCTTCAAGATGAGCCCGACCGACGTTGCCGCCTTCGAGGTCGTCGGCACGACCCTGCGCGACTGCGACCGCAACTTCGCCAACACGGCCGCCGCGGGCGCGCCGCCCGACTACGAGCTGCGGCTCGGCTGCTTCAACCGCAACGGCTTCGCCTACTCGGCGAGCTACGACGTGACGCGGCGCAACACCGGCTGGTTCGCCAGCGTCGGCGGGCGCACGCAGGGGTACACGGCCGACGTCGGCTTCACGCGCCGCACCAACATCAACAACGCCTTCTACGCCTACCGCTGGAACACGGAGTCTCGCCCCAAGGCGACGCTCATCCAGTTCCGCATCCAGAACTTCACGGGCTTCGACTACGACTGGCAGGGGCGCAGCCTCGACTGGTTCGACGGGACGAACTTCAACCTCCAGTTCCAGCACCAGACCTTCGTGCAGGTCGGCACGAACTTCGGCTACGACCGCGTCTTCGCCCAGGAGTTCGGCGGGCGCTTCGCGGGCGAGGACCAGGAGCGGCAGGCGCGCCACCGCACCATCTTCATCTACGCCGAGCGGACCTTCAACAAGCAGTTCTACGCCTACGGCTTCGTCGGCACGCAGCGCGGGCAGATCGACTTCGACTTCGGCGCCGGCCCGCGCTTCCCGCGCGTGAGCCTCTCGGCCGTGCAGGCGCGCGAGTCCCGCGCCGCCGGGCGCTGCGAGAGCGACGACCCGAACTTCGTCCAGCCGGCCGTCTGCGAGGGGCTGCAAGACCCCGGGGCGGGGAAGACCTTCGACGTGGACACGGGCGTCACCTACCAGCCGACGAGCGCGCTGCGCGCGCAGCTCAGCTTCAACAAGTCGCGGCTGACGCGCTACGACACGGGGCTCGTCTCCTTCGACGACAACATCATCGTCCTGCGCACGACCTACCAGTTCACGCGCTTCATCGCCCTGCGCGGGCGCATGGACTACGACACGCTCTCGTCCCGTGGGCGCGGGCAGTTCCTCTTCGGCTGGACGCCGAACCCGGGCACGGCCCTCTACGTCGGCTACAACGACGACCTCAACCGCAACGGCTTCAACCCCTTCAACGGCAACCTGGAGCCCGGCTTCCGCCGCAACGGCCGCACCTTCTTCATCAAGATGTCCTACCTCATCCGCCGCAGCTTCGGCGAGTGAAGGAGGCAGTAGGCAGTGGGCAGTAGACAGTAGAAAACCCTTCGCTAGTCGAGCCGTCCGGGTGGCGGCATCGGCAACAACGCCGGGAAGGCGGAGCCCTACTGTCTACTGTCTACTGTCTACTGTCTACTTCCTACTGCCTACTCGTCTTAACTGCCCACTGCCTACTGCCTTAAATGTTTTGTAACCGCCGTGATAAACTTTACGTCTTCAACGCCTGAAGGTCGCTTATCGAGATGTCTTTTCCGGCCAGAGTATTCCCCTCAAGTGCTTCGCGGCGCGCCGTCGCGGCGGCGTGTGCCCTCGCGCTCCTCTTCGGCGCGGGCGCATGCAAGAGCGAGTACCCGGCCTCCGGGCAGCAGAAGGGCCCGGGCGAGGGGCGTGCGGGGGGCGGAGAGGCGCGGCCCGTCAAGGTCGCGCGCGTCGAGGAGACGCCGGTCGGCGCGAGCGTCAACGTCACGGGCACGCTCGCCGCGCAGGACGAGGCGACCCTGAGCGTCAAAGTCCCCGGCCGCGTCAGCACCATCACGGTCGACCTCGGCAGCGTCGTCCGCCGCGGGCAGACGGTCGCGCAGGTCGAGCAGCAGGACTACCGCCTGCGCGTGCAGCAGGCCGAGGCCGCGCTCCAGCAGGCGCGCGCCCGCCTGGGCTTGCAGCCGCAGGGCGACGACGACCGCTTCGACCCCGAGGTGACCGGCACGGTCCGCCAGGCGCGCGCCGTGCTCGAAGAGGCGCGGCAGAACCGACAGAGGGTGACGGCGCTCGTCGAGTCGGGCGTGGTCGCGCGCGCCGAGTACGAGTCGGCCGACGCCGCCTTCAAGGTGGCGCAGGGCAGGTATCAGGACGCGGTCGAGGAGATACGCAACCGCCAGGCGCTGCTCGCGCAGCGCCGCACGGAGCTTTCGCTGGCGCGGCAGGCGCTCGCAGACACCGTGGTCGTCGCGCCCTTCGACGGGCTCGTGCAGGAGCGGCATGCCAGCGTCGGCGAGTACCTCGGCGCGGCCGTGCCCGTCGTCACCGTCGTGCGCGTCAACCCGCTGCGCTTCCGCGGGGAGGTGCCCGAGCGCGACGCGGCCGCGGTGCGCGCCGGCCAGCCCGTCCGCGTCACGGTCGAGGGCGACAACGGCCTCTACGCCGGGAGGATCGTCCGCCTGAGCCCGACCATCAACCAGCAGAACCGCGTGCTCGTCGTCGAGGCCGAGATAGCCAACCCCGGCGGCCTGCGCCCCGGCGGCTTCGCGCGCGCCGAGATAGTCACCAACAGCGGCGACAGGGCCGTCACCGTGCCGGCCAACGCCGTCGTCACCTTCGCCGGCATCGAGAAGGTCATCACGGTCGAGAACGGCAAGGCGAAGGAGAAGCCCATCACCACGGGTCGCCGCGCCGACACGTGGACCGAGGTGCTCTCCGGCATCAACGTCGGCGAGGCCGTAGTCATCGACCCCGGCAACCTGCAGTCGGGCATGCCCGTCAACGTCGTGGAGTGAAAAGGCCGTAGGCAGTGGGCAGTAGACGGTAGGGCTTCCGCCTACCTGAGATTGATACTGACGCCGGGGAGAATGATTGAGGACGGATTTCCTACTGTCTACTGTCTACTGTCTACTGCCTACTGCCTACTTCTTCTGCCTTTCATGAGGTGGTCAGCGTGAGAAAAACCCTCAGCCTCGCAGTCGTCGCCGCCCTGCTGTGCGCCTCCCTCTGCCCGACCCCTCCGGCGCGCGCACAGTCGTCTCAACCTCAACCGCAGGCCGCCCCCGCCGACCCTTACGCCGAGCGGCTGCGCGAGTTCGAGGCGTTCGTCGCCGAGGGCATCAAGCGCGACCGCATCCCCGGCATGACCATCGGGTTCTTCAAGGACGACTACACCTGGGTCAAGGGCTTCGGCTACGCCGACCTCGAAAACAAGGTGCCCGCCTCGGCCGAGAGCGCCTACCGCCTCGCCTCCATCACCAAGTCCATGACGGGCGAGGCCGTCGTCCAGCTCGCCGAGCGCGGGAAGATCGACCTCGACGCCGAGATTCAGAAGTACGTCCCCGACTACCCCAAACAGCAGTGGCCCGTCACGGTGCGCAACCTCCTGACGCACACCGGCGGCGGGCAGACCGGCTCGGGGCTGGGGCCCGAGCACGTGACGACGAAGGAGGTCGTCGCGCGCATCTCGAAGTACCCCATCAAGTACGAGCCGGGCACGCGCTACGACTACCAGACGAGCGGCTACAACCTGCTCGGCGCGGCCATCGAGAACGTCTCGGGGCAGACGTTCGAGCAGTACCTGCGCGAGAACCTCTGGGCGCCCGCGGGCATGAAGGACACGCGGATGGACGACGTGCGCGGCCTCATCCCGAACCGCGTCCGCGGCTACGACCTCGCCGACGGCGAGGTGAAGAACGCGCCCTTCATCGACGTCAGCTCGCGCTTCGGCGGCGGCGGCCTGACCGGCACCGTGCCCGACCTCCTGCGCTGGGCGCGCGCGGCCTTCGCGGGGAAGGTTCTTTCGCCGAAGTGGGTCGACGAGATGCTCAAGCCCTTCGTCTCGAAGTCGGGGCGCTACACGGGCCTCGGCGACGGCGACACCTACTACACGCTCGGCTGGATGGTGATGCCCGTCAACGGCAGCCTCGCCCTCCACGCGCAGGGCGGCCAGAAGGGGACTGACACGTACCTCTACTACTTCCCCGAGAAGCGCCTCGCCCTCGCCGCGGCCTCCAACCTCGAAGCCGCGCCCACGCAGCGCTACGTCCGCCGCCTCTACGAGACCGTCACCGGCGAGTCGTGGGACGCGAAGGTCTTCACGAGGGAGAAGTCGGACGCCCCCATCGCGCTCGCGCTCAACAGCGCGTTCAACTACGGCGGCCTCCACTTCGAGGAGCACCACGCGCCGCTCACGTCGGACGCGAAGGAGCTGGCCGACGCCTTCGCCTTCTTCAACGCCAGCGCCTCGCGCGAGGCCGCGCGCGCCGACCTCGGCGGCGTCTGGAAGCGCGTCCGCGACGCGCGCCACCCGGCCGGCGGCGTCCGGCTTGTCAAGCTCGGCTCGTACATGGCGGCGAGGTTGAAGGAGAAGAACGGCGCGGCGGGGCTCGACAAGTACCACGCGTCGGGCGCCGTGCCCTTCTTCGCCGACTACGTGCGGCTCTACAAGTCAGACCCGAGGACGCCGAAGTCGCTGCGCTTCACGCCCGAGTTCGAGAAGCTCGTCGCGCGCTGGGACGCCGACTGGGCGCGGACGTGGAACGACTACACGCGTCACCTTTCGATCGGGCCGGACACGGACTTCGACGCGGTCGGCGCGCGGCTGCGGAAGGAGTTCGCGGGCGCGGAGGTCTACCCGGACTTCACCGGCGCCATCCAGCCGATACAGAACGGGCTCGCCGGTCTGAAGGCGACCAAGCTCGGCGTTGACCTCTACCCGAACTCGGACGAGCTGCTCTTCAACTGGGCCTACCTCATCATCCTCGTCGAGCGTTCGCCCGAGGGGCGCGCCGCGCTCAAGCGGGTCGGGGGCGACTACGAGCGCCCGCTCGCATACTTCCGGCGCGCGTACGAATCGAACCCCGAAGGCGTGATGCGCCCGCAGACCTTCCTCAGCATCGGCGGGAGTTGGCTCGCGCGGCCACAGATGGTGGACGCGGGGCTCGAATACGTCGGCGCGGGCGTCGCACTCCACCCGAAGGACGCGGCGCTGCGCGCGATGCTCGGCGACTTCCTCCTGCGCAAGGGGAAGCCGGACGGGGCGGCCGAGAGCTACCGCGCGGCTTATAACCTTGACCCGACACTGGCGAAGGGACTGTCGGCCGACGAGTGGGTCGCGCAAAAGCTGAAGGCGGCGGCCGAGCAGAAGAAGAACTAAGGCAATGCAGAAGCTCGCGGAAATTTGCATCAGGCGGCCGGTCTTCGCGGCGATGATCGTGCTCTCGCTCGTCGTCGTCGGCGCGGCCAGCTACTTCCGGCTCGGCGTCGACCGCTTCCCGTCCGTAGACCTGCCGACGGTGAGCGTGCGCACGGTGCTGCCCGGCGCCTCCTCCGAGGAGGTCGAGACGCTCGTCTCGCAGCCCATCGAGGAGGCCGTCAACACCGTCGAGGGCATAGACGAGCTGCGCTCGGTCTCGGCGCCCGGCACCTCTATCATCATCGCCACCTTCAAGCTCGACCGCGACCTTGAGACGGCCGCGCAGGACGTGCGCGACCGCGTCACGACCGTCATCAGCCGCCTGCCCGAGGAGGCGCGCGAGCGCCCGCCCGTCGTCCAGAAGTTCAACAACGACAGCGCGCCCGTCATCACCGTCGCGCTCACGGGCGAGCGCTCTTTGCGCGAGCTGACGGAGCTGGGCGACAAGATCGTGCGCCCGCAGTTCGAGCGCGTCGGCGGCGTCGGGCAGGTGCAGATCGTCGGCGGGCTCGACCGCGCCATCAACGTCTGGGTGGACGCCGACCGCCTTGAGGCGTACCAGATTCCCATCACGGCCGTGCAGGCGGCCCTCGGCCGCCAGAACGCCGACGTGCCCGGCGGCAACGTCACCACCGGCCGCGAGGAGCTGACGCTGCGCACGATGGGGCGCGTCACCGACCCGCGCGCCTTCAACGACCTCGTCGTCGCCAACGTCGGCGGCTCGCCCGTCCGCCTGCGCGACGTGGGGCGCGTCGAGGACGGCACTAAGGAGCAGCGCTCGCTCGCCCGCCTGAACGGCGTGCCGACCGTCACGCTCCAGGTGCAGCGGCAGTCGGGCGCCAACACGGTCGAGGTCATCGGCGGCGTCAAGCAGGCGATGGCGCGCGTCGCGGCGCAGCTCCCGTCGGACGTGAAGATGGAGGTCATCCGCGACCAGTCGCGCTACATCGAGGCGGCGCTGCACGAGATCACCGTCCACCTCGTCCTCGGCTCCATCCTCGCCTCGCTCGTCGTGCTGCTCTTCATGCGGTCGTGGCGCTCGACGCTCATCGCGGCCGTCGCCATCCCGGCCTCGGTCGTCTCGACCTTCGCCATGATGCGCGCGCTCGACTTCACGCTCAACAGCGTGACGATGCTCGCGCTCGTGCTGATGGTCGGCGTCGTCATCGACGACGCCATCGTCGTGCTCGAAAACATCTTCCGCTTCGTCGAGGAGAAGCGGATGTCGGCGGCGGAGGCGGCGCGCGAGGCGACGGCAGACATCGGGCTGGCCGTGCTGGCGACGACCCTCTCGCTCGTCGTCATCTTCCTGCCGGTCTCGTTCATGTCCTCGATCTCGGGGCGCTTCCTCTACCAGTTCGGCATCACGGCGGCCGTGGCCATCATGGTGAGCCTGCTCGTCTCGTTCACGCTCACGCCGATGATGTCCTCGCGCCTGCTGCGCGCGGAGGACGCGGCCTCGGGGCACGGCGGCGGGGGCGACCACGACGGCGGGCACGAGCTGGGCGCGAAGGCCGGCTCGCGCGGCGGCTTCTACGGCTACATCGACCGCGCATACACGCGGCTGCTCGCCTTCTCGATGCGCCACCGGCTGGCCGTCTCGGTGCTGGCGCTCGCCGTCGTCGCGTCGAGCGTCCCGCTCTACCGCGCCGTGCGGCAGGAGTTCATCCCGTCGAACGTGGACGAGGCGGAGTTCGAGGTCTCGGTGACCGCGCCCGAGGGGACGAACCTGCCCATGATGAACGAGACGATGCAGGCCGTCGAGCAGGACATCATGAAGACGCCCGGCGTGCGGCTCGTGCTCGCCACGGCCGGCGGCGGCTTCCTCGGCGGCGTCGGGCAGGGCGACATGTACGTCCGCATCGCGCCCCACGAGGAGCGCACGCTCTCCTTCAGCCGCGTCTGGCACGAACTCCTGAACGGCACGCCCACGAAGGCGTTCCGCGGCAACTACTCGCAGCAGGACGTGATGCAGGAGGTGCGCCGGCGACTGCGCAAGTACGCGCCGATGCGCGTCGGCGTGCGCAACGCGCCGTCGTTCAACTTCGGCGCGGGCGGCCGCTTCGACATCGACTTCGTCATCCGCGGCCCCGAGCTGGGGCAGCTCTCGCGCTACGCCGAGGAGCTGCGCGAACGCTCGGAAAAACTCGGCGGCATCGTGGACGCCGACACCACCCTGAAGCTCAACAAGCCGGAGCTGCGCGTCGAGATCGACCGCGACCGCGCCGCCACGCTCGGCGTCTCGACCGCCGACATCGCCAACTCCCTGCGCGTGATGGTCGGCGGCGACCAGGAGGTGACGCGCTTCCACGACGCCTCCATCAACGAGGCGTACGACGTGCAGTTGCGCCTGACCGAGCGCGACCGCAACGACCCGCGCACGCTCGGCCAGCTCTACGTGCCCTCCTCGCGCGGCGGGCTCGTCCGCCTCGACAACCTCGTCCGCATCCGCCGCGACATCAGCCCCTCGCGCATCGACCGCATAGACCGCCAGCGGCAGGTCTCTTTGCGCGCCTCGGTCGCGCCCGGCTTCGCGCTGGCCGACCGCATCGAGGCGCTGAGGGCCGAGTCGGCGCGGATGAACATGCCCGCCGTCTACACGACGGCCGTCTCGGGGCGCGCGCGCGAGCTGGAGCGGACGTTCACGGAGTTCCTGTGGGCGTTCATGCTCTCGATCATCTTCATGTACATGATCCTCGCGTCGCAGTTCGAGAGCACCATCCACCCCGTGACGATTCTCCTGAGCCTGCCGCTGGCCGTGCCGTTCGCGCTGCTCTCGCAGTATTTGACGGGCGACACGCTGAACCTTTATTCGGCGCTCGGCATCCTCGTCCTCTTCGGCGTGGTGAAGAAGAACTCCATCCTGCAGATAGACCACATGAACAACCTGCGCGCGAAGGGGATGGAGCGCTTCGAGGCGGTCATCCAGGGGAACCGCGACCGCCTGCGCCCCATCCTGATGACGACGCTCGCGCTCGTCGCCGGCATGCTCCCGCTCGCTTTGGGCACTGGGCCGGGCGCGGAGGAGCGGCGCTCCATCGCCATCGTCGTCATCGGCGGCCAGTCGCTCTCGCTGCTGCTGACGCTCCTCGTTACCCCGGTCGCCTACTCGGTCTTCGACGACATCGGCCACACGGCCTTCTGGCGCCGCGGGGCGGGGCGCGTCTTCGCCTACCCTTCGCGCGCGCTCGGGGGCTTGCGCGCCTCCTTCGCGCGGCGCCGCGCGGCCGCGGCCGCCGACGGCGGGGCCGAGCCGGAGGCGGAGACGGCCGAGTTCGAGGCTTCGGACGAGATGCGCCGGAGGCTCGGCGCGCAGGGCGGGGACTAGAAAAGGATGAAGGCGGAAGTATGAAGGATGAAGTAAGGACGGTGTTCCTTTCATCCTTCATCCTTCCGCCTTCATCCTTTCATAGGCTACAATCTCCCACACTTCCGGCGCTGCGGCAGCCGCCGAAAACTTCCTGATGATTTCGGACAAGAACATCGGCAGGCCCGTCCCCCGCAAGGAGGGGCGCGCCAAGGTGACGGGCGCGGCGCAGTACGTGGACGACCTACGCTTGCCCGGTATGCTCCACGGCGCGACCGTGCGCAGCCCCGTGCCGCGCGGCCGCATCACGAACGTCCGCTTCGGCGAAGGCATACCGTGGGACGAGTTCACCGTCGTCACCGCGCGCGACGTGCCGGGCGCCAACTACGTCGCGCTCATCCTCAACGACCAGCCCTACCTCGCAGACCGCGTGGTCAACCACGCCGAGGAGCCCGTCCTCCTGCTCGCGCACCCGGACAAGTACCTGCTCGAAGAGGCGCGCCGCGCCGTGCACCTTGAGATAGAGCCGCTGCCCGCCGTCTTCACCATCGAGGAGGCTTTGGCCCCGAAGGAGGTAGTCTGGGGCGAGGACAACGTCTTCAAGACGTTCCTCGTCGAGAAGGGGAACGTCGAAGAGGTTTGGGACGCTCCGGGTGTCGTCGTCGTCGAGGGCGAGTACAGGACTGGCGCGCAGGAACAGCTCTACATCGAGACGAACGGCGTCATCGCCGAGGCGAGCCCGGAGCGGGGCGTCGTCGTGCGCGGCTCGATGCAGTGCCCCTACTACGTCCACAAGGCGCTGGTGAAACTCTTCGGGCTGCCGGAGGAGAAGGTTCGCGTCATCCAGACCGAGACGGGCGGCGGCTTCGGCGGTAAGGAGGAGTACCCTTCGATGATAGCGGGGCACGCCGCCCTGCTCGCGTGGAAGTCGGGCCGGCCCGTGAAGATGGTCTACGACCGCGCGGAGGACATGGCGGCGACGACCAAGCGCCACCCATCGCGCACGCGCCACCGCACGGCCGTCACGCGCGACGGCAGGCTCGTCGGCATGGAGATAGACTTCGTAGTGGACGGCGGCGCCTACGCGACGCTCTCCTCGGTCGTGCTCTCGCGCGGGACGATTCACGCGGCGGGGCCGTACAACTGCCCGAACGTGCGGATACGGTCGCGCGCCGTCGCCACGAACGTCCCGCCGCACGGCGCCTTCCGCGGCTTCGGCGCGCCGCAGAGCATCTTCGCGCTCGAACGCCACCTCGACAAGGTGGCCGCCGCCGTCGGGCTCACCCCGGAGGATCTGCGCCGCCGCAACTTCATCACGAAGGGCGAGACGACCGCCACGGGGCAGGTCATCCGCGAGGACGTTGACCTCGCGGGCCTCCTCGACCGCGCCTTCGAGCTGACCGACTATCGCGCCAAGCGCGAGCGCTTCGCGCGCGAGAACGAGGGCGCGCGCGTGAAGCGCGGCATCGGGTTCGCCTCCTTCATGCACGGCGCGGGCTTCACCGGCTCGGGCGAGAAGTACCTCCAGTCGGTCGTCGGCTGCGAGGCCACGCCCGAGGGGCGCGTCCGCGTCCTCTCCGCGAGCACGGAGATCGGGCAGGGGACGAAGACGGTCTTCGCGCAGATCGCGGCCGACGCGCTGGGGCTCGACTACGAGGCGGTCGAGGTCGTCCAGCCCGACACGGCCGACGTGCCCAACAGCGGCCCGACCGTCGCCTCGCGCACGACGATGATCGTCGGCAAGCTCGTCGAGTCGGCCGCGCTCCAAATCCGCGAGACGCTCAAGGGCGCCGGCCTCATCGGCGACTCTTACACGCACGGCGACTGGGCGCGCGCGTGCGCCGGTTACATCGAGCGGCACGGCGCGCTCCGCACGCACGTGCAGTATAGGCAGCCCGAGGACATCGAGTGGGACGACGAGCGCTACCGCGGCGACGCCTACGGCGCGTACGCGTGGGCCGTCTACGTCGCCGAGGTGAGCGTGGACACCGTGACGTACGAGGCGCGCGTCGAGGACTTCGTCGCCGTGCAGGAGGTGGGGCGGGTCATCCACCCCGTGCTCGCGGCCGGGCAGATAGAGGGCGGCGTGGCGCAGGGCATCGGCTGGACGCTCTACGAGAACGTGGTGTGGCGCGGCGGCCGGATGGCCAACGGGCAGATGACGAACTACATCATCCCGACCGCGGCCGACGTGCCGCCCATCCGCGTCCACTTCTTCGAGAACCCTTACGAGGGCGGCCCCGCGGGCGCGAAGGGCATCGGCGAGCTGCCGATGGACGGCCCCGCCCCGGCCATCCTCAACGCCTTCGAGCACGCGACCGGCGTCCGCGCGGACGCGGTGCCGCTCACGCCCGAGGCCGTCATGGATGCGCTCGAAGGGGAAGCGGTCGGAGCCTGAAGGGGTTTGATGAAAGACGAAGTGAAGGCGGCTAAGTCTGACACGGCGGCCGACGCGTCCGGCGGCGGCAAGCTCTCCGTCCGCTGCACGGTGAACGGCGCGGAGGCGACGCTGCGCGCCTACCCGCTCGCGCGGCTGCTCGACGTGCTGCGCGAGGAGTTGCGCCTGACGGGCACGAAGGAGGGCTGCGGCGAGGGCGAGTGCGGCGCGTGCTCCGTCCTGATAGACGGCGAGTTGGTCAACAGTTGCCTCGTCCCCGCGGCGCAGGTCGAGGGCGCGGAGGTCCTGACGGTCGAGGGCGTCGCGGACGGCGAGCGCCTCCACGCCGTGCAGCGCGCGATGATCGAGTGCGGCGGCGCGCAGTGCGGCATCTGCACGCCCGGCATGGTGCTCGCCGCCGTCAACCTGCTCAGGCGGACGCCGCGCCCGACCGACGCAGACATCCGCGAAGGGCTCGCCGGCAACCTCTGCCGCTGCACCGGCTACGTCAAGATTTTCGAAGCGGTGGTGAAGGCGGTAGAAAGTAGAAAGTAGACAGTAGTCAGTAGACAGTAGGGCTCCGCCCTGCTGTCGTTGACGCCGACACCCGGGTGATTCTTTAACGGCGGGTTTTTCTACTGTCTACTGTCTACTGTCTACTGTCTACTGTCTACTTCCCTATGCGCGCCTACCTGCCGGCATACGAGATGGTCGTCCCCCGCACGCTCGCGGAGGCTTTGGCGCTGCTGCGCGCGGAGCCGGGCGTGTGGCGGCCCTTCGCGGGCGGGACGGATTTGATGGTGCTCTTGGAGGCGGGGAAGCTTGAGCACAGGAAGTTCTTCAGCATCGCCCGGCTGCGCGAGCTTCGCGGCGTCTCGGAGGAGGACGGGCACGTGCGCGTCGGGGCGCTCACGACCTACACGGACGTGAGGCGGAGCGAGTTGCTGGCGCGTCTCTTCCCCCTACTCGGCGTGGCCGCGCGCGAGACGGGCGGCATCGCCATCCAGAACCGCGGCACCGTCGGCGGCAACATCGCCAACGCGAGCCCGGCCGCCGACACGCCGCCCGCGCTGCTCGCCTACGGCGCGCGGGTCGAGCTGGTCTCGGCCGGCGGCGCGCGCGTCGTGGACTACGCCGACTTCCACACGGGCTACAAGCAGACGGTCATGCGCGGCGACGAGCTGATATCGGCCGTGCTCCTGCCGCGGCCGCGCGAGGGCGCGCGCCACTACTACCGCAAGGTCGGGACGCGGCGCGCACAGGCCATCTCGAAGGTCTGCTTCGCGGCGCTCGCGGAGGTCGAGGGGGACGCGCTGGCGGAGGTGCGCGTCGCGCTCGGCAGCGTCGCGCCGTTGGTGCTGCGCTGCCGGCGGACGGAAGGGGTGCTGCGCGGCCGTCGCCCCGACGCGGAACTGGTGAAGGCCGCCGCCGACGAGCTTGAGCGCGAGATAACGCCCATCGACGACGTGCGCTCGACGGCGCGCTACCGCGCGCGCGTGGCGCGGAACCTGCTCGCGGAGTTCCTGTCGGGGCTGGCGCAGGGCGGCTTGAGCTGACCCCCGCGCCCGCCCGGCGTGGCCTTAGAAGTAAGAGGCGCAGAAGTAGAAGTTGCCGGTCGCCATCTTGCGCACGAAGACGAATTCCGTACCGTGCTTGCTCCTGAACGGCCCGCGCTCGCCCGCGCGTATCCTCATCTCTTCATCGAAATTAAAGTCCTGCTGTAGAGCACTCGGGTGGTATATGCCCAATTCCCCCTGCTCGAACAGGCGGCGGCACTCTTCTTCCGAGGGCGCGAACGACGGACTCTTGCAGCGCGCCCACGGCGACAGCGCGGAGGACGAGACGCTGCCCGAGTGGGTGGCCCCCGAGTCCTCGCTGAGCGCCTTCTCCCACTCCGCGACTTTTTTCAGAATCAAGCTGTCGTGCCGCGCCGCCGTGTGTCCCCTGGGGTCGTTTACGACGAGTTCGCCCGTCGAGGGGTCGAGCAGCACCTGGAAATCCTGAAGGTCTACTTTCTGTGCGGCGGCCTTCATAACCTCCAGGCAGCCGAGGGTGGTTCTGTTGGCTTTGTGATTCTTCAGCGCGCCCTTGAACTGGGTCGCCTTGGATTTGCTGGATATGGCGCCTTTTATCCAGAGCATGGGGAAGGCGTCCTGGACGACATCGCGCGCGCCCATGCACAACCTCACCTTTGTCAGCTCCCCGGCCAGCACCGTCTTCATCCCGGCCTTCCCCGCCTCGACCAGCGCCTCGTACTCGCGCCTCATCGTGCCGCCGCTGGCCACGGCCCAGACGCGGCTGTCGCCGGACAGCATGTGAAAGGTCTTGTCCTCGCTCTTGATGTCTGCGCCGCCGGTACTCTGAAAAAAATTGGCGGCGGTCTCCTCGTTAAATTCGAGGAGGGTTGTGGTCGTCGTCTGAACGCTGGACGTGCTCGGGGTTTGGACGGGGGGCGTGTGCGAGGAACTCGACTGAGGGACGTCGTCCTCTGTCGGAATCCTGCGGCGGAGCATCATCTGGATGGTGCCGGCGTGCGTCCCCGCGGCCCGGTTCGCGCGCGCGGGGAACATGGGCTGGACGACGCCCTGCGCGGAAGGCGTCTTCCTCGCCGGCGCCTGGGCCGCCGCGGGCGGCCGCGGCGCCGGACGCGGGTCGCGGGCGGGTAGCGCCGACTTCCTCTGTAGGACCACCGGCTGCGGCTGCGGCTTATACACGGGCGGCGCCGCCGGGGTGCGCCCCGGGCCCGCGCCGCCCGTGCCCTGGGGCCCCGCCGCCCTTTGCTGGGGGACGGCTGACTTCTTCTGCAAGACCCGGGGCACGGGCTGCGGGCGGTACGCGGGCGGGGCGGCGGGGCGTGTGCGCGGTTGGGCGGCGGACGGCGGCCGCGCCCCCGCCGCAGTCTTCGGCTGTAAGACCTTCTGCGTCGGTGCTGCCGGAGCCCGGACGTGGGGCGGCGCGGCGGCCGACGGCCGACGACATTCCGGGGCGGCCCGGGGCCTGGGGGGCGGCGGCGCCTGGCGTTTCTGGGCCGGCCCTGCCGCGGGCCGTTTGGCCGCCCCGCGAGGCGGGACGAGGGGCTGCGGCGGCTGCGCCGGTTTATTCATAGGTGGCCTTCGGGAGGTGAAAAGTGTAGAGCGCGTGAGGCCGGCGAGGACGCCCCGCCGACATGAATTCCGCCGGACGGTGAGAAAGTAACCCCGCAGGAGCCTTAAGTCAATGGTTAGTCCCGCGCGGCCGCGCGGAACTAACGCCCGCCCGCTACAGACCGCTCCGCCCCCGCGCCGGCACCGCGCGGGGGGGCGCCGCCCCGCTCAAAACTTTCTCACCAGCAGGACGCCCGCGACGAGGAGGAGCGCGCCGAGGAGGCGCGGGGGCGTGACGGGGCGGGCGGCGAAGCCGAGGGCGCCGAAGTGGTCGAGCAGGATGGAGACGATGACCTGACCCGCGATGGTGACGGAGATGAAGGTCGCCGCGCCGAGCCGCGGGGCGAAGGCCGCCCCCGCCGTCACGAAGACCGCGCCGAGGAGCCCGCCGGCCCACACCCACCACGGCGCGGCCCCGAGCGTCGAGAGCGCGGGGCGCTGCGGCCGAAGCGCGGCGTTGTAGGCGAAGAGCGCCAGCGTCGGAGGTGAATTGATGGAAAAAGGAACGGCTCCGAAAATAGCCAAGCTGGCGGCAAAAGTTTTAGACAATCCGCAGTCGAGTAAGACGGCGAGGACTGTGGCGGCCAGCGCGTTGACGCAAAGCAAGGCTCCGGGCGAAACCACTTCTGCAAGAGTTGCAACTGCGGCTTCAAAAATTCTTAACGACGGGCGGTTCAGCGACGATGCCAAGACCTTAGCCGCTAGCGTCTTGTCCCAACGGAAGAAGTGAGCCTAGGCGCGGCCGTACTCGGCGGAGAACTGGTTGGTGACGACATGGACCTCCTCGACCGCGTCGAACGGGGTTTGGAAGCGCTCTGGCGAGGACATTCTTCTAACTGCTTGTAAACGCCAGTCTTGTTAACAGCTTTTCCAGAGACTCTCGAATGCCTCTGGTGACGTGAAATCGGCGTATAGCTTGCCATGGAGGAAGGGCGGCAGCTCACATTTCTCGTAAAGCAGCGGCAGTACTACGACTGATCCCGTCTCGATCTCCTTACTCATGGCCGTCTCCAGTTCCTTCTGTACCCAACGTGATTTGATCGAACGCGGGGATGGCACCACCCCGAAGGGAAGTTCTAAGCCGTCTGTGTAAGCAAGTTCGAGTTGAGTCTGCACATCGGCACTCGCTATGAGCGATTAAGCATTTTCCTTTGCCAAGTTAACGGAGTGTGATATAAGCCGCGCACGAGCTTGGCACGCCTGGACCGCCACCTGGACGGGACGGGAGCCGCCGCGATACTCAGGGGTGAGGACGCCGCGGCGGCTCTTGTTTTGGGCTATTTGCCCCGTGGCTAGGCCTTTACCCCCACTTACGGCATTTACCTCGCCCGCTTAGGCCGCCGCTCGCGCTGGTTCTCGTACTGCACCCAATCGCTCAGCCGGACGGTTGATCTCTTCATCCGCTGCTACAACGCACGCCAACTTCATAAACGCAAGTACCCGCGTTACCCCGCACCGCTTGCGGCTATGATTTAGATACTCCCGGCATGCTCAATCTGTTGACAAGCTTTACCGACGGGAGTAGCATGCGCACGTTTAATTAAGGTCGGACGTCTTCTGGCAGCCGATCTGAGTCCAGCTAACCTGCGTTTCCGCAGTTAGCCTCACCTTCAACCAAGCCAGCAAAGAATCCAGGAAGTGCAGCTGTCGATGTCTTTCGAGGAGGCAATTTAAAGCCGGTTACTTGACCTGACACGCTCGCCGGCGCTGTTCCTACCCCTGGGGCGTGACCGAGCTGTGCCCACTTAATGTTTTAGGGCACTTGGGGAGGAGGTAATAGCTTTGAAGCGTAGGTTGGTCGAAGTCATAAAACGCCTGGCGGGTAAGAAGCCTTGGTACTGGCTCAAGGTCGCTATCATCATCGTGATCGGGCTCTACTTGGGGCACTCGCTCGATGAGGAGGGTTATCTGACAGGGCCGCGCTACAAGATGTCGCAGTTCCTTCAGAGCCTCACGCCTTTCCCGCCTTACCCGAAACATACTGCGCTCGTGCTCATTCAAGATGAGGAGTACTGGCGCGGCGAGCCCGAGGGACGAGTTCCCATTAAGCGCGACTACATAGGGAAGCTGATGGAGGCACTGGATAAGGCGAACGCGGCGGTGATCGCTATCGACTTCGACCTGCGCTCGCAGTCGGCCCCAGGGAGCGACGACCTAGAACAACCCGGGTATCGGGCGGAGACGGACCTCTTCTGCAAGGCCGTGTGGGCAGCCTCCCAGCGGCGCAAGGTCATCCTCCCGAAGACCATCAGCCTGACGCACGTGGGCAAGGACGACTA
Organism: Pyrinomonadaceae bacterium; assembly: GCA_036389815.1. Classification (GTDB taxonomy): domain Bacteria; phylum Acidobacteriota; class Blastocatellia; order Pyrinomonadales; family Pyrinomonadaceae; genus QHXN01. Next base: position 6,796 of record DASVWB010000227.1, on the reverse strand, counting down.
TTTTTACGAGACCAAGCCCGACATCTACGACAAATGCGACTTCGGCGGCGGCCGTGTGAGCAAGGGCTACATCGCGCTCCCACCCGACACCAGGTTGGCGCCGCTCCTGAGCCTAGAGGTCAAGGGCGGGCCGCCGCTCGACTCCTTCTCCCAGGCCATCGCACGCGCCCACGACGAGGACGTGCTCAGGCACCTCCGCGAGACGGAAGAGTTGCCGTACGCGAGCTTCATCAACCAGGAGGAGTTCGAGAAGAAGGTGGTATCGGCCGGCGACCTGCTTAAGGGCGAGCCGGCGGCGCTCAAAAGGGTGGAGAACAAGGTGGTCATCCTGAGCGGGGCCTGGCACAGCCAGGGCTTCGAGACGGGCATGCTCATCGACTCGTATGACACGCCCGCCGGCATCATCCCTGGGGCTTTCATACACGCGAACTACGTGGAGGCGATGCTGGACTCGCGGATTTTCAGAACGTGGGGGGGGTGGACGCTGGTCATCATCGAAATCCTGCTCTCGCTCTGCGTGGCGCTCCCTTTCGCGCTGGAGATACGCGCGTTGCAGAAGCTATTAGCGGTCGTCTTCATCGGCCTCGTCACGCTGGTCTTCAGCTATTTCTCCCTGCGCAACCTAGGGCTCTTCTTCGACCCGTTCATCCCGCTCATCCTCGTCGCCGCCCACGGTGCCTTCGAGCAGATACGCGAGTGGCGGGCCGACGCACACAAGTATTACTTGTCGGCTCACAAGGCCGGGACAGCCTGAAGAGACTAAAGGTCCGAAGAAGTGAGAGGAGTACCTTCATGCGACCAAAGTTGATCCGCCTTCTGTTCGTCGTGTTCATTTTCCTGATGCACCACGCCGGGATGGGAATGCGATTTCTAACTTTTGCGGCCGAGGCCCGCGATGGCGGGGGCGGCCAGGAGAAGCCCCCTCAGACCGACAAGGATGCTCAAAAGCCCCCCGCCGATGCGACCCAGCCCGGCGTTCCGCAGAAGAAAGAGACGCCGCAGCCGCCACAGGTCGAAGCCAAAAAAGCACCCATCGACCCTAAGAAGCCAGGCGGGCCGCGGAAGAATGAAATGGCCTCCGGGCAGAAGGTGAAGATCAAGGGTGTAGTGACCAGCCGCCAGGCCGACAGCTTCGTCGTCCAAGACGCCGACGGCGTCTCGACCACCGTCGCGCTGACCAATGCGACGAGCGTGAAGACCTCGGGCGGCTTCCTGCGCGGCGGCAGCAATTACGGCGTCACCACCATCCTGCGCGGCCTCAACCTAGAGGTCGAGGGGCGCGGCGACGCAGCGGGTCAGCTCGTGGCCGAGAAGGTGCGCTTTAACGATAATGACCTCCGCACGGCGCGCACGGTCGAGGCCAACTTGACCCCGGTCGAGAACCGCGTCGGCGAGGCCGAAGGGCGCATCGGCCAGGTCGAGCAGAATGCGCTGCGCCTGTCAGGTCAACTCGACGAACTGGCCGCCGTATCGAACGCCGCCCGCGGGGGCGCGAAAGCCGCGCAGGAGACGGCTGACGCTGCCATCAGCGGCATCAACGCTACTAACGAGCGCATCTCTGCCTTGGACGACTATCAGGTGCAGAACGACACGAGCGTCCTCTTCCGCGTAGGCAGCGCCGTGCTCTCGCCCGAGGCGAAGCATCTGTTGGATCAGGTCGCGCAGCAGGCTTTGCAGGCCAAGGGCTACGTGCTTGAGGTTGGCGCCTTCGCCAGCGCCGACGGCTCGACCGAGGCCAACCGCAGGCTTAGCCAGCGGCGCGCCGACGCGGTCATCCGCTATCTGGTGGAGAATCACAACATCCCGTTGCGCCGCATCGTGACGCCGTACGGCTACGGCGAGACGAACGCGGTGGCCGACAACACTTCGCGCGAGGGGCGCGAGCAGAACCGCCGCGTCGAGGTCAAGGTGCTCGTCAACCGCGGCCTCATCCAGGGCGCGCCGAACATGGCCCGACCGCAGTAGTCCACGCTTTCTACTTAAAAGTGGGAGACTGACTAACCCGGAGGAGAACGATGAGGACAGCATGCGCCTGTTTGCTGGTTGTGCTTCTTTTCCCGGCTGTGTGGACACGTGCTCAGGGTACTCCCGGACGTAAGATGTCCCAACGAAAGAGTGTCCCACGGAGGGCACTGCCACGCCCCCCCCAGCGCAGGGCAAACAAGAAGAAATCCGCCCGGCCCCGGCCGCCCATCAACCCAAATAATCCCGGCGGTCCTCGGAGAGACAATCCGCCCAGCCCAACCGATGACCCTGATGGCCCTTGAAAGGGCAGGTTCGGGAGCACTAGCTTGTCGGAAGCCGCTGGTGAAGGACTTTCCTTCAGAGAAGAACCGATTGGGGACCCGCCAGCGACTGCCCGCCCTGAGGTAGAGATTTACCCGTAAATTCTAAGATGAGGCTTTCCTGAGTAGGAGGCTTTCTAGATTCTGTGTAAGTAAGTTTAAGCTGACTTCACCAATCAGCGATCCCCCTTCAAACATAATAGCGGACTGATTCGTTCGCGCGTTCTTTTCGCGCGACTCCTCTTCAATAGGTTAACCCTTTGGCGGTGGCGGTTCCGGATGCGGTGGTTTCCGCTCAACAGGGGCTGCCGCGGAAGAGCCGCCCCAGCAGGGGGAGTATTGGACAAGGATGGCAGGAGCCATAATCCGAGAGTTTAATTTCTGTCGTGTATTGAATACAGTTGGCGGCTTCATGCCGGTTACGAATTCTTACTGAATTTCCCGCGGCGACCAAACTCAGGTTGGCTATTCACAGAGTAGCGGATTTCTGTGTGGGGCGAGACGACGCCCAAGGATGGGGCTTTGCACGCCAGCAGCATTGACGTTGATAGGCAGGCCGCAGATATGCGCCCCCAAGGGTGGGCGTTTTCGGATGACAGATTCACCGCCCTATCCTGCGTGCAACGGCTGGTTTCCTAACGGTGTCACCTATAAGTTCTATAGGGGTGGTGCACCTTGCCCTTGAGGTTTGGCACGGCGTAGCGCTGCCGACGGCAGTCACTTATTACCTTTCGGCGCTTGAGTAAGGGAGCATAAGCAGTGCAAGTAATCATTAATTATTGGTTTGGCGATTGGTCGCGAGGTGACATTATTGCTGTCATAAGTGCCTTGCTGGCTGCTGCAGCGATTGTGGCTACCTTGTGGGGTTGGACGCTGCGCGCTTGGCTTACCGAGAGACGCTTGATAGCGGAATTTGGCGCAGACTTATATTTACCTGAGGACATCGCAAACGCGACTCGCTACTACGTGCGCCCGGATGCCACTAGCGTTGACCTGGCACAGGAAATGGAGGAAGGCAGCAATGTTGTGGCTACTCGGGAAGATTTGTTTAAGGCTGTGGAAAGATTTATTGATGAAGAATCGAAGCATCGACATCTGCTGTTGCTTGCTGATGCTGGTATGGGTAAATCTTCTTTCGTTCTTAATTATTATGACTATAACCGGAGAAGGTGGTTAAAGCGATATAAGCTAGCGATTATGCCGCTTGGAAGTGAGAAGGCAATCGAAAAGATTAAGGAGATAAAGAAGCCAAATGAAACGATTCTCTTTTTGGATGCTTTTGATGAAGATCCTAAAGCACGCAAAGGATATGAGGAAAGATTAGATGAATTGATGAGAGCGTGTAGTGATTTCCGGCGTGTCTTAATCACATGTCGCACACAATTTTTCCCAAAAGATACAGCAATTCCCAAAGCCGCGAGCTTAGTTTTCGCTCCTAGGGCGGGGGATGCGCAGCACGCCTTCTGGCACTTATACCTTGCGCCATTTAGCGACAAGCAAGTGAATACCTTCTTGCGACGGCGCTTCTGGTGTTGGTCATTCAAAAAAAAGCGCAAAGCACGAGAATTTGCTAAAAAAGCTCGTAAACTAACAATTCGCCCGATGTTACTTACGCATATCCCTGAGCTATTAGGACAAGCGGACCAAGTAAAGACGAGCTGGGATATTTACGCAATATTGACTGAGAAATGGTACAAGCGTGAAGAGTATTTTTGGAAGAGAACAAAGGCACTGAAAGATTTTTCAGAAGAGGTCGCCGTTCAGCTCTACCTTAGTTTTTTAGAAAATGGCTCGGACCGCGTATCAAGAAGAACTATTATTAAGATTGTCAAAGATTTGAAGGTTTCCATAGAAGACATAAATGAGTGGAAAGCTACTGCACGGTCATTATTACATAGGGACGCAAAAGGCAATTGGAAATTTGCCCATCGCTCCATCATGGAATTTCTTTTTCTGAAAAGATTCTTCGCAGGTGATAAACGATGTCGCCGGGTTATTTGGACTGATCAGATGAAGAAATTCATCATGGAAAGCACCGATTCGGATAGACACCCACATCTTCTTTCTTTAGGCAATATTGCCGGAGCAGACCTCAGCGGGGTAGATCTCAGCGAAGCAAGCCTTACGTCATTAGACCTTTCCGAAGTAAATTTTACCGAAGCAAACCTCAGCAACGTGAACCTCATCGGAGCTAACCTTACTCAAGCAAACTTCACAGGAACTGATCTTAGCGGAGCAAAAATAGCAGGTGCATATCTCAATGGAGCAATCTTCAGGGATGCAAAACTTATTGGAGCAGATTTACGTGGTGTGTCTTTTGGTACAGCAGATCTCCGTGAGGCAAACTTTAATCACGCAAAACTCAGCGCAGCAACCCTTAAAGAAATGACACTCAGTGAAGTTAATCTTGCAGGGGCGGATCTTCACGAAGTAAACCTTAGCGGAATAAGCCTTCATGGCATAAACCTTAGTCGAGCAAGTCTTGGGGGGGCAACCCTTAGTGGATTAGACCTAAGAGCAGCAAACCTTAGCGACGCCGGACTCACCGGAGCAAACCTCTCTGAGGCAAAACTCATGGAAGCGAATCTCTCCGGAGCAAGCCTCATGGAAGCAGACCTCCGCGAGGCAGACCTCTCCGGGGCAGATCTCTCGGGGGCAAACCTCACCGGAGCAAAACTCATGGATACAGACCTCAGCGGGGCAAATCTCAGCAACGCAAGCCTCACTGGAACGAGACTAATGGGAGCAAAACTCACTGGAGCAAAACTCGTAGGTGCTAGGCTCATTGAAGCCAAACTGATGAAAGCAGAGTTCGTGGGAGCAAATCTTTCAGGGGCGAACCTCACCAGAGCAAACATCACCGGCGCAAATCTTCGCGAGGTCGTATCCTTAGAGCCAGCGCAGCTTCAGGTAGCTATATTTGATAACACTACTATTCTCCCGCCGGCCGTGATTATGCCGGCCATTGCGCCCGACCTTGAACGTGTGCGGGCAGAGACCCGGCATCTGCTTGAAGGCGAGGAGTACGACCGCTCGATCATCAGTTCGCGCGACGCGGTGGCGCGGCAGACGATAGCAGCCGAACTGCTCGCGGCGCTCGCCGGCCGCAACCCGCAGCGCCGCGAGCGCGCGGGCGTGGCCTTCGTCGAGCAGGGCTACTTCAACGAGACCGCGCGCGACCTGCGCGAGGCCGACGCGCCGGCCGAGCGCGCCGCCGCTGCCCGCTCGCTCGCGCTCCTCGGCGACCGCGCCGCTACGCCGCACCTAATCGTCGCGCTCGAAGACCAGAATCCGGACGTGCGCCGGGCCGCGGTCGAGGCGCTCGGCTCGTTGCGCGACCCCGCGGCCGTCGCGCATCTCGAAGCGCTGTTGGAGCGCGAGCGGAACGAGCGCCACCGCATCCCACCTCGCGTTATCCGTGCCGCCGCCGACTCCTGCAGAGACGACGACGCGGAACTTGACGCCGAGGTCGCTTTAGCCGAGCCCCTGCCCGCTGTCGAGCGTATGCCTGACATTAAGGCTGCACTTGTTGAAGTCGACGCGGGCGAGTGGTTCGACTTTGACATGAGCGAGCTTCGCGAAGAGCTACGGCCCGCCGCGTCGGCTGTGCCCGAGGCCGAGTACGAGGTGGATGTCTTGGAGTCCTCCTCTGGGGAGGCGTTCGCGCCGCTGGCCGTGGCAGCGGAAGAGACCACGGGGTTTGAGACGACACACTTCGCGGACTCGCGCGAACTTGGGCCGTCCTACGCCGAAGAGACTGCGCGCGAAGAGATCGCCCCCGCGACCGTCTCCGAAGCGCCGGCACCTCCGGCCGCGCAGCACGCGCCCGTCGAGAAGGGGGGCGCGCTCTTCAACGAGCACTCGACCGTCCCCACCTCCATCCAGCAGCGCCTCGCCAGCGGCGACGCGGGCGAGCGCGCCGCGGCCATCATCGAGCTGTCGCGCGTGGATACCGACGAAGCCTTCCAGCAGATTTGCGCGGGCTTCGACGACCCCTCGAAGGACGTACGCAACGCTGCCGCACGCTCTCTCTACGAACTGCGCCCCGACCGCGCCGAGTCCTTCACGCGCGCGCTGCGCGAGGCGAGTCCGGAGCGCCGCCGCGAGATAGGCACGGCCATCTCCGCCTCGGGTCTCGCCGTCGAGTCCATCTCGCAGTTGACGGGCGAGAGCCGCGAGAAGACCTACGAGGCTTTCTCGCTGCTCTTCCTGATGGCGAAGGCGGGCGAGGTGCAGCCGCTCGTGCGCGCCATCGAGTCGCACCCGAACAACGAGGTGCGCCTCGCCGTCGTCAAGCTGCTCGCGCTCTCCGGACAGCAGGAGGTGCTGCCGTCGTTCCGCCGGCTCGCCGTGCGCGGCTCGCTCCCGTCGGACGTGCGCTCGGCTGTCATGGAGGCCATCTACCAAATCAGCTCAAGCCAGCCCACGCCCGGAAGTGGCTCTCCTGAAGATATGGGGACTTAATGCCAGTAATTAGTTTAATCCTGCACTTTCTGCCAATAACTGCTTTA
>DASVWB010000226.1:0-3394 GCA_036389815.1 Pyrinomonadaceae bacterium | reverse complement strand
GATCTTCCGCAGCCTCAACCACATCTACGCGCAGGTCATCGACGACGAGCGCGCCGTGACCATCGCCTCGGCCTCGACGGTCGAGAAGGACTTGCGCGGCGCGACGGGCGGCAACGTCGAGGCGGCGCAGCGCGTCGGCCGCGCCATCGCCGAGCGCGCGATTGCCGCCGGCGTCGAGCAGGTCGTCTTCGACCGCGGCGGCTTCCGCTTCCACGGGCGCATCAAGTCGCTGGTGGACGCGGCGCGCGAGGCGGGGCTCAACAAGAACGAGCGCGCCGAGGAGGGCGAGGGCGGCGAGGCCGAGGGCGGCGCGGAGGCCGCGGCCTGAGGGCAGTTTCCGAAAGGTGAGCAATGCGACAACCGACACACAGAATCCAGGCGCAGGGGCTTGACCTGACCGACCAGGTCATCCAGATCAACCGCGTGACGAAGGTCGTCAAGGGCGGCAAGAACCTCTCGTTCGCCGCGCTCGTCGTCGTCGGCGACGGCGCGGGGCACGTCGGCTACGGGACGGGGAAGGCGCGCGAAGTCCCCGTCGCCATCAAGAAGGCCATCGAGGCGGCCAAGAAGAACCTCATCCGCGTGCCGCTCATCAAGAACACGCTGCCGCACCCCATCGTCGGCGAGTTCGGGGCGGGGCGCGTGCTGATGAAGCCGGCCTCGGAGGGCACGGGCGTCATCGCGGGCGGGGCCGTCCGCGCGGTCATGCAGGCCGCGGGCGTCCACGACGTGCGCACCAAGGTGCTCGGCTCCGGCAACCCGCACAACGTCGTCCGCGCGACCTTCGACGGGCTGCTCAACATGAAGGACCCGTTCGAGGTGGCGCGCCTGCGCGGCAAGCAGGTCGAAGAACTGTAGAGGTTTGGGAAATGGCTGAAGAGAGCAAGCAGCAGCAGGAAGGCGGCGGCAAGATCCGCATGCAGTACTACCGCAGCGCCATCGGCTTCCCCGAGACGCAGAAGGAGATCGTGCGCTCGGTCGGGTTCACGAAGCTCAACCAGGTTCTGGAGCGCCCCGACACGCCCTCGATGCGCGGCATGGTGCGGAAAGTCCCGCACCTGATTCGGATAATCGAATAGCAGTTTTCGGTTTTCTGTTTTCAGTAGGAACCACGTCCCTTTCTGAGAACCGAAAACCGAAGACCGCGAACGGAGTGAGCAATGGCTATCGGTCTGAACAATCTACGCCCGGCGGAAGGCTCGACGCACAAGAAGAAGCGCCTCGGGCGCGGCCCCGGGTCCGGGCTCGGCAAGACGGCCGGGCGCGGCAACAAGGGGCAGAAGTCGCGGTCGGGCTACTCGATGAAGATCGGCTTCGAGGGCGGCCAGATGCCGCTCCAGCGCCGGCTCCCCAAGCGCGGCTTCACCAACATCTTCAAGAAGCAGTGGATCGAGGTGACGCTCGCCACGCTCGAACAGTCGTTCGGGGCGGGCGACTCCATCACCCCCGAGACGATGCACGAGCGCGGCGTCATCGCCAAGGGCAAGCGCGACATCGTCGTGCTCGGCACGGGCGACATCACGAAGGCGCTCACCGTCTCGGCGCACCGCTGCACGAAGGGCGCGCGCGCCAAGATCGAGGCCGCGGGCGGCACCGTCAACGTCATCACGCCGCATCACAAGCCCGACGCCCTCGTGCCCGTCTCCGACGCGCCCGCCTCCGAGTAGGCGGGCCGGGGCGGCCCCGAAAGGCCGACGGAAAGCAGACGCTGGGGACGCCGCGGAGGGCCGAAACCCTCGGCCAGCGTCTTCAGCGTTGTTTTGCTAAAGAAGCTTTCGGCGCTCAGCTTTCGGCTTTCAGCTTTGTTATCATGTCAAGCCTGACCGCCCGAACCGAGGCCGTTCGCCAGAGAGCGGGAAGCCGAGAGCCGACCGCTGAAAGCCGGGTGCCACAAAGCCATGGATAAGTTCTTCGCCGCCGTCCGCAACATGTTCAGCGTGCCCGACCTGCGTAAGCGCATCCTGTTTACGCTCGGGCTCCTCGCCGTCTACCGCCTCGGCGCGCACATCACCGCGCCCGGCATAGACCGCGACCAGCTCCGCCACGTCTGGCAGGAGGTCGGCTCCACGCTCCTCGGCGTGCTCGACCTCTTCTCGGGCGGGAACTTCCAGACCATCTCCGTCTTCGCGCTGGGCGTCACGCCCTACATCACGGCGACCATCATCACGCAGCTGATGACGACCGTCTTCCCGCAGCTCAAGCGGCTGCAGGAGGAGGGCGAGGCCGGCCGCCAGAAGCTCAACCAGTACAACCGCTACCTGACGGTCGTGCTCTGCATGTTCCAGACCTTCATCGTCGCGCGCTGGCTCCAGGGCAACGCCGTCGGCGCGCAGGGGCCGGGCTTCGTCATCACGACGATGATCACGCTCACCACCGGCACCATCTTCGTCATGTGGCTCGGCGAGCAGATCACCGAGCGCGGCATCGGCAACGGCGTAAGCTTGCTCATCTTCGCCGGCATCGTCATCGGGCTGCCCTCGCGCGGCGTCCCGCAGGTCGTCGAGCGCCTCCGGAGCGGCGACACCTTCGCCATCATCGGCGTCCTCGCGATGGCCGTCGTGCTCATCGGGCTGATCGCCTTCGTCGTCTTCGTCGAGTCCGCCCGGCGCAAGGTGCCCATCTCGTACGCCAAGCGCCACGTCGGCCGCCAGCTCGTCGGCGGGCAGCAGACGCACATGCCCATCAAGCTCAACATGGGCGGCGTCATCCCCGTCATCTTCGCCTCGTCGGTGCTGGCCATCCCGCAGACCATCCTGCAGTTCGTCCAGTTCGACCCGAACGTGCCGGACTGGCGCTTCTCGCTCCACAACTTCTTCCAGGGGTTCCACGGCGGCGACCCGTACTACGAGCTGATCTACCTGTCGCTCATCGTCATCTTCACCTTCTTCTACATCACCATCATCTTCAACGTCGAAGAGGTGTCGGACAACCTGCGCAAGCACGGCGGCTTCATCCCCGGCATCCGGCCGGGCCGGAACACGGCCGAGTTCCTGAACACGATCCTGACGCGCCTGACCACGGTCGGCGCGCTCTACCTCGCGCTCGTCGCCTTCATCCCGCAGTTGATGCTCTCGGGCTTCAACGTCGGCCGGCTGCCGTTCTTCGGCGGGCGGGTCGAGGAGTTCGTCACGGGCACGCCCGGCCTGGGCTGGATTCCGCACGGCATGGGCTACCAGTTCTACTTCGGCGGCACGTCGCTCCTGATTCTGGTCGGCGTCGCCATGGACACCGTCGCGCAGGTCGAGTCGCAGCTCGTCATGCGCAACTACGAAGGCTTCTTCGGCCCGGGCAGCCGCCTGCGCGGCCGCAGAGGGTAGGGCGGGTGTTGGGCGCCGGGTTTTGGGTTTTAGGTTTTACCGGCGCCCAGTACCTAAAACCCAAAACCTAATCTTAT
>DASVWB010000225.1:0-23655 GCA_036389815.1 Pyrinomonadaceae bacterium | reverse complement strand
GCTCAGTAAAGGCGCAATGTAAACCTCAAAAAGGCGAGGGTGAAGGGGGACGAAGGCCACGCCGGCCTTCGTCCCCCTTCACCCTCGCCTTTGCCTTTCGAAGTCTGCCTTTCGCCTTCCCGTCACGCACGGGCTTCCGAGTCGAACCCCCGCGCCAGCTCGTAGACGAGGCGGACGGGGAGGCCGACGACGTTCCAGTAGTCGCCCTCGATGGCCTCGATGAAGAGCGCGGCGCGCCCCTGGATGGCGTAGGCGCCGGCCTTGTCGAGCACGTCGCCCGTCTCGACGTGCCAGTTGATTTCGTCCTCGCTCGTCTCGGCGAAGCGGACGCGCGTGCGCTCCAGCCCGACGGAGGCGCGCCCCGTCTCGGCGCGCACGAGCGCGACGCCCGTCAGCACCTCGTGCCAGCGCCCGCTCAGGCGGCGGAGCATGCGGCGCGCGTCCTCTTCGTCGCGCGGCTTCTCCAGTATCTCGCCCTCGACGACGACGGTCGTGTCCGCGCCGAGGACGAGGCCGAAGAGGCGCGTGCGCGCGACCGACTCGGCCTTCTCGCGCGCGAGGCGGCGGACGAACTCCTCGGGCGCCTCGCCTCCGAGCCGCGTCTCGTCCACGCCGGCCGGGTGCGTCTCGAACGGCCAGCCGACGGCCGTCAGAATCTCCGAGCGGCGCGGGCTCGAAGAGGCCAGCACGAGCGGCGTCATCCCCGCCAGACGCCCCGCCCCCGGCCCTTGCGCCGCTTGTGACACGCGTTCCTTTTCCATTACACTCCCCAGGAAATTTAGAATTTTTGATTTGCGATTTTCGATTTAATACCACGCCGCCGAATCGCAAATCAAAAATTCTAAAATCAAAGGTCTAAAATTCCGACGATGGACGAACTGTTTCAGGCGCTCCCGAAGCTGCTGCGCGCGGCCGGCGAGAGCGAGGAGGTGATGGAGGCCGCGAGCTTCGCCGCGTGGCGGCGCGTGGCGGGCGAGGCGCTGCGCGGCTGCGCCGTCCCTTTCCGGCTCTACCGCAAGACGCTCGTCGTCTCGGTGCCGGACGCGACCTGGAAGCGGCAGCTCGAACAGGTCAGCCCGCAGCTCGTCTTCCGCCTGAACTCGCTGCTCGGGCAGGCGGCCGTCACCTTCGTCGAGTTCCGCGTAGACCCGAAGACGGTGCGCGAGGAGCGCGCGCGCCTGCGCGACTCTTCATACGAGAGCCTGACGGGCGAGGACGCCGCGCTCCGCCGCGCCGGCGAGCTGGACGGCGCGGCCTCCGCCATCCACGACGAAGACCTCCGCCGCCGCTTCCTCATCGCCGCCGGGAGCTGTCTGAATAGGAGTAGACAGTAGTCAGTAGTCAGTAGTCAGTAGGGCTCCGCCTTACCGACGCTGACGCCGACACCCGAAGGATTCACTAACGACTGCTTTTCTACTGTCTACTGTCTACTGTCTACTGTCTACTTTCAAACCATGCCCATCACCGAAGCTGACATCAGGAAGATCGCCGCGCTGGCGCACCTGGAGATGACGGACGAGGAGCTGCGGACGCTCGCGCCGCAGGTGGCGTCCGTCGTCGCGTACGTCGAGCAGTTGAACGAGCTGGACACGTCGAGCGTCGAGCCGGCCATCGGCGGACTCACCCCGGAGGGCGAGCGCACCGACGCCGCGCGCGAAGACCGCACGCGCCCCTCGCTCGGCCAGGCGCTCGCGCTCGAACAGGCGCCCGAGCCATCGCACGGCCACTTCCGCGTCCCCAAAGTCATCGCCGGCTCGGAAGAGAAAGAGAACTTCTAAGGGCCCCGCCGCGCTCTTCCCATAAACATGCCCGCAACCGACAGAACAATCGAACTCATCACGTCCGAAATCTCGGGCGGCAGGACGAACGCCCGCGCCGAGGCCGCGCGCTCAATCGGCGCGGCCGAGCGGCTGAACGACACGCTCAACGCCTTCCTGCAAATAGACCGCGCGGGCGCCGTCGAACGGGCTAAAGCGTTGGACGCCGCCGAAGGCGTGGGCGGGGCTTTGCGCGGCGTGCCGGTCGCCGTCAAGGACAACATCTGCGTGCGCGGGATGCAGGCCACCTGCGGCTCGCGCATCCTCGCCGGCTACCACCCGCCCTACGACGCGACGGTGGTCGAGCGCCTGAACGCGGCCGGGGCGGTCATCGTCGGCAAGACCAACTGCGACGAGTTCGCGATGGGCTCGTCTAACGAGAACTCGGCCTACGGCGTGGTGCGCAACCCTTGGGACACCGGGCGCGTGCCGGGCGGCTCTTCGGGCGGGTCGGCGGCGGCCGTCGCGGCGCGCGTCGTGCCCGCGGCGCTCGGCTCCGAGACGGGCGGCAGCGTGCGCCAGCCCGCGGCGCTCTGCGGCGTCGTCGGGTTGAAGCCGACCTACGGCCGCGTCTCGCGCTACGGGCTCGTGGCCTTCGGCTCCTCGCTCGACCAGGTGAGCGTCTTCGGCCTGACGGTCAGGGACGCCGCCGTCGTCCTTCAAACAATCGCCGGCCGCGACGACCGCGACGCGACGACCGCGGACGTCGAGGTGCCCGACTACGCCGCGGGGCTCGGCGGCGACCTGAAGGGCGCGCGCGTCGGCGTCCCCCGCGCCCTGCTCGGCGAGGGCGTGGACGCGGACGTGCGCGCGCGCGTCGAGGAGGCCATCGAGGCTTACAGGGAGTTGGGCGCGGAGGTCGTGGACGTGGAGCTGCCGCACGCGAAGTACAGCATCGCCGTCTACTACATCATCGCCACGGCCGAGGCTTCGTCGAACCTCGCGCGCTACGACGGCGTGCGCTACGGCTTCAGGACGGAAGACCCGAAGGATTTGCGCGAGATGTACCGGCGCACGCGCGAGGAGGGCTTCGGCGCGGAGGTCAAGCGCCGCATCATGCTCGGCACCTACGTCCTCTCCTCCGGCTACTACGACGCCTACTACCTCAAGGCGCAGCAGGTGCGCACGCTCATCAAGCGCGACTTCCTCGAAGCGTTCGGGAGGTGCGACGCGGTGCTCACGCCGACGACGCCGACGCCGGCCTTCCGCCTCGGCGAGAAGACCGACGACCCGCTCTCGATGTACCTCTCGGACATCTACACCTGCATGGCGAACCTCGCCGGCGTCCCCGGCGTCAGCGTCCCCTGCGGCCTCTCGTCCTCGGGACTGCCCGTCGGCTTCCAACTCATGGGCCCGCACTGGGGCGAGGCCGACATCCTCCGCCTCGCCGACGCCTACGAGCGGGCGCACCCGCTCGCCGCGCGGCCGGGCGTGATTGCGGAGTAGACAGTAGGAAGTAGACAGTAGACAGTAGACAGTAGACAGTAGGAAAACAGTCGTTAGCGAATCGTCCGCGCGTCGGCGTCAACAGCAGGAAGGCGGAGCCCTACTGTCTACTGTCTACTGTTTACTGTCTACTTCTTCTTCCTACTGCTTTCCACCCGTATCCTTTCGAGGCTTTCCGGTAATCATGTTCAGCAAGGCGAGTCTTGAAGGGAGGGGCGCCGGTCTAGCGCCCCGTCTGATGACGGACGAAAAGCTCCTCCAGAAAGCGGGCCGCGGCGACGAGGCGGCCTTCCTCGCGCTCTACGAGCGACACCGCGACACGGTCTTCCGCTTCGCCTACCGCATGCTCGGCTCGGCCGCGCTCGCCGAGGAGGTGACGCACGACTGCTTCCTCTCGCTCGTGCGCCGCCCAGACGCCTTCGACCCCTCGCGCGCCGCCCTGCGCACATACCTCTACGCCGCGGTGCGCAACCTCTCGGCCAAGCACCTGCGGCGCCGCGGCGGCGAGTTCTCCGTCGAAGACCTCGAAGACGAGCCCGAGGCGGAGGAGCGCGAGAGCCCCCTCCGCCGCCTGCTCGACGCCGAGCTGTCCGAGGAGGTGCGCAAGGCCGTCGTCGCGCTCCCGGACTTGCAGCGCGAGGTCGTCGTGCTCGTCGAGTTCGAGGAGCTGTCGCTCGCCGAGACGGCGGCGGTCGTCGGCGCCGACGTGGGCACCGTCAAGTCTCGCCTGCACCGCGCGCGCCGCCGCCTGCGCCGCGCGCTCCACTGCTATTTTAAAAGTGACCGCGGCGCCGCCGCCGCGGGGAAGGTCAGATGATGTTTGACGAGAAGAGACAGACGCGGCTGCTGCCGTTCCGTCGCAGGCGCGCGGGCGGGCACGGCCGCTGCGCGGAGGCCGGCGAGGGCCCCGCCGAGGACTTTCCGGCCGACCCGGAGCTGACGGAGCTGCTGCGCGCGTGGGAGGCTCCCGCCCCTTCCGCCGCGGCGCGCGGGCGGCTGCTCGCGGACTTCCGCGCGACGGTCGCGCCGCGCCCGCTCTGGCGGCGCGCGCTCGCGGCCGAGCTGCGCGTGCCGCTGCCGGTCGCGGCCTGCGCCGCCGCGGCGTTGCTGCTCTCGTCCCTCGCGCTCGGCGGCCGCGTCTGGACGCAGGCGGCGCCCGTGGCGGCCGACGCCGCGCGGCCGGGCGACGCGCCGGCCGCGGCCGTGCGCGTCGTCGAGGTGCCGGTCGTGCAGGAGCGCGTCGTGACGCGCGTCGTCTACGTCGATAAAAAGGAACGCGGCGCGCAGCGCGGCGTGTCGTCCGTGGGCGGCGCGCGCGCGTCGGCGCCCGCGCCCGAAGTGGCCGACGCCGCGCGCCCGGGCCCGCAGGCGCAGGCCAAAGAGGCGGCCGCCGACCCGGACGCGCACGCCGGCTACTTCACGCGCGTTGACATGAACGACTTCCAGCCCACGGACAACGTGAAGCTGCGCATCGTGCAGAGAGGTGGGGTCGATGAGAAGTAGGCTGACGGCCGTCGCGCTGCTCGCGCTCCTCTGCGCCGCGGCACCGGCGCGCGCGTCCGCCCCTGTCTCGGACGCCGCCGACGCCGCGGACGCGCAGGAGGGGCGGTCGCAGATCATCGTCCCTTTGCAGAGCGGCGCCTTCGTCCGCATACGCACGGAGTCCGCGCCGCCCTCGGCCGGCGTCGCCACGAGCGACCTCGTGGAGTCGGAGGACACGCCGAACCTCATCCGCCGCGTCTTCGTCGACCGCAACAACGGCCTCTTCTTCGGCTACGAGCTGCTGGTCGAGCGCGCGGCCGAGGCGCGCTACTTCTGGGTCACGGTGCGCGCGCTCGGCGAAGAGTACCTGCGCGAGCTTGCGGCGCGGCCGGCGTTCCGCGGACGCCGCCTGCACCCGAGCTACAACGCCACGGCCTTCCCGGCCTCGCCGCAGTTCCTGCGCGACGGCGACACCTTCGCGCTCGACGTGCTGCACAACCCGCGGACGGGCGTGAAGATCGTGGACGTGGTTCAAATCTCGCTCGCCGACCCGAGGCTGCGCCGCGCCGCGGCCGACCAGCCGCCGCGCGACTTCGCGCCCGAGGACGTGCAGCTCAAGGTCGCGGACTACCGCCTGCGCGTCAACGGCGAGATTGTCCACCGCAGCACGGGCGGGTGCTCGGGCGCGCTCGTGTGGTTCTCGCTGGGCGACCGCGGCCGCTTCGTCTTCTCGCTCGTGCCGCGCCCGGGGCACGACTTCCGGAAGGTCGGCGCGGTGCGCGACAACGCCATCTCCTTCGAGTGGGGCGGCGACCGCTACGAGTGGGAGTCTTCGCTCCCCGTCGTGGGCGCGGGCGGCAACTGGAACCTCTGGGTGCTGCACGACCCCGACTACCGCGCCGACCTCTTCGACCAGACGCCCCCGCCGCCCGGCGCCGCCGACGACAAGGGCTTCGAGCGCCGGGCGGAGGAGGCAGCCCGCCGCGTGAAGCAGCAGCGGACGCAGGCCGACTACGGCGCGCCGTCGGAGGAGCCGACGCCGCGCGGCCCGCGCGCCGTGCGCCGCGTGCGCGTCGTCATCGGCTCGGCCGACGGCGTCGAATACCTTTTCCCCGGACAGCAGAAGTAGACCGCCACAGCAGTCCCGGCCGAGGCCGGCCGCGCGGCGCACGGGCCCACCCCGCGACGCCCCGACCCGCGTGCGCCCGGCGGCGCCTGCGAACAAAGGAGACGAACTTCGCATGAATACCCGCGCACTCTTAGCTTTCGCGTCCCTCACCTTCCTGCTGCTCTCGCTCGCGCCGGCCGCGGCCGCGCAGGAGCGCGACGCGCCGAAGGTCGAGGTCGGCATCCAGTTCACCTCGCTCTCCGTCAACCTGCCGGGCTTCGGCGGGACGGAGAACGCGGCCGGCGTCGGCGGGCGCGTCACCTACAACCTGACCGACTACTTCGCCGTCGAGGCCGAGGGGAACCTGCTGCCGACGGGCCTGCGGCGCACCTACGTCACGGGCGGCGCCGCGCAGCAGTTGCAGGCGGGCGTCAAGGCGGGCAAGCGCTGGAACCGCTTCGGCCTCTTCGCAAAGGCGCGCCCCGGCCTCGTCAGCTTCGGCGACACCGAGACGCCCGTGCTGGTCGAGTCCGGCGGGTTCACCAACGTCGATTTCACGCGCGAGCGCAAGACGCACTTCTCGATGGACGTGGGCGGCGTGATGGAGTTCTACCCGTCGCGCAAGGTCTTGGTGCGCTTCGACGCGGGCGACACCATCATCCGCTTCGGCGAGCACCCGGAGCTTCTGCCCTCGGCCGCCATACCCTTCGACCTCTTCGTCGGGCTCGCGCCGTCCGAGATAACGCACAACTTCCAGTTCACCGGCGGCGTCGCCTACCGCTTCGGCGGCGGCGGCGACGACGCGGGCGCGGCGCAGTCGGCGCCGGCGGGTCGCGCCGGGCGGCGCTTCGAGGCAGGCGCGCAGTTCTCCTCGCTGATGCTGCGGCTGTCGCCCGAGCGCTTCGGCTTCACCGGCCCCGTCATCGTGGACGAGGGCTCGCAGGCCGAGGCGGGCGGGGGCGCGCGTCTGGGCTTTAACGCCACCGACAACCTGGCCTTCGAGGCCGAGGGCAACTTCTACCCGCGCAGGCGCTTCGGCGGCGACACGACCGTCGGCGGCTACCCGTCGCAGTTGCAGGCCGGCGTGAAGTACGGCCGGCGCTTCGACCGCTTCGGCGTCTTCGCCAAGGCCCGCCCCGGCTTCGTCAACTTCAGCAGCGTCTCGACCGTCGAGCACTACGAGACGTTCCCCTTCGGCGGCCAGGTCTTCTTCATCCCCGTCTTCGCGGACAGGAACCGGACTTACTTCTCGATGGACGTGGGCGGCGTCGTCGAACTCTACCCGTCGAGCCGCTTCTTCACGCGCTTCGACGTGGGCGACACGATGATTCGCTACCCCGAGCGCGACAACCCCCGCGCCTTCCTCGCGACGCCGCCCCCGCGCATCCCCTCCGAGCTGCGCCACAACCTGCAAGTCACGGCGGGCCTCGGGTTCAGGTTTTAGGGGAGGGTAGACAGTAGGCAGTAGACAGTAGACAGTAGACAGTAGGAAAGAGAAGGCGGCGCGCCCGGTTCCACGCCGGGACGCGCCGCCTCTTCTTCTACTGTCTACTGTCTACTGTCTACTCGCTCCCATTATTTTCCAGCCTCGCGCGGGCGCGCTGGAGGAAGGCGCGGAGCATCTCGGCGACGCCCTTCTGGAGGGCGGCGCTCAGGCGCGACTCGCCGGCGAGGCCGGCCAGCGCGTGCAGCTCGCGCGCGTGGTTGCGGCGCAGCTCGACGCGCTGCTCGATGAGTATGCGCGTCGTCTCGCCGCGCCCCTCGAAGCTGGCGGCGTAGCGCAGGAAGTTCTGACGCTCGCCCGCCACCGGGCTCCACTCGATGCGCGCCGGCTCGTCCACCGACCGCGAGACGGCGAACGCCTGCCGGATGGAGCCGACCACCGGCACCTCCGCGCGGATGAGCCAGCGCGCCACCCCGCCCGCCTCCGCCGTGATGCGCTCGACGCCCGGCATCAGCTCGACGAAATTTTTGAGGTCGTCGAAGAAGGCGCGCGCCGCCTCCGCGCTCGCCCGCCACTCCACCTGCTCGCTTAAGGCCGCCTTGACGATGAACATAGTTAATGGTGAATGGTGAATGGTGAATGGTGAATGGAAAGAGCCTTATTCCATTCACCATTCACCATTCACCATTCACTAAAATATCGGTTGGAAGAGGAACGAGTTGAAGAAGAGCCGCGTCGTCGAGCGCCAGATGGCGCGGAAGTTCGGGTCTTCGGCGAAGAGGACGACGTGGCCGCGCCCCGCGGGCTCGTCGATGACGTAGGCCGTGCCGCGCAGCAGGGCTTCGGTCGTCGGCCAGACGAAGCCTGCGACGTGCAGCGTGCGCGCCGGGTCGGCCGCGAAGACGACCGCGTTCGTCCCCTCCTTCGACGGGCGGAAGAAGTACGCCGAGTCCACCAGCACGGGCAGGCTGTCCTGCTCGTAGCCGTAGGTGAGCGGCGCGCGGCGGTCGAGCGTGGCGCGCATGATGGCGCCGGGCACGGCCTCGGGCACCCTCCCCGGTCGCGCCGAGGGCGACGCGATGGGCGGCAGGTCGGGCGGCGCGCCCTCCATCTTCTCCGACTGCGCCGCCGAGGCCGACGAGACCTCGGCCTGCTCGGGCGTCGAGGTGGCCGCTTGCGCCTCCCGCCGGCCGCGGCGCTGCGCGGGGGTCTGCGCGGTGTTCGCCGCGGCGGCGTCCGCGGGCGTCGGCGTCGGCGCGGCCTTCTGCTCCGACGCGCCCGGGTCGCCTCCGCCCTTCTGGTCGTCCTCGTCGCTGCCGACCAGACGCGACGAGGTGAAGTTCACGTCCTTGAGCGCGCCGAAGACGGCCGCGCCCTTGACGAGCACGAGCGTGCCGCCGCGCTCGACCCAGCCGCGCAGCGTCTCGACGCCGCCCTTGCCGAAGCGCGAGAAGTAGCCGCCCGCCGAGCCGTCCGGCAGGATGATGACGTTGTAGTTGTCGAGCCGCGCGCGCTTGATGGCGTCAATCGTCATCGGCGTGAAGTCCACGCCCATGCGGTCGAACGTCCACCACATCGCGCCGTAGCCCGTCGTGCTCACCGGCTCGTCGGCCGCGACGATGATCTTCGGCCTGCGGAGACTCACGACCGTCTCCGAGCCGACGCCCGTCTCGCCCGTCTCGGGGAAGCCTGAGCCGACGGCCGTCACCGTGACGCCCGTCTCGCCCGCGAGGGCCGCGATGCGCGCGTGCAGCGTCTCCGGGTTGCGCGAGACGCGCGCGACGACCGTGCCGCGCGGCCAGTCGCGCCCGCCCGCGTTCAGCGTCTTCGTCGAGACGGCCAGCTTGAACCCCTCGCGCAGCAGGCGGAAGACGAGCGAGGCCGCGCCGTTCGACTCGTATGGGATGACGTAGGCGATCTGCGCGCGCCCCGTCACGCCGCCGAAGCTCGAAGCGGGGACGTCAGGAATCAGCCTTAAGGCGTTGCCGCCCGGGAGCGGGTGGGCACCGCTCGCGGACAGGCTCTCTAATACCGTCAACTCGACCGCACGCGCCTGCACCGCCGAGTCGTCTTCAGTCCAGAAGGCTTCGACGCCGAAGGCGAGCGGGAGCGACCAGGAGGTGATGTCGTAGAAGCCGTACTCCTCTTTGAGCCCGCCGCGGCCGCGCCGCTCGTTGCGCGCGAAGCGCGCGAGCTGTTCGCGCTGGAAGGCGTCGTCCTGCGGCGTGTGGACTTCTAAGAGCGCCTTGGCGATGCGCTTCTGCGGCTGCGCGAGGTCTACGACGTAGGCGCCCGCGGGGAAGTCGCGCGCGGCGGCGGGCGAGTCCTTGCCCGAGTAGTCGTGCGCGCGCACGGAGCGGAAGGGCGCCGTCGTCTGCCGCACCTCGACGCCCGCGCGCAGGAGGTTCTCGACCAGCTCGGCCGCCGCGCCCGGGTCGCGGCCGGGCAGGATGACGAAGCGGCGGACGCGCCCCGTCCGCCCCTCCTCGACCGCCGTGCGCTTGAAGTCGTAGAAGTCGCGCAGGCGCGCCTCGCGGTTGGCCGCCGCCGTGGCGAGCGTCGTCAGGGAGGCGACGAAGTGCTTGGCGATGCCGGAGCGCAGCGTGACGATGGTCTCGTCGTCGCGCTTCCACCTGAGCCCCTTCCAGCCGCCGCCGTCCGTCTCGTAGGTCATCCCGGTCGCGCCGTTCAGGGCGGGCCACGAGTCCCAGTAGCCGGGGTAGAAGAGGTCGAAGATGTCGCGGACGTAGAAGTCCCAGTTGCGCTGGTCGAACTGCGCGGCGTTGGCGCGGCCGAAGGCCGTCAGCCACCGCTCGGTCTGCTCGGGCGGCAGGTTCGGGTTGACGGGCAGGGCCGCCGGCGGGAAGAAGAACTGCGAGGGCTGGCCGTGGTGGTCAACAGCCACCTGCGGGTTCCAGTCTAAGAAGGCGCGCTGCATGTTGCGCGTCTCGACCTGCGAGGTGGCGATGTTGTCGCGGTTGAGGTCGAAGCGGTAGCGGTTGACGCGGCCGTAGACCGACCACGGCTCGTCGTGCTCGGCCGCCGACGGCTCGGGGTCGCCAGTGCCGAAGGAGTTGTACCAGGTGACGAAGCGCTCGTGGCCGTCGGGGTTGGCGCAGACGTTGATGAGGGCGACGCTGTTACGCAGGATGTCGAGCGTCGCCGGCTCGTCGGAGGCGGCGAGCTGGTAGAGCACCTGCATCATCGCCTCGAAGGAGGCCGACTCGTTGCCGTGGATGGTGTACTGGAGCCAGAGGGCGACGGGCGTCTGCGCTATCAGCCTTTGCGCCTCCGCGGGCTGGAGCGTGCGCGGGTCGCCCAGTCGTTTGAGGTTCGACCTGATCTCGTCGAGCCGCGCGATGTTCTCCGGCGCGGAGACGGCGACGACGTGCTGAGTGCGGTGCTCGTTCGTCTCGCCGATGTCGAAGACGCGCACGCGGTCGGGCGCGGCCTGCGCGATGGCCGCGACGACGCGCTCCATCATCGCGTAGTTGGTGTGGAAGTCGCCCACGTCGTAGCGCAGGAGCGCCTGCGGGGTCGGCACCTGCCGGCGGTAGGGCCCGCGCGTGTAGAAGTCGAAGCGGTCGGCGCGTTCCTGCGCGGCGGCGCAGACTGGGAGCAGGAGCAGCGCCAGCGCCGCGAGCCTGCGGGCGTTCTTCTTCATAGAGTCCTCGGAAGGCTTTCTCTTTCGGCCGCGTGTGTGTTAAAGACGGGGGCGATATTAACCCGCCGCCCGCGGCTTTCTCAAACCCGACGGGCGGCGCGGCTTTCAGGGAGGTGGCCGCCGGTGAGAGACGCCGACTACACGACGAGCACGCAGGGCGAGGGGCGCTGCCCGCGCTGCGGCGAAGGGGCTTTGAAAGCCTGGTACGAGCTGAGCGAGGATGAGCGCGAACTGGCCCTCCGCCTGCCGGCCTCGGCCGACTTCACACAGCCCGAGCGCGCCGCCCGCCACCTCTTCTGCACCCGCTGCTGGTTCGAGGAGACCGCCCCGCCGCCGCGCGCCGCCTGACGCCGAAAACGAATTGAACCACAGAGGCACGGCTTTAATTTCAAATTTGAAATTTCAAATCTCAAAATTCTTAGAGCCGTGTCTCTGTGCCTCTGTGGTTCAATCGCCCGTCGTGATTCTCTCGTAGGCTTCGCGGACGGCCGACATGCGGGCGGCGAGTTCGCGCGTGAGCGCGGCGGGCGAGTCGTGGCCGGCGCGGCGCGCGAGGTCGAGGAGCACGGGGTGGTCTTCGGCCGCGGGCAGGCGGGTCGAGCGGCCGGCGAGCAGGCGCAGCTCGTGGTCGAGCCGGCGCAGCAGCGTGTAGCCGCCGCAGAGCGCGTCGAAGTCCGCGGCGCCGAGCGAGCCGGCGTCGCGCAGGCGTTCGAGCGTGGCGCGCGTCGAGCGGTCTTCGCCCGAGTCCGGCAGGCGGTCGCGCAGTTGCAGGCAGCGCGCGGCGAAGTAGACGTCGAGCATGCCGCCCGCGCCGTACTTGATGTCGGTGCCGCGCGCCGCGCCCTTCTCGCGCCTCAGCCGCTCGCGCACGCGGCGCGTCTCGGCCGCGAGGGCTTCGGCGCCCGCGGCGGCCGCGGCCTCGTGCACCGCCGCGCGCGCGCGCACCTCGACCGCGCGGCCGAACTCCAGGTCGCCCGCCACCGCCCTCAGCTTCACGTGCGCCAGCCACTCCCAGACCTCCGCGCGCTCGCGCATGTATTCGACGAAGGCGCGCGAAGGCGACGCGAGCGGGCCGTTCCTGCCGTCCGGCCGCAGGCGCAGGTCGACGCGGTAGAGGTGGCCGTCGCGCGTGAAGCTGGAGAGCGCGTTGACCAGCAGCTCCGCCATCCGCGCGTACGCCTGCTCGCGGGTGAGCCCGGCGACGGGCGAGGGCACGCGCTCGTCGTAGACGAGCACGAGGTCGAGGTCGGAGCCGTAGTCCACGCCGCCGCTCGCCAGCCGGCCGAGCGCGAGCGCGGCGAGGCGGGGCCCGGCCGCGAGCCGGCCGTAACGCCGCGCCATCTCGCGCCGCGCGACGAGCAGCGCGACGTTGATGCTCGCCGCGGCCAGAGAGGTCTGGAGCGCGTTCGACTGCGCGAGCGTCAGGTCGCGCGCCACGTCGCGCGCGCCGATCTCGACCAGCAGGTGCGTCCACGCGCGCCGGAGCGCCGACAGCTCGCCGCCGAAGGTCGTCTCGCCGTCCACGGCCGAGCGCAGCAGCGAGCGCTGGTCGCGCGCGAGCGTCTGCGCGGCCGGCGTGGCGACCGAAGGGATGAGCGACGGGTTCGCCGTCAGCACCTCGCCGAAGAACTCCGACGCGCCGCACAGCCGCACGAGTCCGCGCAGCGCCCCGTCCGAGAAGTCCGGCCCGCCGCCCGCCTTCGCCAGCGACGCGGCGACGCGCGCCGAGAGCGCGAGCGCGCGGCGGCGGCTGAAGGAGCGCGCGGCCTCCTCGCGCAGGAGGCGTTCGACCTCGCGCGCCGCGGGCGGCCCGTCGCCGCCGCGCGCGAGCCGCTGCGCGAAGGCTTCGGCCGCGGCGCGCACGCTCAGGTCTTCGGCCGCGCGGTCGGGCTCAGTCCCCTGCGCCGGCCGGGGAAGTTCGTGTGCGGGCGCCCCCTGCTCGGAGTCCGGCCGGGCGGCCGCCGCGGGCCGGGTAGACCTTCCTTCGGCGCGCATCTCGTCTTCGGTCCCGAAGACGCGCCGGAAGGCGCGCGCGACGGCCGAGGTGTGCCGTTCGAGCGCCTCGTCGAACTCTTCGCGCGCGCGCGGCGGCGCGAAGTGCATCCGGCGCGCGAGCAGCGCGCGGCGCGCGGGGTCGTCCGGCACGGTGTGCGTCTGGAGCCCGTGCTCCATCTGGAGGCGGTGCTCGGCCGTGCGCAGGAAGTCGTAAGCGTCGGACAGCTCGCTCCGCTCGCGCCCGTTGACGAGGCCGCGGTCGGCGAGCCGGCCCAGGCTGATGAGCGTGTGCGGCGCTTGCAGCCACGCGTCGCGGCCGCCGTGCGCGAGCTGGAGCGCCTGCGCGATGAACTCTATCTCGCGGATGCCGCCGCGGCCGAGCTTGACGTTGAAGCCGCGCGACTCCTCCGCGTGGAAGCGGTCGATCTTCTGCTTGGCGAGCCGCACGTCGGCGAGCGCCTGCGCGGCCGACAGCTCCGGGCGGTAGACGCGGGGGCGCAGGGCTTCGGCGAAGCGCGCGAAGAGCGCCTGCGCGCCGGCCGAGGCGCGCGAGCGTATGAGCGCCTGAAGCTCCCACGCGTGCGCCTTCGTGCGGTAGTAGCGCAGCGCCTCTTCGAGCGCGACGGCGAGCGCCCCGTCGCGCCCGTGGGGCCGCAGCCGCAGGTCGACGCGGTAGGCCGCGCCCTCGCCCGCCGACGTACTGCCGACGATGCGCGTCACGCGCTCGGCCAGCCGGCAGAAGAACTCGCGGTTGGTCGTCGCGCCGCGGGAGCCCGCGCCCGAGGTCTCGCCGTCCTCGGAGTAGAGGAAGAGGAGGTCGATGTCGGACGAGTAGTTCAGCTCGCGCGAGCCGAGCTTGCCGAGCGCGACGACGGCCACGCCGGCCGGGGTCTTGCGGCCCCGCCCGTCCGCGCACTGCGGCGCGCCGTAGAGGTTCTCAAGCTCCTGGCGGGCGAGCGAGAGCGCGTGGACGAGGGCGGCGTCGGCGAGGTTGGAAAGCTCCTCGGTCGTCTCGACGAGCGTGGCGGCGCGGCGTATGTCGTGGAGGTAGACGCGCAGCAGCTCGCGGCGGCGGAAGCGCGCGAGCTGCACCTGCGGAGGCTCCTGCGTGTGCGTGAGCGCGAAGCGCGCGAGCGACTCGCGCAGCTCCTCGGTCGTCCGCACGCGCGCGTCCCCCCGCTCGCGGGCGAGCCAGCCGAGGTGCTCGGGGTTCTGCTCAAGCGTCGCCGCGAGCAGGGGGCTCCACGCGGCGAGCGCGAGCGCGTCGGCCAGAAGCCCGTCCTCGCGCTCGAAGGCGCGCGCCGCGCGCGGGTGCGCCGAAGTCAGGCGCTCGTAGAAGTAGCGCGCGCCCTCCGGGTCGGGCAGCTCGCGGACGAGCCCTTCGATCTTGTCGGCCTGCTTCGCCAAGGCGTCTGTATGTTAGCAGTAGACAGTAGGCGGTAGACAGTAGACAGTAGAAAACCCTTCGCGGAGCGGCTCGCGGCGCTTGCGGCCACGAACGAGCTTCCCGAAGGGTTTTTCCTACCGTCTACCGTCTACCGCCTACTGTCTACTCCCCATCAGATGTCGAAGTACAGCGCGTACTCCAGCGGGTGCGGGCGCATCCGCATGGGGTTGATCTCCTTCTCGCGCTTGTAGCCGATCCAGCGGTCGATGAGCTGCGGCGTGAAGACCTCGCCCTTGAGCAGAAACTCGTGATCGGCTTCCAAAGCCTTGAGCGACTCGTCGAGCGAGCCGGGCAAGGAAGGCACGTTCTTCAGCTCCTCGGGCGCGAGGTCGTAGATGTCCTTGTCGAGCGGCTCGCCCGGGTCGATGCGGTTCTGCACGCCGTCGAGCCCCGCCATCAGCATCGCCGAGAAGGCGAGGTACGGGTTGCAGGACGGGTCGGGCGGGCGGAACTCAAGCCGCTTGAGCTTAGGCGAGGTCGAGAACATCGGGATGCGGATGGCGGCCGAGCGGTTGCGGGCCGAGTAGGCGAGGTTGACGGGCGCCTCGAAGCCGGGGACGAGCCGCTTGTAGCTGTTCGTCGTCGGCGCGGCGAACGCCACGACGGCCGCCGCGTGCTTGAGGAGCCCGCCGATGTACCAGCGCGCCACGTCGGAGAGCCCTGCGTAGCCGTCGCCGGCGAAGAGCGGCTTCTCGCCCTTCCAGAGACTCTGGTGGCAGTGCATCCCCGACCCGTTGTCGCCGTACATCGGCTTCGGCATGAAGGTCGCGGCCTTGCCGTACTGGTAGGCGACGTTGCGGACGACGTACTTGAAAATCTGGAGGTTGTCGGCCGTCCCCAGCATCGTCGAGAAGCGGAAGTCGATCTCGCACTGGCCGGCGGTCGCGACCTCGTGGTGGTGGCACTCGACCGTGATGCCGCACTGTTCGAGCGTGAGCGAAATCTCGGAGCGCAAATCAGACAGCGAGTCGGCCGGAGGGACGGGGACGTAGCCCTCCTTGTTGCGGATGCGGTAGCCGAGGTTGGGGCCGCGGAAGTCGTCCTCGCCGCGCCCCGAAGACCAGTGCCCCTCGTCGGAGTGGATGCGGTAGCCGCTGTTGTGCGGCTCGTTGTCGACCTCGACGCCGTCGAAGACGAAGAACTCGGCCTCGGGGCCGAAGTTGATCGTGTCGGCGATGCCGGTGAAGCGGAGGTAGCTCTCGGCGCGCTGCGCGACCGAGCGCGGGTCGAGGCCGTAGCCCTGCTTCGTGATGGGGTCCACCGCGTTGGCGATCACGACGAGGGTCGGCTCCTCGGAGAACGGGTCCATGAGGACGCGCGACGCGTCGGGGATGAGGAGCATGTCCGACTCGTGGATCGAGGCCCACCCGCGCAGGGAAGAGGCGTCGAAGCCGAAGCCGTCCTCGAACGAGCCCTCGTCCATCTCGTGCATGGGGAAGGTCAGGTGGTGCCAGGCCCCGACGAGGTCGGTGAAACGTACCGAGACGAACTTCGCCTCGTGGTCTTCTGCATACTTCAAGACCGCTTTTGCGTCCATAATCTCTCCTGAAACTGGGTTCTAAGGGGGTGGAAGGCGCCGGCCGCCTGAGCGGGGCGGCCTCTGTGCGGCGGAAAAGAGAGCGCGGGGTGCGTCATCGCGACGGTCAAGACGCCCTAAAAAGCTGGCATTATAGCCGCGCCCCGGCCGCTGTCAAGCTTCGCCCGGACGCGCCGCGCGCCCCGCGCCGCGGGGGCAAACAGGCCGCCCGGCTTAAGCCTTTCCGGCGCGCGATTTAGCGCGCGGGCGCGCGCCGCCGCGCCGAAAAAAATAGTTTTTGACCGCCCCCCGCTTTTCTGTTAAATTGCGCCATTAAGCAAGTCCATTCCAGTTGCTTCAAACCGCACAGGCCCTTACAGAGGAGGCTGTCCCCCCACTCAGTTTGCCCGGACGCCACGAACCCGCAGGGAGGCAGGAGAGACCAGAAGTTGACCACGGCCATCGAACAGACGCTTGAGACCTACGGCATAGAAAATTGGGGGGCCGGCTACTTCGGCATCAATCGCAAGGGCAACCTCGTCGTCCACCCTTCCGAGTCCGACCAGAACCGCGCGGCCGACGTGCGCGAGATCATCGACGACCTGCGGCGGCGCGGCATCACGACGCCCGTGCTGCTCAGGTTCCCGCAGCTCATCGCGGCGCAGGTCCGCAAGCTCCAGCGCGCCTTCCGCAACTCCATCCGCGAGTACGAGTACCAGGGCTCGCACATGTGCGTCTACCCGATGAAGGTCAACCAGAACCGGGCGGTCGTCGAGGAGTACCTGCGCGAGGGCTCGCGCTACGACTTCGGGCTCGAAGCGGGCTCGAAGGCCGAACTCTACGGCGCGCTCGCCATGGAGCAGTCGGGCGACAGCCTGCTCGTCCTCAACGGCTTCAAGGACGAGGAGTTCATCGAGCTGGCCTTCCTCGGCGCGCGCTCGGGCAAGAAGGTCGTCATCGTCATCGAGAAGCTCAACGAGCTCGACCACGTGCTCGCGATGATCGACCGCTTCGAGGGCGGCGACCTGCCGATGGTCGGCCTGCGCGTCAAGCTCTACTCGAAGGGGTCGGGGCGCTGGGAGAAGTCGGGCGGCGAGGCGGCCAAGTTCGGCCTGACGACGACGGAAATCCTTGAGACCATCCGGCGGATGCAGGAGGCGGGGCGCGTCGACATGCTGCGGCTCCTGCACTTCCACATCGGCTCGCAGCTCACCGACATCAAGCGCATCAAGAACGCGATGAAGGAGGCCGCGCGCGTCTACGCCAAGATCGTCCAGATGAAGGTGCCCATCGAGCTTTTGGACGTGGGCGGCGGCATGGCCGTGGACTACGACGGGTCGAAGACGGCCTTCGACTCCTCGGCCAACTACACGGCGCAGGAGTTCGCCAACGACGTCGTCTACACGATCATGCAGGTCTGCGACGACGAGAACGTGCCGCACCCGACCATCATCCAGGAGTCGGGCCGGTACCTTTCGGCCTACCACGCCATCCTCGTCACCAACGTCCTCTCCGAGATCGAGACGGTCGTCGAGGACATCACGCCCATCGAGGTGGACGACGACGACCCGCAGGTGGTCATCGAGCTGGCCGACCTGCGCGAGACGATCACGGTCAAGAACTACCGCGAGTTCTACCACGACGCGCTGGAGCACCGCGACGAGCTGTTCACGCTCTTCAACCTCGGCCTCATCACGCTCGAAGACCGGGCGAAGGGCGAGGTGCTCTTCTGGGACGTGTGCGAGCGCGCCGACAGGCACGCGCAGCAGGCCAAGTACGTCTCCGAGGAGTTCACGGAGCTGCGCCGGCTGCTGCGCGCGAAGTACCTGACGAACTTCTCCGTCTTCCGGAGTGTGCCCGACCACTGGGCGCTCGACCAGCTCTTCCCCATCATCCCCATCCACCGGCTGAACAAGCCGCCGACCGAGTACGCCACGCTCTGCGACATCACCTGCGACTCGGACGGCGTGGTGGACAAGTTCGTGGACCTCCACGACGTGAAGCAGGTGCTGGAGCTGCACTCGCTCAACGAGGACGAGCCCTACTACATCGCGCTGATGCTCGTCGGCGCCTACCAGGAGGTGATGGGCAACAACCACAACCTCTTCGGCGCGCCCAACGAGGCGCACATCCACATCGACGAGGACGGCTACCTGATCAAGAAGGTCGTGCGCGGCACGACCGTGGGCGAGGCGCTCTACCGCGCGCGCTACGAGCGCGGCCAGCTCCACGAGGGCTTCCGCCGCATCGTCGAGCAGCGCGTCAAGCGCGGGGAACTCTCGGAGGCCGACGGGGCCGGGATGGTCGAGCTCTACGAGTCGCGGTTCAACGCCTACACCTACCTCGCCGCCAACGGCGAGCCCGAAGAGAAGCGCCGAAGACGGTGAATAGTGAATGGTAAATGGTAAATAGTAGGTGGCCGCTGCCTGACACCATTTACTATTCACTATTTACCATTCACCAAAGGATCGACAATGGTCACCCAACGTAAACCGCGAGCCACGAAGTATCTCACCGCCCCGATCAGGCCCGTGCAGGTCGACCGCGACCGCTCGGTCGCCGGGCTGCTGGAGAAGATGGAGGGCGCGGGGCTCGGGGCCCGCCAGCTCGCCGAGGCGCACCGCATCTGGCTCGACATGCTCGGCGACAACACGACGGTGGTGGTCGCGGCCAACGGCGCGCTCATCCCGGCCGGGATGCGCCGGCTCCTCGCCTACGTCATCAAGAACCGCTTCGTGGACGTGATGGTCTGCTCGGGCGCGATGCTCTTCCAGGACCTGCACGAGACGCTCGGCCGCCAGCACTTCCAGGCGCACCCCTCGATGACCGACGCCGAGCTGGAGGCGTCGCAGATCAGCCGCATGTGGGACGTGCTCGCCAGCGAGGAGGAGTACAGCGAGGCCAACGAGTGGGTCGGTGGCTTCACCAACCAGTTGGATCAGGCGCGCGCCTACTCGACGCGCGAGTTCCTGCACCTGCTCGGGCGCGAGCTGGCCGAGATCGCCACCGACGACGGCATCCTCACCTCGGCCTACAAGGCGCGCATCCCCGTCTTCTGCCCGACCATCTCCGACAGCTCGATCACGGTCGGCATCGCCGGCGCGCGCTTCGAGAAGAAGAACTCCTTCTGCTTCGACCTCGCGCAGGACACGCTCGACCTGATGCAGATCGGCTCGCGCTCGCGCGTGACCGGCATCATCAACCTCGGCGGCGGGACTTCGCGCAGCTACGTCCAGCAGATGGAGTCGGCCTCCGAGATCATCAAGACGCCCGCGCGCGGCCACAAGTACGCGATCCAAATCTCGACCGAACTGGCCGCGCACGGCGGCCGCACCAGCCCCAACACGGACGACGAGTCGCTCGTCTTCGGCAAGCTCGCGCGCGGCGCCGCCACGGCCTACGTCTCCTGCGACCCGACCATCGCGCTCCCCATCCTCGTCACCTCCCTCTCGCAGACCGCCGCCAAATACATGAAGGGGCGCAAGCGCCCCAACTTCACCTTCATGGGCAAGGAGTTGACGGTCGAGGTGCCGTGACGGCGGCCCGGCGCGAAGGGGCCCCGGCCCTAATCGGCGTAGGCGGACGACCAGGGCGGGTGGACTGACCGGTTCTTCTTGTAGAAGACCACCACGTCCTGCAACCTCACGGGGTCGGTCAGCCCGGGCACGTGCAGCCCGCCGTTCCAGTATTTGTAAACGAACCTCAGTTCGCGGCTGGTCACGGCGTTGCTATGTTCCGTGTGCGTCTTGTTGATGAGCTTCAGCAAATCTTCCTTCGTCCCCATCCCGTCCAGATGGAACCTGACGCTCCCGCCGACGCGGGCCGCGTAGGCGATGACCCCCTTCGAGAACCTGGTGCCTATGACCTCGCCGAACTGATCCGCCGTCCTCTCCGTCGCGTCCTGGTCGTAGTCGATGTACTTCGAGACAGTCTTGTTCGGGGTCGGGAAGTTTTTAATCCCGCCCCCCCTGTACTTGTGCCGGTGCTTACCCTTCACCTCCCGCGTCAGGTTAAACTGCTTCTGATACTCGTCAATATTCGGGTTGGGCTTCTGCGCGTTCTGGTAGGAGTTGGGCGAGAAGGTGTACTCGCCCACGCTGCCGCCGTAGCGGTCCATCGACTTGGCCCTGTGGCCGAGCGTCTCCCCGTCCGGCGGGTTGATGCCGTAGTGGAAATCCTTACTCTTGTCCAGCTTGGGCATCTCGACGCCGGTGATCTCTTCGTATACTTTCTCGTTGTTGTACCACTGGCCGAAGTGAAGCCAGAGGCCCGCCTTCGGCGGATCGCCACCCTGAAAGTGCGTAAGCTCTCGGCCGCGCTTAAGGTAGATCGGCTGGATGACGGGCGCGGGGGTCTTCCGCTGTAGGGCGCCGGGCGCTTGCCGCGGCCGGGCGGGCGCACTTACCTTCTGCGGCGGCGGCGCGGCCGCGCGCAGGGGGCTATACACGGCCGGGGCTTGCGGACGCCTCGCGGCCTGCCCGCCGGGCGGCATGGACGGCGGCCGCCCCCCTGCCCCCGCAGTCCCGGGGGGATTCGCCTGCTCGTGCGAGTGCGCGCCGGCCGCCCGGCAGCGGGGCGGCACGCACCCGGGGCACTTCGACCTCTGCACGGCGGGCGGCGGCACTGCCGAAGGCGGCGGGGCCGGGCGCCGCGCGCGGGGGTCGGCCGCATGCGTGGGGCGCGGCGGCGTTTGAGCGGCCCCCGGTTTGACCCCGGCGGCGCGCGGGACGTGCGCCGGCACGCGCGGCGGCGCGAAGGCTGCGGGGCGTAGCGGCGGCGGCGGCGCGGCGTCCCGCCCGCCGCGCTCCTTCGGCTGAATGGTGGAAGGCTTTTGCGATGGCGGCGCCCCCGCCCGGTCAGGCCGGTGCGTGTGAGGGGCGGGCGGCGACCACTTCTTGATTGTGCCCATGATGCAACGTTCCTTCGGGTTCGTGAGGGGCCGGCGCGGGCCCTCGGCACCGCCGCCTGCCGGCCCGGCGGGCTACACTTTATGTCCGCCCCCCGGCACTGTCAACATTTTGGCCCCCGCGGGCGCAGGCCGCCAACTTGTCGCCCCCCCCGCCCGGCCGTAAACTGTCCGCATGTCTGAATCAGCACAACTGCCGATGAACTTCGGCGGCATCGAGGACGAAGAACTGTCCGGTTTCGAGAACGCGCGCGTGGTCGTGTGGCCGGTCTCTTACGAGGGCACGGTCTCTTACGGCGGGGGGACGGGCGAGGGGGCGTCGGCCATCGTGGACGCCTCGCGCAACATGGAGTTGTACGACGAGGAGACCGACGCGGAGGTCTACCGGCTCGGCATCCACACGGCCGGGGTGACGCCGCCGGCCGCGACGCCCGCGGAGATGATGGAGTCTCTGCTCGCGCGGGCGCGCGAACTCGTCGGCGCGGGCAAGTTCGTCTGCATGATCGGCGGCGAGCACTCCGTGAGCGCGCCCGTCATCCGTGCGCACGCCGAGGCGTACGAGAACCTCTCCGTCCTCCAGATAGACGCGCACGCCGACCTGCGCGACACCTACGACGGCACGCCGCACTCGCACGCCTCCATCATGGCGCGCGTCGTGAGGGACTTGAGGCTCCCGGCCGTGCAGGTCGGCATCCGGTCGATCTCGGCCGAGGAGGCGCGCTCGCTCGACCAATTCCCGACGCGCATCTTCTGGGCGAAGGACATCGCCGGGCGCACCGACTGGTGGGAGGAGGCGGTCGCGGGGCTGACCGAGAACGTCTACCTGACCATAGACGTCGACGGCCTCGACCCCTCGCTCGTCGCGCAGACGGGCACGCCCGAGCCGGGGGGCCTCGGCTGGTACGAGACGCTCGGCCTCATCCGCACGCTCGCGCGCTCGCGCCGCGTCGTCGGGATGGATTTGACCGAGTACGCATACGTCCCCGGCTTCAGCGCGTCGGCCTTCCTCTGCGCGAAGCTCATCTACAAGTCGCTCTCCTACATCTTCGAGTCCGAGACCGACCGCGTCCGCGGCCGCGGACGCGCCTCCCGCGCGGGGGCCTGATAGTCACGCTTGCCCCGGTGAATGTCCGACCGTCTTAAACGCAGAGACGCGGGGGCACGGCCGAAAGCAATTTGGAATTTCAAATCTCAACTTTGAAATTCTTAAAGCCGTGTTTCCGTGTCTACGCGGTGAACAATTCTCTTGACTTCCTTCCGGGCCGGGTGTGCAATACGGGCCATGCTTAAAGGCCGGAGCACACGCTTCAGCACACGCTTCCCTCCCTGGTAAGTCCCAGCCACAGAGGCGAGCCCGACCGCGGCCCGTGCGCGCGGCGCGCGCAGACGTGTGCCCGCGCCGCGCCGGCTGCGCTACGCGCTCGCGCGCTCGGTGATTCCTCCCCCGCGGCAGAGACGCTTTCAGACGCCGAGAGTCGAAACCGTCCCTGCTTCCGCGGAAAGGAGAATCACCGTCAATGTCGTCTGCAAGGAAGGCCGCGCGCGCGCCCCACGGCCGCGGCGCCGCGCGTCAAGCTCTCCCGCTGTTCCTCCTCACGCTGCTCGCCGTAGAGTTCCTCGACGAGCTGGTCTTCGGCGTCCGCGAGGCCGCGTGGCCGCTCATACGCGACGACCTGCGCCTGTCTTACACGCAGGTCGGCGTCGTCCTGAGCGTGCCGCCCGTCGTCGGCAACCTCGTCGAGCCGGCGCTCGGCGTGCTCGGCGACGTGTGGCGCAGGCGCGCGCTCGTGCTCGCGGGCGGGCTGGCCTACGCGGCGGGGACGCTCGTCGTCGGCCTGAGCCCGGGCTTCGGCCTGCTGCTCGCGGCCTCCGTCGTCTCGAACCCGGCCGCGGGCGCGTTCGTCGGGCTGTCGCAGGCGACGCTGATGGACGCGGCGCCCGCGCGGCGCGAGCAGAACATGGCGCGCTGGGCGCTGGCCGGCTCGGTCGGGAACTCTCTGGGGCCGGCGGCGGTCGGCGCGTGCGTGTGGGCGGGGCTCGGCTGGCGCTGGGGCTTCCTCGCCTCCGGCGCGCTCATGCTGCTGGCCGTCGCACTCGCGTGGCGTCAGCCGTTCGAGGCGCCGGCGGCGCGCGGGTCGGGGCCGGCGCGCGCGGCCTTCACGGAAGGGCTGCGCGAGGCGCTGCGGGCGCTCCGCAGGCGCGAGGTGCTGCGCTGGCTCGTGCTCCTGCGCCTCGGCGACTTCACCTACGACATCCTGCGCGGCTTCCTCGCGCTCTACTTCGTGGACGTGGTCGGGGCGACCGAGGGCGGCGCTGCGCTGGCCGTCGCGGTGTGGACGTGGGTGGGGCTGGCGGGCGACGTGATGGTGCTGCCCGTGCTCGAACGTGTGCGGGGGCTGAGCTACCTGCGCGCGAGCACTTCGGCCGTGGCGCTGCTCTTCCCCGCCCTGCTGCTGGCCGAAGGGTTCGGGGCGAAGCTGTTGCTGCTCGGGCTCCTCGGCTTCGCTAACGCGGGCTGGTACGCCGTCCTCAAGGCGAGGCTCTACGGCGAGCTGCGCGGGAGGAGCGGGACGGCGCTGACGCTGGGCAACGCCTTCGGCCTCCTCGGCGACTTCCTGCCGCTCGCGCTCGGCGCGTTCGCACAGGCGTACGGCCTAGGCGCGATGATGTGGCTGCTGGCGCTCGGCCCGTTCGCGCTGCTGGCGGGGCTTCTGACGGCGCGCGAGGGCGCGGGCGGAGAAGGCGGCGGCGCGGGGCGCGCGGACGGCTGACGGGCTTAGGGCGTCGGCCGCAATCGCGCCGGGGCCGCCCGCCGTGTTATCTTGCCCGG
>DASVWB010000224.1:0-5374 GCA_036389815.1 Pyrinomonadaceae bacterium | reverse complement strand
AAGAAGTTCGTACTGTCAACGAAAATCTTCGTACTTACCCGCCGGTATAAGTTATGGAGCCGTTAACTGAAGAAATGATTCACCTTGCCGCCGGGAATCTGAGGGGCCCGGGGTTTGACGACGGCCTTCGCCTGACTGTCGCGCCCCTCACCCCCGCCCGCTCACCAGCGGTGGTAGGCGGGGTGGCCGGGGCGCACGGCGACGAAGGTGCCGCGGCAGGTGGCGCAGGTCTTCCCCCAGGCGGAGAGCGTGGCCTCGACGACGGCGCGGTCGTCGGTGGATTCGGCGACGCGGGCGCTCAAACGAAGCGGCCCGTCGGTCGGCGTCGGGCGCAGGAGGCGGACGTGGAAGTCCGCGGTGACGGTGCAGGGCGGGTGTTCGAGGCCGGCGCGGCGCATGAGGTGGTAGGCGGCCGCCCAGTTCGAGTGGCAGTCGAGCAGCGTGCCGACGACGCCGCCGTTGAGCATCCCCGGGTAAGCCTCGTAACGCTCCTCCGGCAGCCACTCGCAGACGACCTCCTCGCCGTCCACGCCCGTGGGGAAGCTCCGCACGCGCAGCCCAGACTCGTTCGCCGGCCCGCACCCGAAGCACGCGCTCCGCGGCGCGTAGAGTTCCTGAAGGCTGAGTTCGTTCATAGAAGAGTAGACAGTAGACAGTAGACAGTAGACAGTAGAAAACCCTTCGCCAGTCGAGCCGTTCGCTTGTCAGAATCAGTGTCAGCGAGGCGGAGCCCTACTGTCTACTGTCTACTGTCTACTTCTTCCCCTACTGTTCTTTCGGGTCTTCCTGCGTCGCGGGCTGTCCCTTGCGGTCGGCGGCGCGGAGCTGTCCCGTCTCGTCGAGGAAGAAGGAGCGGCGGCCGGTCTTGCCGTAGGACTTCGGCGTGGCCGTGGCCTCGAACTTGTCGGACGTGACCTTCAGCTCTATCGCGTACTCGATGTGGTCGGGGAAGCCCTTCTCCAGCAGCTCCTCGGCGACCAGCTCTTCAATGGTGCCGTAGCGCCCCTTCTTCTTCTCGTCCTTGTACATCATCTCCGCGCCCTCGATGCGGCGGAGCGCGTTGGCGGCCAGCGACTCGTTTATGAGGACGGGCGCGTCCTTGATAGCGACCGCCTCCGCCAGCGCGTATGAGCGGACGAGCGAGAGCGGCAGCCTCGCCTCGTGCATGACGAGGTCGCCCTCGTTCGTCACCTCGTAGGAGGCGGGCGCGTACTCGGCCGCCTCAAGCTGCGTGAGGAGCGCGCGCACGACCGCGTCTGTGCTCGCGCCCGAGCGCCGCGTCGTGTCGGCGACGACCCGCCGCGCGATGGCGTCCGAGACGTAGACGTGGAAGAGCTTCTGCTTGGCCTGCCACGCGACAGAGTCGCGGTAGGCGTTCGCGGCGGCGAGCGTCTGCCGCGTGGAGAAGGAGTCCACGCAGTGGCGCACGGCCTTCAGCTCGCCGGCGACGAGGTAGCTGCCGACGAAGGCGTAGGCGAAGGCGTCCGACGCGCCGACGGTGCGTATCTCGACGCCCTCGCGCTTCTCGGGCGGCGGCTGCGGCGCGCCCAGCGGCGCGAGGCCGAAGGCGACGAGCACGCGCGGCAGTATCTCGCGCATCTTCGCCTGGTCGTTGAGCGAGACGTAGAAGAGCGGCCCCGGCTCCGCCTCGCTCTCCTTCTTCTCCTCGTCCGGCTTCCCCGCGCCCGGGCCGCGCGGGGCGAGGCCGAAGTCCGAGGCGTCGAGCGGCATGCTGAAGCCGACCTCGTTGCCGAGCGACGGCAGCAGGTCCTCCCTGAACTTGAAGCCGAAGAGCTTCTCGACGGCGGCGATGGTCTCGTCTGCGCTCGGCTGCGGCTCGGGCTTCGACTCCCCCTCCTCGTCCGGCCCGGCGAGCAGCGACGCCGTGTTGACCGAGGCCGCGCCGAGCGTCGAGTTGTAGACGTGCGCCCAGTCGAGCGAGCCGGCGAGGAAAAGCTCCGCGTCCGAGGGCGCGACCGAGGCCGAGTCGGCCGTGACGGGCGGCCCCGAGACGAGGTTCGGGAGGAAGGGGATGAGCGAGACCGTCCCGTCGGGCGTGTTCTCGACGCCGAGCCTGAGCGCGAGCGCGCCGCGGTCGAGCCCGACGCCGAGCGCGACCGCGCCGGGGATGCGCGGCGCCCCGCCCCAGAGGTTGCCCATCACGCGCCCGAGGCCCCGCACGGCCACCTCCTCGGCGGTCGGCTCGGGCGGCGGCGGCGCCTCCTTCAAGTTCTCTTCAACCTGTGCGAGGCGCGCCTTACCCTCGGCGAGGTCTATCTCATCCACGTCGCCGGACTGCTCGGGCGTCGGCTCGTCCTCGGCGGGCGTCTGCGCGGGCGCGGGGCTTGCGGCCGGCGTCGGCGTCTGCGCGGGCGCGACGGCGGCCGTCTCCGCCGACGGCAGCCCGCCCGTCACGGCCGCGGCCGTCTTACCCGGGTCGCCGCCCTGCGCCTCGGCCGCCGCCTGCTGCGCCTGCTGCACCTGCTGCATCTGGAGCGCCCAGCCGCGCTGCGCCACGTCCGTGTCCACGTAGACGAAGAGCGCGTCGCTCGGGAACCGGCCGCGGACCGTCTGGAAGCGCGTGCTGTCGGCGAGGCGTGGCTCTTGCTCCTCGCCGCGCAGCCCCTTGAGCTTGAAGGGCGAGTCGGCGTAGACGAGCCAGCGCCCGACGCGGCGCATGGCGAAGTCGGCCGCGGGCTTCGCCCCGCCGCCCGGGCCGCCGCCCCTTATGGGCGAGTGCGGCTCGCCCTCCGGCACGACGCCGACGGCCTGCTTGACGCGGCCCACCTGCTCGCCGAGCAGGCGGCGGAACTTCGGCTCGAAGGCCGCGGCCGCCTCGGGCGAGGCCAACTCCAGCGCCCCCAAAGCCTGCGGCAGGCCCGCGCGCGCGGGCATGAAGCACATCACCATGCGCGACTCGCCGAGCGCCTCGGCGTTCTGGAGGACGAAGGCGTGGAAGTCCGCCAGCGGCTTCATCTCGTCGCCCGCGAGCAGGCGCAGCGACGCGACCGCCGACTTCACCTCCTCGGCCTGCGCCAGCGTGCCGACGCGCCGCGCCTCCGCGTAGACCGTGTAGGCGTCGGCCGCGATCAACTCTTCGAAGGAGACGTCAGGCTCGGCCCGGCGCGCGGTGCCTTGGGGGCGCGACGCGGACTGCCCCGGCGCTTGCGGCGCGGGGCTCGCGGCGCGCGGGGGCGCTTGCGGCGCGGGGCGCCGCGGCGCGGGCGTCCGCCGGCGGCGCTGCGCGGGCGCGGGCGTCGCGGCGGCCGAGAGCAGGAGGGCGGCGCACAGCAGCGCCGTGAGGCGGGGGAATGTTTTAGGGGCTCTCATCGGATTCTCCGCCGCGCGGGGCGGGCGCAAGGGAACGGGAATTTGAAACGGCGGCGCGCGCTCGGGGAGGGGCGCCGCGGCCTGCGATTGTAACCCAGGCGCGCGCCGTTGTAACGGACTTCCCGCCGCGGGGGCACGCCGCGTTTGACTTCGCCGCGGCCTGCGGCCAAACTCTCGGAAGCTCCCACTTCTCTTCCAAAGCGAGGCCACACGGACGATGAACAGACGACTCTTTGCCGTTCTCGCGCTCGCCGCCGCCGCCTGCGCGGCCGGCGCGTGCACGACGACCGCGCCGACCAACCAGAACGCGGCCGCGCCACAGCCTTCGCCGGCGCAGGCCGCCGGGCTCCCGGCCGAGCTGCGGCCCGCGCTCGACACCATCAACTCGGACGACCTGCTGCGCCACATCAAGGAGCTTTCGTCCGACCGCTACGAGGGGCGCGGCCCCGGCACCGAGGGCGAGAACCTGTCCGTCAACTACATCACGGAGCAGTTCAAGCGCATCGGCCTCAAGCCCGGCAACCCCGACGGCACCTACGTCCAGAAGGTGCCGCTCGCCGGCTTCACCACCACGCCCGAGGCGTCGTTCAAGGCCGGCGACAGGGAGATGCGCCTGGAGAACCTGAAGGACTACGTCGCCGTCTCGCGCCGCTACGAGCCCGCCGTGAACGTCGAGAACTCCGACGTGGTCTTCGTCGGCTACGGGGTGACGGCGCCCGAGTACGGCTGGGACGACTACAAGGGCGTGGACGTGAAGGGCAAGACCATCGTCATGCTCATCAACGACCCGGCCGTGCCCTCGCCTTCAAACCCGAACGAGTTAGACCCGAACACGTTCAAGGGCAAGGCCATGACCTACTACGGCCGCTGGACGTACAAGTACGAGGAGGCTTCGCGCCGCGGCGCGGCCGCCTGCGTCATCGTCCACGAGACGGGCCCCGCCGGCTACCCCTTCGAGGTGGTCTCGGGCAGTTGGGGGCGCGAGAACTTCGACATCGTCTCGCCCGACAAGAACGCGGGGCGCGTCGGCGTCGAGTCGTGGATAACCCTGGAGAAGGCGAAGGAGCTGTTCGCCGCCTCGGGGCAGGACTTCGACGCGCTGCACAAGGCCGCGACGACGAAGGACTTCAGGCCCGTCGCCTTAAACGCCAAGGCCACCTTCCACCTCAGGAACGCGCTGCGCACCATCGACTCGCAGAACGTCGTCGGCCTGCTCGAAGGCTCAGACCCGGCGCTCAAGAACGAGTACGTCGTCTACTCGGCGCACTGGGATCACCTCGGCAAGGACGACAAGGCGCAGGGCGACGGCATCTTCAACGGCGCGATTGACAACGCCTCGGGCGTCGCCACGGTGCTCGAAATAGCCGAGGCGTTCACCAAGCTCCCCACGCCGCCCAAGCGCTCGGTCCTCTTCCTGATGGTGACGGGCGAGGAGAAGGGGCTGCTCGGCGCGAAGTACTACGCAGAGCACCCGCTCTACCCCGTCAACAAGACGCTGGCCAACGTCAACATCGACGGCGTGAACCAGTGGGGGCGCACCTCGGACATCACCTTGATCGGCCTCGGCAACTCGACGCTCGACGACCTCACCAAGGAGGTCGCGGCGATGCAGGGGCGCACGATTACGCCCGACCCCGAGCCCGAGAAGGGCTTCTTCTACCGCTCCGACCACTTCGAGTTCGCCAAGCAGGGCGTCCCCGCCCTCGACCCGGACGCGGGCGTGACCTACGTCGGTAAGCCGCCCGAGTACGGCAAGCAGAAGCGCGACGAGTACACGGAGCGCGACTACCACAAGCCGACCGACGAGGTGAAGCCCGACTGGGATTTGTCCGGCGCCGTCGAGGACGCGCAGCTCTTCTTCGCCGTCGGCTACCGCATCCTTCAGGGCGACCGCTACCCCGAGTGGAAGCCCGGCACCGAGTTCAAGGCCAAGCGCGACGAGTCGCTCAAGGGAACCGGCGCGCCTTCGTAACGTGTAACCGAATCGGAGGGACGGGCGTGCGGGGCGGGATAAGATTTGAAATTTGAAATTTGAAAATTAAAA
>DASVWB010000223.1:0-12881 GCA_036389815.1 Pyrinomonadaceae bacterium | reverse complement strand
ACTTCGGGAAGTTCGGGCATATGTCAGGTCAGTGCCGCCCGTCAGCGGAACGAGTCGGCCGTGCGGCAGCCTTCGTCGAGCAGCGCGTGCATCTTCTCGACGGAGGTGGCCTCCGAGTAGACGCGCAGGACGGGCTCCGTGCCGGACTGGCGGAAGAGGAGCCAGGACTCGTCGGCGAAGACGAGCTTCGTGCCGTCGAGCGTCTCGACGCCGGCGACGGCGTGCGCGCCGACCGCGGCGGGCGGGCGCTCGGCGAGCGAGCCGACGAGCGCGAGCCCGCGCGCGACCTCCGTGTGCAGGTCGCGCCGACCGAAGTAGAACTCTCCGAACTCGCGGTGCATCTCCACGACCATCTCGGTCGGGCTCTTGCCCGAGGCGGCGACCGCTTCGAGCAGGAGCAGCGAGTTGAGTATCCCGTCGCGCTCAGGGATGTGGCCGCGCACGCCGATGCCGCCCGACTCCTCCGCGCCGATGAGAATGTCTTCGCGCAGCATGAGGTCGGCGACGTACTTGAAGCCGATGGGCGTCTCG
This sequence comes from Pyrinomonadaceae bacterium, assembly GCA_036389815.1. Lineage (GTDB taxonomy): Bacteria > Acidobacteriota > Blastocatellia > Pyrinomonadales > Pyrinomonadaceae > QHXN01. The sequence goes on along the minus strand of DASVWB010000223.1, from coordinate 12,350 downwards.
CGGAGCGGCAGGCCGTGCGCGGCCGAGATGCGCTTGAGCAGGACGGACTGCGAGAAGGTGCGCACCACCCCGCCGCGCTCGCCGCGCGCGCGCGCGAGGTGCAGGAGGACGAGGGGGACGACCTCGTGCATCGTCATCGTCTCGCCGCGCTCGTTGACCGCGCCGACGCGGTCAGCGTCGCCGTCGGTGGCGAGCCCGAGGAGCGCGCGGCGCTCCGTCACGCGCCCCTTGAGCGGCGCGAGGTTGCGGTCTATCGGCTCGGGGGCGACGCCGCCGAAGAGCGGGTCGCGCCCGGCGCGGATGGTCTCGACCGCGAGGCGGCCGCCTTTGAGAAAGCCCTCCACCCAGCGCCCGCCCGTGCCGTGCATCGGGTCTACGACGACGCGCGTCCGCAGCGAGCGCAGCCTCTCAAGGTCAACGTAAGACGCGACCTGCGCGCGGTAGCTCTCGGCCTGCGCGGAGAGCGGGTCGGCCGGCCCGCCGCCGACCCCCGCGAGCCGCGGCGCGCGCGCGTCCACCAGCGACTCGACCTTGCGGGTCGTCTCGGGCGTCGCGCTCCCGCCGAAGGGCGCCTTGATCTTGAAGCCGTTGAAGTCGGCCGGGTTGTGGGAGGCCGTGACGACGACGCCGCCGGCCGCGCCGCGCTCGCGCACCGCCCAGGAGACGAGCGGCGTCGGCACGTCCGACCCGAAGAGCGAGACGGCGATGTCGTTGCCCGCGAGGACTTCCGAGGCGCGCGCGGCGAACGCTTCGGAGAGGAAGCGCCGGTCGTAGCCGACGACGACCGAAGGGCGCGCGCCCCCCCCGGCGTGGTCTTGAGTGTGCGGGCCGTTGAGGAAGTCGGCGTAGGCTTGCGCGACGCGCTCGACGTTCTCGAAGGTGAACTCGTCGGCGATGCGCGCGCGCCAGCCGTCCGTGCCGAAGCGGATGGGCGCGGGGCGCTCCTGGCGGCGCGTCACAGGGCGCCCCCGGTCTGCGTGTAGTCGGTGAGGTTCGTCTTGTCGCCGAGCACCGAGCCCGCGCCGACCTGCGCCGCGCGGCCGATGTGGCAGCCGCGGCCGACGACCGCGCCCGAGACCGTGGCGCCCGCGCCGACGCGCGTGTGCGGCCAGACGACCGAGTTCTCGACGCGCGCCTTCTCCTCGACGTGCACGCCCTCGCCGAGCACGGAGTTGAGAATCTGCGCGCCCGGCTTGACCGTGCAGCCGTCGGCGACGAGCGAGAGTTCGTCTATCTCGGCGTGCGTGGCGATGTCGGCGTCGCCGCGGCGTGCCTTGAGTTTCACGCCGCGCACGCGCCCCGCGAGTATGTCGTGGTGCGCTTGCAGGTAGCGCGCGGGCGCGCCGATGTCTATCCAGTAGACGCCCTCGGGGACGTGCGCGTAGAAGGGCTCGCCGCGCGCGAGCAGGGCGGGGAAGAGGTCGTACTCGAACGAGTAGCTCTCGCCCGCGGGGATGAGGTCGAGGACGCGCGGGTCGAGGATGTAGGTGCCGGCGTTGATGGTGTTGACGCTGACCTCGTCCGCGCCGGGCTTCTCCGAGAAGCGTACGACGCGGCCGTCCGGGCCGGCCTCGACGACGCCGTAGGCCGTCGGGTTCTCGACCGGCGCGAGGACTATCGTCGCCACGGCCTTGCGCTCGTTGTGCTGGCGGATGACGGCCTTGAGGTCGAGGTCGGTGATGATGTCGCCGTTGAAGACGACGGTCGGCTCGCGGATGAGGTCTTCGGCGAACTTGTAGGCGCCGGCCGTCCCCAACGGCTGCGGCTCGAACGTGTAGTTGATCTGGACGCCGAACTCCGTGCCCTCGCCCAACTGCTGCTCGATCTTGTGCGGCTGGTAGGAGAGCGAGAGCGTCACGTCGGTGACGCCGGCGCGGCGCAGCGTGTCCAACTGGTAGAGCAGGAAGGGGCGGTTGCAGACGGGCACGACCGGCTTCGGCGTGTAGACCGTCAGCGGCCTCAGCCTCGTCCCCTTGCCGCCTGCGAGAATGAGAGCTTGCATAGGTTGAAGGGGGAGGTTTCTCCGGGACTCCGGCGCGCGAGAATTAAAGGCCGAATCGAGTCTAGCACCGCGGCGAGAGCCATTTCAACGCGGCGGCGCGGCGGGCTTTCTTGACACCCCTTTGAGCCAACGTATAATCGCTCTTCGGGCGAAATCATTCACTTTACTTAACTTGGCACAGGGCGCGCCCCGCGCGCGCGGGAAGGGGAGTAAGCAATGGCCGAAAGACGCGAGGCCGTCATCATCAGCGCCGCCCGCACGGCGACGGGCAAGTTCCTCGGCGCGCTCAAAGGTTTCACCGCGCCGCAGCTCGGCGCGATGGCCGTCCGCGAGGCCGTCCGCCGCGCGGGCGTAGCAGTGGAGGACGTGGACGAGGTCATCATGGGCTGCGTCGTGCAGGCCGGCATGGGGCAGAACCCGGCGCGGCAGGCGGCGCTGCACGGCGGCATCCCGTTCGGCGTCTCGGCCGTCACCATCAACAAGGTCTGCGGCTCGGGGCTGAAGTCCGTGATGATGGCCGCGCAGGGCATACAGCTCGGCGACTCGGAGGTGGTCGTCGCGGGCGGCATGGAGTCGATGTCGAACGCGCCGTACCTCCTGAAGCAGGCGCGCGAGGGGCTGCGGATGGGCGACGGCAAGCTCGTGGACTCGATGGTTCACGACGGGCTCTGGTGCGCCTTCGAGAACTACCACATGGGCAACACCGGCGAGGTCGTCGCCGAGCGCTACAACGTGACGCGCGAGGAGCAGGACGAGTACGCCTTCAACTCGCATCGCAAGGCGGCGGCCGCCATCAGGGCCGGGAAGTTCAAGGACGAGATACTGCCCGTCGAGATTCCGCAGAAGAAGGGCCCGGCCGTCGTCTTCGACACGGACGAGCCCGTGCGCGAGGACACCTCGGTCGAGGCGCTCGCCAAACTCCGCCCCGCCTTCAAGGAGGGCGGCACCGTGACGGCCGGCAACGCGCCCGGCGTCAACGACGGAGCGTCCGCGCTCGTCGTCACCTCGGAGGAGCGCGCGCGCCGTTTGGGCGTCGAGCCGCTGGCGCGCATCGCGGCGCAGGCCACCTCCGGCATACAGCCCGAGCTGGTGATGATGGCGCCGGTCGAGGCCGTCCGGAAGGTCTTGCGCAAGGCCGGCTGGTCTCTGAACGAAGTCGATTTGATCGAGCTGAACGAAGCCTTCTCGGTGCAGGCCATCGCCATCATCCGCGAGCTTGGGCTCGACCCCGAGCGCGTGAACGTCAACGGCGGCGCGGTCGCGCTCGGCCACGCCATCGGGCAGTCGGGCTCGCGCCTGCTGACGACGATGCTCTACGAGATGAAGCGCAGGGACGCGCGCCGGGGCCTGGCCGCGCTCTGCCTCGGCGGCGGCAACGCCGTGGCGCTGGCGGTCGAGCGCTGAAGCCGCGCGCGCGGGAAGGATACGGAGTCCCAATGACGCCCCAGGATCACAACAAGGTCATCGGCATCATGCACCTCATCTGGGGCGGCTTCAACGCCCTGACGATGCTCATCATGGTGCCCTTCTTCCTCGTCTTCGCCGGCTTCGTCCGCAGCGACCCGAACGCGCCGCCCGAGGTGACGGCCATCTTCGGGCTGCTCGGCGGCCTCTTCGTCGTGCTCGCGCTGCTCTTCGGCATACCGCCCATCCTCGCCGGCTACGCCATGCTCAAGCGCAAGCGCTGGGCGCGCACGGCCGGCATCGTCGCGGCCTGCTGCGAGGCCATCAGCTTCCCGTTCGGGACGGCGCTGTGCGTCTACACGCTCTGGTTCCTCTTCGGGCAGGGCGAGCACTTCCACGCCGCGGGCGGGGCGGAGCAGGACTGGCGGCGCGGGTCGCTGCGCGACGCGGGGACTTACGACTGGCAGACGCGGCAGGCTTCGCAGGCGGGGCGCCCGCGCGAGTACACGCCGCCGCCGCAGCCGCCCGACTGGCGCGGCCAGTAAAACTTTCGTGGAGTCAGAAAAAGTGTCTGAGATTATCGGGGTCGTGGGCGCGGGGACTATGGGCAACGGCATCGCGCAGGTGGCGGCGCGCGCCGGCTACGCGGTCGTGCTGCGCGACGTGAAGGACGAGTTCTTGCAGCGCGGGATGGGCGCGATTGACCGCAGCCTCCAGCGCGACGTGGACAAGGGGCGCCTCTCGGAGGAGGAGAAGCGCGCCGTCATCGGCCGCATCCGGACGACGACCGAGCTTGCGGAGTTGTCGGGCGCCGCCTTCGTCGTCGAGGCCATCACCGAGAGCCTCGAAGCGAAGCGCGAGGTCTTCCGCGCGCTCGACGAGGTCTGCGGCGCGGAGGCCGTCCTCGCGTCGAACACCTCCTCCATCTCCATCACCAAGCTCGGCGCGGCCACGCGGCGGCCGGACAGGGTCATCGGGATGCACTTCATGAACCCCGTGCCGGTGATGAAGCTGGTCGAGGTCATCCGCGGCATCGCCACCTCGGACGAGACGTGGGCGCGCACGCGCGGGCTGACCGAGAGGATGGGGAAGACGGCGCTGGAGTGCAACGACTCGCCGGGCTTCGTCTCGAACCGCGTGCTGATGCCGATGATCAACGAGGCAATCTTCGCGCTCTACGAGGGCGTGGCCGCGCGCGAGTCCATCGACGGCATCATGAAGCTCGGGATGAACCACCCGATGGGGCCGCTGACGCTCGCCGACTTCATCGGCCTCGACGTGTGCCTCGCCATCCTCAACGTCCTGCACGCGGAGCTGGGCGACCCGAAGTACCGCCCGTGCCCGCTGCTCAGGAAGTACGTGGACGCGGGCTGGCTCGGGCGCAAGAGCGGGCGCGGCTTCTACGAGTATTAGAACTGTCTTTATGTCGAACGTGCGCGGGAAAATCTTCTGCCAGCGGTGCAAGTCGCCGAACGAGCTGGGCGAGGATTTGTGCGGGCAGTGCGGGACGCGACTGATGCTGCTGGTCGAGCCCTCGGCCGCGCGCTTCGAGGGGCGCGGCACCGGCGGCGGGATGGAGGAGCACCTGCTGGAGCGCGTCACCGCCATCGAGACGCACATCTCGCGCGTCATCGACAAGCTGGAGAAGATGGCCGAGCTGATGCTCAAGCAGTCGCGCTCGGCCTACTTCGACCACGAGCTTCTGGACACGCTCATCACCGTGCTCGGCGAGTCGGGCGTCATCAGCCGCCAGCGCCTGGCCGCGCTCTGGCGCGAGCGGCGGCACAAGGTGGTCGAGGAGGGCGAGGGGCGCCCGCGCTTCGAGGGCTTGCGCGAGGGCGTGCTCGGGGCCTACGAGGGCGACGAGCCCGACCACTTCCGCCGGCTCGTCGGCGAAGGCTTCGGGGAGCTGGAGAAGGGGAAGGAGGCGGCCGGCCTGCGCAAGCTTGAGCGCGCCGCCGCGCTCGCGCCCGGCAACGCGCCGCTCAACGCCTTCCTCGGCGAGCACCTCTTCCGGAAGGGGAAGACGGCGCCCGCGCACGACTACCTGCTGCGCGCCGCGACGGAAGACCCCGGCAACGCGCGCCTGCGCCTGCTGCTCGGGCTCGCCTGCGCCGACGAGGGCGACTTCGAGCACGCGCGGGAGTTTCTGAAGGGCGCGGCGCGCGAGCTGGCGCCCTCGTTCGCGGCGCACTGCGGGCTCGGCCTGCTGGCCGCCGCCGCGTCGGACTGGAAGGGCGCGCTCGCGGAGTTCAAGCTCGCGGCCGAGGCGCGCCCCGTCCCCGAGGCGCACTACCTCGCGGCGCTCGCGAACTTCCGGCTCGGCCGCCTGAAGACGGCGCTGCGCCACCTCCGCAGGGCCGTCGGGCTGGACGCGCGCTACGCCGCCGCCCACTACCTGACGGGGCTCGCGCTCACGCGCGTGGGCGAGCCGAAAGACGCCGCGAAGGCTTTCGCCGCCGCCGCCTCGCTCGACCCGGAGGACGCGGCCTACCGCGCCGCCGAGGAAGACCCGGCGGCCGCGGCCGACGCGCCCGACCCGTTCAGCGCGAAGGGGCGCAAGGGCTGGCGGCTGCTCACGGGCGGGGACGCGCGCGTGGCCGCCGCGCTGCTCGAAGACGCGCTGGGGAAGGCCGCTGCGCTTTGACACTTTCACCCCGACCGTTATAATTGCGACTTTTGCGCCGAAGCGCGGCTGCGGCGCTGCACCTGACAAGGGGGCCCCAGTCATGCGGATAGAGGTTGAAAATCTGACGGCCGCCGCCGAGCCCTTCGAGCACACCTACCGCGCGGAGGAGATAGAGCTGGACGAGGAGGCGGCGAGCCTCGTCTCGGACGCCTCGGTGCGCGGGCGCGCGAGTCGCAAGGGCGACGAGGTCCGCCTGCGCGGCGAGATACGGGCCGAGGTCGAGCTGCTCTGCGACCGCTGCCTCGCCCCCGAGCGCACGCCGCTCGCCGTCGAGTTCGACACCTCCTTCGTCCCGCAGGAGGCCGAGGCGGCGAAGACCGAGAACGTCGAGCTGCTGAAAGAGGACCTGATACTTTCGGCCTACGAGGGCGGCGCGGTCGATTTGGACGAGCTGGTGCGCGAGCAGTTGCTGCTGGCGCTCCCCTCGCGCCACCTGTGCGGCGAGGGCTGCAAGGGGCTCTGCCAGAAGTGCGGGGCGAACCTGAACGAGGGCGACTGCTCGTGCGAGCAGGCCGAGACCGACCCGCGCTGGGCGGCGCTCGCGGACTTGAAGAAGGGAGTGAATGGTGAATAGTAAATGGTAATGGTTTTATTCCCGCGGGGGCGGCCGGTTTACTGTTCGAGCAGCACAAGACTTAGACGCCATTCACTATTTACTATTCACCATTCACCGAGGAGTAATCATGCCTAATCCGAAAAGAAGACACTCGAAGTCGCGCACGCGCCAGCGGCGCGCGCACGACGCGCTGCGCGCGCCGCAGACCGTCCCGTGCGAGAACTGCCAGGAGCCGCGCGCGCCGCACCGCGTCTGCGCGAAGTGCGGCTACTACAACGGCCGGCAGGTGTTGAAGGTCGAGCAGGAGGCGTAGGCGCCGCGCTCCCCGTTTGATGAAGCAAGAGAGACCGACCGGCAGAGTCGTGGTCGACGCGATGGGCAGCGACCGCGCGCCGCACCCGGAGATCGACGGCGCGCTGGCCGCCGCGCGAGACTTCGGCGTCGCGGTCACGCTCGTCGGCCAGCGCGAGGTGGTCGAGAAGGAACTCCGCCGCTGCGGCTGGCGCAGGGACGGCGACAAGGGCGTCTCGTTCGTCGAGGCCCCCGAGTTCATCTCGATGGACGAGCCGGTGGCGACGGCCGTCCGGCGCAAGCGCAAAAGCTCGATGCGGGTCGGCGCGCGCCTCGTCGCCGACGGGCACGCCGACGGCTTCGTCTCGGCCGGCAACACCGGCGCGGCGATGGCCACGGCCAAGATGGTGCTCGGGATGCTCCCCGGCGTAGACCGCCCGGCGCTCGCGGCGCTTCTGCCGACCAAGTCGGGCCGCCCGACGCTCCTGCTGGACGTGGGCGCCAACGCCGAGTGCAAGGCGCACCACCTCGCACAGTTTGCTATCATGGGCGACGCCTATTCGCGCTCGGTGCTGGGGACGGAGCGGCCGACCGTGGGCCTGATGAGCATCGGCGAGGAGGAGGCCAAGGGCAACGACCTGACGAAGGAGGCGTTCCCGCTGCTGCGCGGCCTGCGGAGCCTCAACTTCGTCGGCAACGTCGAGGGGCGCGACGTGTTCTCCGGCCAGGTGGACGTGATCGTCACCGACGGCTTCACGGGGAACGTCATCCTGAAGCTCTCCGAGGGGTTGCAGGACGCGGTCGTCACCTTGATCAAGAGGGAGCTTTCGGCCTCGGTCATCACGAAGACGGGGGCCGTGCTCGCCCGCCCCGCCTTCCAGAATTTGAAGAAGCGGCTCGACTACGCGGAGTACGGCGGCGCGCCGCTCCTCGGCGTGCGGCGGATCGTCGTCGTCGGCCACGGCAGCTCGAACGCGCTGGCCGTGCGCAACGCCATCCGCAGCGTGAGGGAGTTCTCCGAGCACGGCGCGCAGGAGCGCATCGAACTCGGCCTGGCCGAGACGAACGCGCGCGAGGGCCGGGCGCGGCGCGCGGCGGCCGAGTGAGCCCGGCGGCCTCTTTGTGGTATGTTCTGAGCAATCTCGGGAAAGCAGGCAGGCTGATGGCAGAAGTCAGAGCGGCAATACTGGGCACGGGGCGCGCCTACCCTGAGGGCATCCTGACCAACGCCGACCTCGAAAGGATGGTCGAGACCTCGGACGAGTGGATCACCACGCGGACGGGCATCAAGGAGCGCCACCGCGCGGCCGAGGGCGAGTACACCTCGATGTTCGCCGTCGCCGCCGCGCGCAAGGCCATCGAGCGGGCGCGCATCGACCCGATGGAGATCGGCCTCGTCATCTGCGCCACGGTCTCGCCCGACCAGATACTCCCCTCGACGGGCTGCCTGATACAGGCCGAGCTGGGCGCGCACCGCGCCGCCGCCTTCGACCTCGCCGCCGCCTGCTCGGGCTTCCTCTACGGCCTGACGCTCGCGGACAAGATGATCCGCACGGGGCAGATCCGCTACGCGCTCGTCATCGGCGCCGAGGTGCTCTCGCGCTACGTGGACTTCACCGACCGCTCGACCTGCATCCTCTTCGGCGACGGCGCGGGCGCGGCCGTGATCGGGCCCGCCCAGGGCGACCGCGGCGTCCTCGCGACGAGAATCTACTCGGACGGGCGCTACGCCGAGCAGCTCTACTCGCCGGGCGGCGGCACGCGCATCCGCCCGACGGCCGAGACGCTCGCGCAGGGGCTCCACTACTTCAAGATGAAGGGCAACGAGCTGTTCAAGATCGCCGTCCGCTCCATGGCCGACGTGAGCGTCGAGGTCTTGAACGAGGCCGGGTACAAGGCGGGGGACGTGAAGCTCTTCATCCCGCACCAGGCGAACCAGCGCATCACGGACGCCGTCGCGTCGAGGCTCGACGTCGACCCGGGCATCGTCTACTCGAACATCGCCTACCACGGCAACACCTCCTCGGCCTCCGTCCCCATCGCGCTCGACGAGTGCATCGAGCAGGGCAGGGTCTCGGAGGGCGACCTCGTGCTGCTCGCCTCCTTCGGCGGCGGCGTGACGTGGGGCGGGGCTTTGATTAAGTGGTAGGGGCATTTTTGATTTTAGATTTGTGATTTTAGATTTGTTCATTTGACGCGGCCCGCCGGCCCTTCGAATCGCAAATCAAAAATTTATGACCATCGCTTTCATCTTCCCCGGTCAGGGCTCGCAGGCGCCGGGCATGGGGCGCGGGCTGGCCGAAGCTTTCGCGGCGGCGCGCGAGACGTTCGAGGAGGCCGACGAGGCGCTCGGCTTCGCGCTCTCGCGCATGTGCTTCGAGGGGCCGGCGGAAGATTTGCAGTTGACCGAGAACACGCAGCCGGCCATCCTCGCGACCTCGGTCGCGGCGCTGCGCGCGGCCGAGGCCGAGGGGCTGCCGCGCCCCGACTTCGTGGCCGGGCACAGCCTGGGCGAGTACTCGGCGCTCGTCGCGGCCGGCGCGCTGGGCCTGTCCGACGCGTTGAAGGTGGTGCGCCAGCGCGGGCGCTTCATGCAGGAGGCCGTGCCCGTGGGCGAGGGCGCGATGGCGGCGGTGCTGGGCGCGGAACTCTCGGCGGTCGAAGAGGCTTGCGCCGAGGCGGCGCGGGCGGGCGGGGTGTGCGAGCCCGCGAACGTCAACTCGCCCGGCCAGATAGTCATCGCCGGCAGCGCCGCCGCGGTCGAGCGCGCGACGCCACTTCTGAAGGAGCGCGGCGCGAAGCGGGTCATACCCTTGAAGGTGAGCGCGCCCTTCCACTGCGCGCTGATGCTTCCGGCGCAGGAGCGTCTGGCCGCCGTGCTCGAAGGCGTCGAGTTCAGGGACTTGAGCGTGCCGCTCGTGACGAACGTGGACGCGAAGGTCGTCCGCACGGCGGGGGAGGCGAGGGAGTCGCTCGTCCGGCAGGTCTCTTCGCCCGTGCGCTGGCGCGAGTCGGTCGAGCTGCTGGCGCGCGGCGGGGTCGAAACCTTCGTCGAGCTGGGGCCGGGGAAGGTGCTGACGGGGCTCGTCCGGCAGACCTCGCCGCAGTCGCGCGGCCTCAACGTCGAGGACGCGGCGGGGCTCGAAGCGGCGCGGGCGGCGCTCGCGGGCGCGCAGGCCGCGGGCGGCTGAGGCGCGGAAAAGTTTTCAGGTTTTCAACTTTCAGAGAAAGAGGAGCAGGAATAATGGCCGATTCGGAGATTGAGGCAAAGGTTAAGCAGATCATCATCGACGAGCTGGGCGTGGACGAGAACGAGGTGACGCCCAACGCGCGCTTCATCGACGACCTCGGCGCCGACTCGCTCGACACGGTCGAACTCGTGATGCGCTTCGAGGAGGAGTTCGGCATCGAAATCCCGGACGAGGACGCCGAGAAGATTCAGAGCGTCCGCGACGCCTACAACTACATAGACCAGCACCAGGCGAAGGGCAAGTAGCCGCGCGCCCGTGGGAGCGCGCGCGCCGCGGCCGCCGCCCCTCGCGCACGTCGGGGCGCGGGGGCGCGGCGTCGGCGTCGCCGCCGTGCGGTTCTTTCTCCTCTCTCAAGGAGCAGAAGCTTTGAAACGTCGGGTTGTGGTTACTGGCCTCGGCCTGGTCACGCCGTGCGGGCACACCGTCCCGGAGACCTGGTCGGCGCTGATGTCGGGCAGGAGCGGCGTCGGCTTCATCGAGAAGTTCGACACCGAGAAGTTCTCCGTCAAGATCGGGGCCGAGGTCAAGGGCTTCGACCCGCTGAAGTTCATCGAGAAGAAGGAGGCCCGCAAGATGGGCACCTTCATCCACTTCGCCGTCGCGGCCGCCGACGAGGCGGTCTTCGACGCGGGGCTGGTCGAGCGCGGGCAGAAGCTCTCCGAGCGCTACGGCGAGGAGGCGGCCTACCGCACCGGCACCTACATCAGCAGCGGCATCGGCGACTTCTGGGCCATCGAGCGCGAGCACTCCAAGCTCCTCGACGAGGGCCCGCACCGCGTCTCGCCCTTCTTCATCCCCTCGTCCATCGTCAACCTCGCCGCGGGCCAGGTCTCCATCCGCTTCGGCGCGAAGGGGCCGAACTCGGCGACGGCCACGGCCTGCTCGGCCGGCGCGCACGCCATCGGCGACAGCCTGAAGATCATCCAGCGCGGCGACGCCGACGTGATGATCTGCGGCGGGGCGGAGTCGGCCATCACGCCGATGTCGGTCGCCGGCTTCGCCGCGATGCGCGCGCTCTCGACCCGCAACGACGACCCCGTACACGCCTCGCGCCCCTTCGAGCGCGACCGCGACGGCTTCATCATCGGCGAGGGCGCGGGGCTTCTGATACTCGAAGAACTCGAATTCGCGAAGGCGCGCGGCGCGCGGATTTACGCCGAGCTGGTCGGCTACGGCATGACGGGCGACGCCTTCCACATCACGATGCCGGACGAGACCGCCTCGGGCGCGGTGCGCGTGATGACGATGGCGCTCAAGGACGCGGGCGTCCGGCCCGAGCAGGTCGGCTACGTCAACGCGCACGGCACCTCGACGCCCTACAACGACAAGTTCGAGACGCTCGCCATCAAGAAGACCTTCGGCGAGCACGCCTACCGGCTCGCGGTCAGCTCGACGAAGTCCATGACGGGGCACCTGCTCGGCGCGGCCGGCGGCATCGAGGCGGTCTTCTCCGTGCTCGCCATCCACGACGGGCGGCTGCCGCCGACCATCAACTACGTCAACCCCGACCCGGAGTGCGACCTCGACTACGTGCCGAACGAGCCGCGCCCGGCGCGCCTCGACTACGCGCTCTCCAACAGCTTCGGCTTCGGCGGCACCAACGCCGCGCTGCTCTTCAAAAGGTATGAGGCGTAGGCAGTAGACAGTAGACAGTAGTCAGTAGTCAGTAGGAAAACAGAGCGACTTGTTCCGCGGTGTCTTTCTACTGACTACTGACTACTGTCTACTGTCTACTCTCTACTGAACAACATGAAAATCGCCGTCTTAATGAAGCAGGTTCCCAACAAGGACGCGGTCCTGCGCGTCCGCGGGGACGGGAAGTGGGTGGAGGAGGGCGATCTCTCCTTCGAGGTGAACGAGTCGGACGGGTACGCCCTGGAGGAGGCGCTCCGGCTCAAGGAGAAGAAGGGGGGCGAGGTCGTCGTCGTCTCCCTCGGGCCGCAGCGCGCGAAGGCGGTCATCAAGGACGCGCTGGCGCGCGGCGCCGACCGCGCCGTCCACGTCGTCACCGAAGAGTTCGGGCAGGCGGGCCCGTTCGCCGTCGCCAGGGTGCTGGCCGAGGCCGTGCGCGGCGAGTCGCCCGACCTCGTGCTCGCTGGATTACAGTCCGACGACCAGGGATTCGGGCAGACGGGCGTCATCGTCGCCGAACTCCTC
>DASVWB010000222.1:0-16723 GCA_036389815.1 Pyrinomonadaceae bacterium | reverse complement strand
GCCCGTCGCCGACTGGCTCGTCGCGGCCGTCGCCCTCGCCCTGCTCACCGTCGTCAACTGCCTCGGCGTGCGCGCCGGCGGGAGCGTGCAGAGCGTGCTGAGGGTTCTGAAGATCGTGGCCGTCGTCGCGTTAATCGTCTTGGGGCTGCTCTGGGCGCGCGGGCCGGCGCTCGCGGAGGCCGCGCTGCTCGACCGCCCCGCCTCGCTCGGACTCGTCGCGGCGCTGGGCGCGGCGCTCACGCCCGTGATGTTCGCCTACGGCGGGTGGCAGACGGCGAGCTTCGTCTCGGGCGAGATGCGCGCGCCGCGGCGCGACCTGCCGCGCGGGCTGCTGCTCGGGGTCTGCGGGGTGATTCTGCTCTACACGCTGGTGAACGTCGCCGCGCTGCGCGCGCTCGGCGCCGAAGGCTTGGCGGCGACGACGACGCCCGCCTCGGCCGTGATGCGGCTCGTGCTCGGCGAGACGGGCGCGGCGCTCATCGCCGTCGGCATCGCCGTCTCGACGCTCGGCTTCCTCAGCCAGAGCATGCTCACGGCCCCGCGCGTCTACTTCGCCATGGCCGAAGACGGCCTCTTCTTCCGCGCGGTCGGCCGCCTCTCCGGGCGCACGCGCGCGCCCGTCGCGGCCATCGCGTTGCAGGGCGCGGCGGCCGCCGTCATCGCCGTCTCGGGGCGCTACGAGCAGATACTCAACTACGTCGTCTCCGTGGACTTCATCTGGTTCGGGCTGACGGCCGTCTCGCTCTTCGTCTTCCGCCGGAAGGGGGAGGGCCGAGGCGCGCACGGCTTCCGCGTCCCCGGCCACCCCTTCACGACCGCGCTCTTCGCCGCCGCCTGCGCGCTCATCGTCGCCGCGACCGTCGCGGCCGCCCCCGTCAACAGCGCCGTCGGCTTCGCCATCCTCGCCACAGGCGTCCCAGCCTACCTCCTCTGGCGCGGCCGGGCGCGCGTCTGACGCACCCGTCAGTTGCCGTAGAAGGCGGCGTAGCCGTACTTCACCGTGTAACCGTCGCGCGACTCGCCGCAGAAACGCTGGACGTACGGGTAGGAGGCCGACTCGGTGCAGGCGTAAGGGTTGTTGTAGTAGGGGTGGCTCTCGAAGAGCAGGCTGATGGCCGGCGAGGCGACGTAGCGCGCGGAGCCGTCGGACGGGCCGAAGGAGCCCTCCAGCGCGTACCCGCTCCCGAACGAAGGCAGGCTCAGGTTGCCGGCCTCCGGGTCGCTCGTGTCGTTGTTGTACGAGTAGAAGTACTGCGGGTCGCTGTAGTTGTCCCAGTACCTCGCGAAGTTGGCGGAGTAGTAGGTCGCCTTCCCGGCGTACCTGTAGTAGTTCATCTGCGAGAAGCCGGGGCGCGCGTCGGTGGCGCCGCCGGCCGGCTCGACGCTGGTGAAGTACACGTCCACGCCCGTCGCCGCGTCGTGGCGGCTCGCGTTGCGGTAGGTCGCCCCGTCCGAATAGTCCACGTAAGCGTTGTCAACGTCCACGCCCGCGAACGAGGTGACGAGGACTTCAGCGCCGTCGCTAAACTCCCTGACGGACAGGTGGACGGGGAACGCCACCTGCCTGTAGGCCCACGACGACAGCGTCACGTTCTGCACGCGCTGCTTGACGCTGCTGACGTAGCCGTAGTCCGACTCGGCGCGGTAGGTGCCGTCGTCGAGCCTCCAGTAGGACTCCTGGCTGGAGAAGTAGTCGTTGAGGAACTCGGCCGCGTAGGCCGCGTAGAGCGCGCGGGCGTTCGGCTCGACGACCTCGATGGAGCCCTCGGCGGAGTTGTTCGAGGCGTCGTAGTCGCCGGGCACGACCTCCTCCACGCTCACCCTGAGCCGGTGCGTGCCCGGCTCGGCGAAGAGGTGCGAGAAGGCGCAGGTGACTGTGTCGCCCGCGTCCACCCAGACGCCCGCGGCGCCGTCCGCGGCCGCCCCGTCCACGTAGAGCACGCAGCGCGCGCGGGCGCCCGCGTCGTGGTTCGTCTCGGCGACCGTCGCGGCGATGTTCACCTGCGAGCCCTTCAGCGCCCGCGCCGGCGCGGCGAGGTTCGCGGCGCGCAGGTCGGGGCGCAGCGCGACGCTCGTCAGCAGGGTGACGACGCCCGTGCGGCTCCCGTCTACGCCGCGCACGTTCGCCTGCACCTGTAGCGGCTGGCCGCGCCGCGCGTCGTCGAGCGTCGCCTTGAAGTAGCCGCCGCCCGGGAGCGCGTTGAAGTTCTTCGCGTAGACCGCCGCGCCGCCCTGGTCGAAGGTCTTGAGCTGCACCTTCGACAACTGTCCCGGCGGGGGCGCGGCCGAGTCGAGCGCGCCGGTCGTGACCTCGACCTCGGTCGTCCGGTCCCTGGCCAACAGGGCGCGGGCGGCGACGTTCGCCGTGCCGGCCCGCCCGGTCGCGGGCTTCGAGCCCTTGTCGCCGTACTTCCTGGCGTTGGGGATGAGCGCGGCGCGGCGCGCGGCGGCCGGGGTCTGAGCGCCGGCCGCGCCGCAGGCGGCGGCGAGCATCAGGGCGGCGAGCAGGGCGGAGACGGGCTTACGTTTTTGTCCGAAGAGAGGCATGCGAAGGTACTCCTTTAGTGGGCAGGAAGAGGCAAGTGAGTCGAAGGGTCGTCGCCGTGAGGGCGTCTCAGGGCGAAAAGGTTTTGTCGGGTGAGTCGGGTTCTGAGGCGACGGGGTCGCGACAGCGTGAAGGCCGTGTGACTACTACGAAGGCGACGCCCCGCGGCGGGGCGCGGAGAGGGAAAGGCGGGGCTTAGTTCAGCTTCGGGGCCGTGCCCCCGCCCCACGACGTCTCGGCGCGCGGCCGACCTTACGCGCCCGGGCGGGGCTTGTCAAGCGAACCACGGCCCCGGCCGCCGCCGCCGGCTCGGCCCGGGCTAACTCTTCCAGCACGCGGCCGCGAGGCAGAGCCAGCCGGCGAGGAAGGCGAGGCCGCCGAGCGGCGTGACGGCGCCGAGCCAGCGCTGCCCCGTGAGCGACAGGGCGTAGAGGCTCCCCGAGAAGACGACCGTGCCGGCGACGAAGAGCCAGCCGGCCGCGCTCGTCAAAGCCCCCGGCCAGCGCGCCGCGGCCCACGCCGCGGCGAAGAGCGCGAGGGCGTGGTACATCTGGTAGCGCACGCCCGTCTCGAAGACCGCGAGCAGGTCTTCGCCCAGCCGGCCTTTCAGCCCGTGCGCGCCGAACGCGCCCGCCGCCACGCCGACGAAGGCCGAGACCGCGCCGATTAAGTAGAACAGTCTTTCCATCTCTCTCCTTATTTCAAATCTGATTTCGAATCTGAAATTCCCCTTATTTCAAATCTCAAATCTGAAATTTCAACTCTCACACTCTCAGGCCGTCTTCAGCATCTCGCGCGCGTGGCGGCGGGCGGCCTCGGTGATCTCGGCGCCGGTGAGCATGCGCGCTATCTCCTCGACCTGGCGGCGGCGGTCGAGGCGGCCGACGGAGACCTCGGTGCGCCCCGCGCGCTCGTGCTTGCCGACGAGCAGGTGCGTGTCGGCGAAGCGCGCGATCTGCGCCTGGTGCGTCACGCAGAGCACCTGGTTCGTGCCCGAGAGCGCCTTCAGCTTCAGGCCGACGGCCTCCGAGACGCGCCCGCCGATGCCGGCGTCCACCTCGTCGAAGACGATGGTGCGCGGGAAGCGCGCCGGGCTCGCGCTCGTCTTTAAGACCAGCATCATGCGCGACGCCTCGCCGCCCGACGCGACCTTCGCC
This sequence comes from Pyrinomonadaceae bacterium, assembly GCA_036389815.1. Classification (GTDB taxonomy): domain Bacteria; phylum Acidobacteriota; class Blastocatellia; order Pyrinomonadales; family Pyrinomonadaceae; genus QHXN01. The sequence continues at coordinate 13,021 of DASVWB010000222.1, read as the reverse complement.
AGCGGCCGCAAGGGCTCGCCCGCGTTCGCCGAGAAGTAGAACTCCACGCGGTCGAAGCCCGCGGCCGTGAACCTCTTCGCGGCCTCGTCCGCGGCGGCGTCCGAAGGCGCCTCGACCCTCGCCTCGAAGCGCGCGTGCTCCATCGCCACCTCGCCGAGTGAAGCCTCGACGGCGCGGCGGAACTCCGAGGCCGACTTCGCGCGCGCGCGGTGCAGCCGCGCGGCCTCCGCGACGTAAGCCGAGCGCGCCGCGGCCAGCTCCTTCGCCACCTCCTCCGCGCGCTCGTCCGTGTGCTCCAACTGGCGCAGCCGCCGTCGCGAACTCTCCAAATGTTCGAGCGCGCTCTCCAGCGTCCCGCCGTACTTGCGCTTGAGCCGCGCGATATCGGCCAGCCGCGACTCTATCTCCGCCAGCCGCTCCGGCGAGAAGGTCAGCCCGTCGAGGAAGTCGCGCAACGTCGCGCTCAAGTCTTCGAGCACGGCGCGCGCCGTCGAAAGGCCCTCGGAGTAGTTCCTGTAAGACTGCTCGTACTGCGAAAGCTCCTCGACCTGCCGTTCGAGCCGGCTGAGGCGCGCGACGGTCGAGTCGCTCTCCTCGTAGGTCAGGTTGTATGCGTCCGTGCACAGCTCGGTCAGCCTCTCAAGGTTGGCGAGCCGGCGGCGCTCGGCCTCCAACTGCTCGTCCTCGCCGGGCGCGAGCCGCGCCGCCTCCAGCTCGCTCACCTGGAAGCGCAGCGCGTCCGTCAGGTGAAACTTCTCCGACTCGTCGCGGCGCAAAGACTCAAGCTCGCGGTTGAGCGCCGCCCAGCGTCGGTACGCTTCGGCGACACGGGCGCGCCGGCCGGCGAGGTCTGCGAAGGCGTCGAGCAGTTCGAGGTGCGTCTCGGGGTCGAAGAGCGTCTGCTGCGTCCCCTGCCCGTGGATGTCTACGAGGAGCGGGCGCAGGGATTTGAGGAGCGAGAGCGTCGCCAGCCGGTTGTTGACGAAGACGCGGCCGCGCCCCTCGGCCGAGAGTTCGCGCCGCACGACCAGCTCCACGTCGCCGCCCGCCGAGCGCGCCGCGACGCCCGCCTCTTCGAGTATCGCCTCGACCTGCGGGTGCGGCCCCAAAGTGAAGAGCCCCTCGACCGAGGCGTGCCGCTCGCCGGCGCGTATCAGCTCCGTCGGGAAGCGGTCGCCGATGAGGACGCCGAGCGCGTCCACGATGATCGACTTGCCCGAGCCCGTCTCGCCCGTCAGCAGATTCAGTCCGCGGTCGAACTCGACCTTCAGCTCGCTGATGAGCGCGAAGTTCGAGATGTTGAGGAGCGCGAGCATCCGACCTCCAAACCTCCCGGCCGTTATTCGGGTCAGAACCGCCCGCTACCTCGGCTGGTTCTGGCCGGGCTCATCTTACTAGATTGCGCCGACGCAGCCACCCCGGCGAAGCGGCCGCGAGGTTTTCCACAGAAACGCGGCCTGTGGAAAAAATAAATTCCGGCCGGCGACTTTCCCCCCGCCCTCTTTGTGCTATCCTTTCGCGCCGTGAGAGCAGTAAACGTCGGAGCGCCCCCCGCGCCGACCGGTTCAAGGGGTCAAATTCCAACCTCCAGAGTCACCGTCTGAAATGCCGAACACAGACTTCGCACACCTGCACCTTCATACCGACTACTCGCTCCTGGACGGCGCCATCCAGATCAAGCCGCTCGCCGAGCGCGTCAAAGAGCTGGGCATGAAGGCGTGCGCGATGACCGACCACGGCAACATGTACGGGGCGGTCTCCTTCTACAAGGAGATGAAGGCGCACGACGTGAAGCCGCTCATCGGCTGCGAAATCTACCTGGCGCCGGGGCACCGCTCGGACAGGTCGGAGGTGCGGAAGGGCGGCAAGCCCTACAACCACATGATCCTCATCGCGAAAGACCGCGAGGGGTATCACAACCTCGTCCGCCTCACGTCGAAGGCGTTCAAGGAGGGCTTCTACCGCAAGCCGCGCATCGACCGCGAGCTGCTCTCGCAGTTCTCGGGCGGGCTCATCGGCCTGTCGGCGTGCCTGTCCGGCGTGCCGCAGGAGCACCTCAAGGGCGGGCGGCTCGAAGAGGCCGCGAAGGCAGCCAACGAGTTCCAGGACATACTCGGCCGCGGCAACTACTTCCTTGAGATTCAGGACCACCAGCTCGAAGACCAGATCAAGATCAACAAAGACCTCATCGAGCTGTCGAAGAAGACCGGCATCCCGCTCGTGGCGACCAACGACGCGCACTACCTCTACCGCGAGGACTACGAGGCGCACGACGTGATGCTCTGCATCGGCACGGGCAAGACCGTGGGCGACCCGAACCGCATGCGCTTCGGCGGCCCGCAGTGGTACGTCCGCACGCCCGACGAGATGGCCGAGATTTTCAGGCACATCCCCGACGCCGTCTCGCGCACCGTCGAGGTCGCGGAGATGTGCGACCTCAAGCTCCCCTTGGGCGAGAACCAGCTCCCCGTCTTCCCCATCCCGCGCGCGGAGGGCGACATCACGGTCGACGAGTATTTCGAGAAGGTGGTGCGCGAGGGGTACGAGAAGCGGCGCGAGACCGTCTGGGACAGGATGCAGTCGGAGGGGCGGCTCAAGCACTCGCTCGCCGAGTACCAGCAGCGCATCTCGACCGAGATCGCGACCATCAAGCAGATGGGCTTCCCCAGCTACTTCCTCATCGTCTGGGACTTCATCAAGTTCGCCAAAGACCGCCGCATCCCCGTCGGGCCGGGGCGCGGCTCGGCCGCCGGGAGCCTGATTGCCTACTGCCTTGAAATCACCGACGTTGACCCCTTGCAGTACGACCTGCTCTTCGAGCGCTTCCTCAACCCCGAGCGCGTCTCGATGCCCGACATCGACATCGACTTCTGCGTCAACGGCCGGGCGGAGGTCATCAACCACGTCACGCAGCTCTACGGCCGCGAGTCGGTCTGCCAGATCATCACCTTCGGGACGATGGCCTCGAAGGCGGCGATTAAGGACGTGGGCCGCGCGCTCGACATGCCTTACGCCGACGTCGAGAAGATAGCCAAGCTCATCCCGCCGCCCGTCCGCGGCCGCAACGTCTCCATCACGCAGGCCATCGAGACCGTGCCGGAGCTTAAGCAGGCGTTCGAGTCAGACCCGCAGGTCAAGAAGGTCATCGACATCGCCCGGCGGCTCGAAGGGTGCGCGCGCCACTCCTCTGTGCACGCCGCGGGCGTCGTCATCAGCCCGAAGCCGCTCGAAGAATTAATCCCGGTCGCGGTCAACAACAAGCAGGAGTTCACCACGCAGTTCGAGATGTCCGACCTTGAGAAGACGGGCATGCTCAAGATGGACTTCCTCGGCCTCACGACGCTCACCATCATCGACCAGTGCTGCCGGACGATTAAGGAGATGCACGGCCGCGACATCTGCTGGTCGGAGATTCCGCAGGACGACCCGAAGACCTACGAGCTGTTCGCCAAGGGGCACACCGAGGCCGTCTTCCAGTTCGAGTCGGTCGGCATGCAGGAGATTTGCCGGAAGCTGCGGCCCAAGTCCCTCGAAGACCTCTCGGCCTTGAACGCGCTCTACCGCCCGGGCCCGCTCGACGGCGGCATGGTGGACGACTTCATCGACCGCTACCACGGGAAGAAGCCGGTCGAGTACCTCGTGCCCGAGATGGGGGACATTCTCAAGAACACCTACGGGATTCTCGTCTACCAGGAACAGATCATGCAGCTCGCGCAGAAGCTCGGCGGCTACTCCCTCGGCGAGGCCGACCTCATGCGGCGCGCCATGGGCAAGAAGAACCGCGAGGAGATGGCCGTCCACGAGGACAAGTTCATCGCCGGGTGCTCGAAGAACAAAATCCCCAAGAAGACCGCCCGCGAGATATTCCGCCTGATGGCGCAGTTCGCCGACTACGGCTTTAACCGCTCACACTCGGTCGCCTACGCGCACGTGGCGTATCAGACCGCCTACCTCAAGGCGCACTACCCCGAGCACTTCTACGCGGCGGTCATGACGAACGTGACCGACGACACGGCGAAGATTTTCAAGTACGCGTCGGAGCTGCGGTCGCAGGGCATCCGGATGCTGCCGCCCGACGTGAACCAGTCGGGGCCGGGCTTCACGCCCGTGGAGCGCGCCGTGCGCTACGGCCTCTGCGCGATCAAGGGCATCGGCCAGGCGTCCGTGGACGCCATCATCGAGGCGCGGCAGGAGCGCCCCTTCCGTTCCATCTTCGACTTCGCCGAGCGCGTCGGCGAGAAGGGCTCTGGCAAGCGCGTGCTCGAAAGTCTGGTCTGCGCCGGGGCCTTCGACTCGCTCAGGCCCGAGGGCGAGGACATCCACTCGTGGCGCGCGCGCCTCTTCGCGTGCGTGGACAGGGCGCTGGCGCGGGGCGCGACCGCGAGGCGCGACCGCGACAGCAAGCAGGTGGACATGTTCGGCTTCGTCACGACCGACGCGGCCGAGGCCGGGGAGCCGCCGCTGCCCGTCACGGGCGTCGAGCCGTGGACGCACAAGGACCTGCTCACGCGCGAGAAGGCGGCCGTCGGCTTCTACGTCTCCGGCCACCCGCTCGAAGACTTCGCCGAGAAGATCGAGCAGCTCAACTGCACGCCCGTCTCCGAGCTGGGCTCGGTCGAGCCGAACGCGCGCGTGAAGGTCGTCGGCGTGGTCTCGGACTTCACCGTGCGCAACACGAAGAAGGGCGACCGCTACGCCTACTTCCGCCTCGAAGACCTCTCGGGCGCGGGCGTCAAGTGCGTGCTCTGGCCCGAGGCGTTCAAGACGAAGGGCGCGGACGCGGCCGACGACGTGCTGCTCGTCGCCGCCGGGCGCTGCGAGGGCGAGAGCGGCCTGACCATCGTCTGCGACGAGGTGACGGCGCTGGACAAGGCGCGCGTGCCGATGAACAGCAGCGGGAGGCCGGTCTACGCGGGGCGGCTCCGCGCCAACGCGCTCGTCATCGAGTTCCCGACCTGCGACGACGTGCTGCGCGCGGGCGAGACGGTCGCCGACGCCCTGATGGCGCACCCCGGCGACTGCGAGGTCTTCATCGACCTCCACCTCGCCGAAGAGAACCTCACGGTGCGCACGAAGACGGCGCAGTTCGCGCGCGTCGCCCCCAACAAGCAGTTGCAGGAGACGCTCCTCGCCGCCGGCGTCCGCGTCCGCTGGGTGGAGTGAGCGGAGAGGCTAGGGGCCAGGGGCTAAAGGAGAGGCTAGGGGCTAGAGGCTAGTTAAAAAAGCTTGCGGCCGCAGGGCACTTCTTTCATCAGGACTCAACCCAACCAGCCCCTCCTTTAGCCTCTGGCCCCTATGTCACCTCCCGTCATCGCCGCCGCCCTCCGCGCGGTGAGGCTGGCCGTCGAAGCGCCTCATCCCGAAACTGTTCTGACAGGTCAGCGACTCTCACTTACGGCGGCGTTCATACCGTTGCGCCACCATAGCGGTCAGCACCGCCCGCTACCGCGTGTGGTACTGACCTGTTTCGCGGCGGCCGCACCCGACCGCACCACGCTATAAAAAATTTCCGCGCGGCGTCCGAACCCGTTTTGCGTCCGGCGGGTCTTAACAGTCGGAAGGGGGCGACGTACGAGGTATGAAGCCGAAGACGGTCTACCTGATTCTGTGCGTGTTGGGGACGGCGCTGCCGTACTGGCAGCTAGCGCCGTGGCTGGCCGCGCACGGGCTCGACCTGCCGCTCTTCTTCGGCCAGCTCTTCGAGAACAGGGTCGGCGCCTTCTTCGCGTTGGACGTGTTCGTCTCGGCGGCGGCGCTCTTCGTCTTCGCGTTCGTCGAGGACAGGCGGGCGGGGTCGCGCGGCCTGTGGCCGGCGGCGCTGGCGTCTTTCGCGGTCGGCGTCTCGCTGGGGCTGCCGCTCTTCCTCTACCTGCGCGAGCGCCGCCTGGAGCGGGGCGGCTGCGGATGAAAGAAGGGGCGGGGCGGGAAGGCTTCCTCGTGCTGCGCGCGCAGTCGGGCGACCGCGCGGCGCTAGACGCCCTGCTCTCGTCGGTGCAGGAGCCACTCTTCCGCTACCTGCTGAGCCTCCTCGGCCACGCGCACGCGGCGGAGGACGTGCTCCAGGAGACGTTCATCCGCGTCTACCGCAAGCTCGGCTGGCTGCGCGAGCCCGAGCTGTTCCGACCCTGGGCGTACCGCGTGGCGACGCGCGAGGCTTTCAGGTACCTGAAGCGCGAGCGGCGCTGGGCCGAGCAGTTGCGCGACGAGGAGGCGCTCAAGGCGCTGCCCGCGCCGCCCCCGCGCGAGGCGCTCGCGCCCGAGTTGAGCGCGCGGCTCCGCGAGTCGGTCGGGGCGCTCTCGCCCGCGAGCCGCGCCGTCGTCGTCCTCTACTACCTGCACGAGATGTCGCTCGAAGAGACGGCCGGCGTGCTCGGCATCCCCCTCGGCACGGTCAAGTCGCGCCTCGCCTACGGGCTCGAAGCCCTGCGCAGGCGGCTCGGGGGGCCGGGTGATTCGGGGTTCGGAACGTCATGAAGAAAAAACGGCAGGGCGCGGGGGCGGGCGAGGACTCGGGGACTTTCGACCGCAGCTTCAAGTACGCCGTGGTCGTCTACGCGGTCGTGGAGTTCATCGCCATCGCGCTGGTGCTCTACTACAAACTCACGCGCTGAAAAAGGGCGCGCTCACGAAGGGACGGAGGTGCTTTATGTCGGAACGTGTCAACCTGGACGCCGTGCGCGGCGAGGCGCTGGCGCGCATCGAGCGCGGCGAGCGCAACTTCAAGCTCGCCTTCTTCGGCGCCGTCGCCTTCGAGGCGCTCTTCCTCGTCGTCTTCCTGCTCGCGGCCGACTTCTCGAACCGAACGCACGTGCTGCTGCTCGTCGCCACCGTCGGCGGCTACACGGTCGTGGCGCTCGGCCTCGTCACGCTCGGCGCGCACGTCAGCCGCGGCTTCGCGCGCGTCCTGAAGGCCGTCGAGATGCTGAAGGACTGACGGGCCGGGGGCCGGCCGACACACTAAAAAAACACGGGGCGGCGCGCCGCGGCGCCGCTTTTGTGTTGCAACTTGGTACGGTTCTGGTGCATCATAGGTGCCGTCATTCCTTCTCTCGCGCATCGACGGTGATGCGCCCCGCGCCTGTAGACGGCGGCGGCGTTCTGGATGGGTTCGAGAGCAGGCAGTTGTTAACAGACCGGAAGCGGCTCCTTTGAGAGCACCCCAGACGCGAGCCTTCGTTGCCACCGTCCCGCCGAAGCACACTTCAGTTGGGAAGCTTCTCTTGATACTCCTTCACGGGAGAAGGTACACCTGAATGTCCATTAAACTTTACGTCGGCAACCTGTCGTTCCAGACCTCCAGCGAGGACCTGCGAGACCTCTTTTCCCAGGCCGGCAACGTCGAGTCGGCCAACGTCATCGAGGACCGCGACACGGGCCGCTCGCGCGGCTTCGGCTTCGTCGAGATGTCCTCGCGCGAGGAGGCCGAGGCGGCCATCGCGCAGTTCAACGGCAAGGAGTTCGGCGGCCGTAACCTGACGGTCAACGAGGCCCGGCCCCGCGAGGATCGCGGCGGTGGCGGCGGCGGCGGACGCGGCGGCTTCGGCGGCGGCGGCGGTCGCGGCGGTTACGGCGGGGGCGGCGGCGGCAACCGCGGTGGCGGCGGCGGCGGCGGTCGCGGCGGCTTCGGCGGCGGCGGCGGCGGCAACCGCGAGCCCCGCTGGTAGGCGCGGGCTCGAAAAGCCAGCGACACTCTGAGAAGCGCCTCTGGCACGAAACACCGCCGGAGGCGCTTTCTCGATTTTCCCAGACCGCCCCGCGAGAAGAGGGCGGCTTTAGAAGGTACTGAATGAACTTTTCCGAACTCGGACTCCGGCCCGCGCTGCTGCGCCGCTGCGAGTCCCTCGGCTACACAGAGCCGACACCCATCCAGGAGCGGGCGATTCCCGCCGTGCTGTCAGGCGCCGACCTCATCGGCTGCGCCGAGACCGGCACGGGGAAGACCGCCGCGTTCCTGCTCCCCACGCTCCAGCGGATGGCCGAGACGCCCCGCCCCGGCGTGCGGGTGCTCGTGCTCGCGCCGACGCGCGAGCTTATCACTCAGATCGACGAGAGCTACAAGCAGCTCGCCCCGAAGGGCAGCCCCAAATGCGCGGCCGTCATCGGCGGCGCCAGCATGGCGCGCCAGCTCGACGCGCTGCGCCGCGGCGCGGGCGTCGTCGTCGCCACCCCGGGCCGCCTGCTCGACCACGTCGAGCGCGGCACCGTAGACCTTTCGACCGTCGAGGTGCTCGTCTTAGACGAGGCCGACCGGATGCTCGACATGGGCTTCCTGCCGGCCATCCGCCGCATACTCGCCAAGCTGCCCGTCAGGCGCCAGACGCTCCTCTTCTCCGCGACCATGTCGCCCGAGATAGAGAGCCTCGCCCGCTCGACGATGAGGGAGCCGCAGATGGTCGAGGTCAGCCCGCGCGGGAGCGCGGCCGTGACCGTCGAGCAGACGGCATACCCCGTGGCGCTGGAGTCGAAGACGGCGCTCCTGCTCGACCTGCTGGAGCGCGAGCGCGACAACTTCGACCGCGTGCTCGTCTTCACGCGCACGCGGCGCGGGGCCGAGCGGCTCTCGCACATCCTCGAAGCCCGCGCGCACAAGGTGAACCGCATCCACGCCGACCGCACGCAGCCCCAGCGCGAGGCCGCCCTGCGCGGCTTCAAGGAGGGGCAGACGCGCGTGCTCGTGGCGACCGACATCGCCGCGCGCGGCATCGACGTGGAGTCCATCTCGCACGTCATCAACTACGACGTGCCCGAGCAGCCCGAGGACTACGTCCACCGCATCGGCCGCACGGGGCGCGCCGGCAAGACCGGCCGCGCCATCACGCTCGTGACCCCCGTGGACGAACTCTCGATGCGCGCCATCGAGCGGCTGACGGGCCAGTCGGTCGAGCGCGTCGTGCTGCCCAGCTTCGGCGGGGTCTCGGCGGCCGCGCGCGCGGCGTCGAAGCCCTTCGGCCGCCCCGTGCGCGGCTCCGGCAGCAGCACGCGCCGCAGTTTCCGCCCGCGGCGCGCGGGGCGCTGAGGCGGCTTTAAGGCAGAAGGCCGCGCGGGCGTTCGCACCCGCGCGGCCGGCCCGAACTCATAAATCAAGGAGACTAACGATTGGCTAAGGAAGACCTGGTCCCGGCATCCGGCGTGGTGGTTGACAAGCAGCCCAACGCCTTCTTCATGGTTCAGATAGACAACAGCGAGCACGTCGTCCTCGCGCAGATTTCCGGCAAGATGCGCAAGAACCGCATCCGCATCCTCGTCGGCGACCGCGTGAGCGTCGAGCTCTCCCCCTACGACCTGACGCGCGGCCGCATCACCTACCGCTTCAAATAAAGCGCGCCCGCCGCGGCCACCCGCGCATACGAGTGTGGCGGCGCAACCCGGCGCCGCCACGCGCGAGCCTCCCGCCCGCCCCCGTCAATCTCCAAACACCGACCTGCCGCGTCCCGCCGCCGGGCGTTAGATGTCCGGTATCTGCCAGTCTATCTCGGGCTTGCCGGCCTCGCGCAGCGCGCGGTTGACGGCCGAGAAGGGTCGCGTGCCGAAGAAGCCGTGGCGGGCCGAGAGCGGCGACGGGTGCGCGCCGCGGATGACGACGTGGCGCGCCGAGTCTATCTTCGGCTCCTTGGCCTGCGCGTCGCGCCCCCAGAGGACGAAGACCACCGCGTCCTTCCTCCCGTTGACCCGCTCGATGACCTTGTCGGTGAAGGTCTCCCACCCCTTGCCCCTGTGCGACCCGATGGCGCCCGCGCGCACCGTCAGCACGGTGTTGAGCATCAGGACGCCCTGCCTGGCCCAGCCCGCGAGGTGGCCGTTGTTGGGCACGCGGAAGCCCGGGATGTCTGCCTTCAGCTCCTTGAAGATGTTGCGGAGCGAGGCGGGCACGGCCACCCCCGGCTTCACCGAGAAGCAGAGCCCGTGCGCCTGGTTCGGCCCGGGGTACGGGTCCTGCCCGAGCAGCACCACGTTGGCCTTCCGCGGCGGCGTCAGCTCCAACGCCTGGAACGTCTCCGCCTCCGCCGGGTAGACCTCGGACCGCGCGCGCTCCCCCGCGACGAACTCCTCCAGCCTCCGGAAGTAAGGCTCCCCCACCTCGCCCCCCACCTGCCTCCTCCACCCCGCTGGTATCGCCGGCATCATCCCGAACCACCCCCTTCAGGGTCTCAATAACAGACCGACAGTTTCTACAGGCGCGAGTAGGTGAGGCCGGTTTGGCCTTGGTATTTGCCGCCGCGGTCGTCGTAGGAGACTTCGCAGTCCTCGTCGGATTCGAGGAAGATGACCTGGCCGATGCCCTCGCCCACGTAGACGCGCAGGGGCAGATCGGCGAGGTTGCCGAGCTCGATGACGAGGCGGCCCGTCCAGCCGGCTTCGAGCGGCGTGGTGTTGAGCATCAGGCCGGCGCGCGCGTAGGTCGACTTGCACATGCAGATGCCGGTGACGTTGCGCGGCATGCGGAAGGTCTCGACCGTGACGCCGAGGGCGTAGGAGTGCGGCGGCATCAGGTAATACTTCGAGCCGTCCTCGGCCTCGCGCAGGGGCGCCTCGACGAGCGACTCCTCGTCGAAGCGCTTGGGGTCGATCTCGCGGCCGTGGATGGGCGAGAAGACGCGGAAGCCGTCGTCGGCGAGGCGCATGTCGTAGCCGTAGGAGGAGGAGCCGGCCGAGATGATGCGGCGCCCCGCGGACTCGCGCACCAGCGACGCCTCGAAGGGTTGGATGAGCTGGTGCTCTTCGGCCATGCGCCGAATCCAGCGGTCGGATTTGACTGACATCTTCCGTGTGTTCCGTTAAGAAGAGTTCGAGAGCGGCCGCGCCGTTCCGGGGCGCCGCGGCGGGCGCGCGCGCAGCATAACGGGCGGCGCGTGCCGAAGTCCAGCCGCGCGCCGCCCACGAGTCGGCCGCGTCCTTCAGTCCAACTTCACGAACCCGTCGGGCCCGATGCGCGTGCCGGGGATGACGGTGTTGCCCGCGTCCTGTCAGACCTGCACGGACGGGCGGGCGACGAGGGGGCGCGTGGGTTGAGTTTCATAACCGCCTCCTCTCCCGTTCTTGGTCGTGCGAGGCTCGAAGGTCGTGCTCACTCGGTCCTGGGCGCCGACTGCTGGCGGATGCGCAGCGCGCCGTCGCCGACGGTGAAGGAGAGCGTCGCGCCGCCCTGGCCGGCGCGGCCTTGCAGCGAGCGCTCGGTCTGGGTGGTGCGCTCGCGCGGCGCGAGGCCGGGGAAGGTGTTCTCGACGCGGCCCGCGCGCAGGACTTCCGCGTCCACGTCGCCGCTGAAGCCCGGCGGGAGTTCCACCGTGAGGTCGCCGCTCGCGAGGCGCAGGCTCAGGCCGCGCCCGCGCCAGTTCCGCGCGGGGACGCGCACGGTGAAGGGGCCGCTCGCCACGGTCGCCTCCACGTCGCCGCCCGCGAGCGCGAAGAGCGACCCGGCCCCGCCGCCGCCCGCGTTGATGCGCAGCGCGCCCTCGACGCCGCTCACCGAGAGCGCGCCTCGCCCGGCGTTGATTTCGAGGTCCGAGGCGGCGGGCACCTTCAGGCGGTAGTCTATCCGCCAGGGCATCGCGGGCAGGTTCTTCGGCAGCCCGCGCGCGGCCCGCTTCGCGTACTTGCGGTCGTGCAGGCCGACGGTCATCACGCGGACGTGGTTCAGGTCTTCGTCCACGGCGAAGGTGTTGAGCGCGGCGAGGCGCGTGAGGTTCTCTTCGGTGTCGGCGCTCTGCTCGACCTCGGCCGTGATCTCGACCTCGGCGCGCGCCCAGCCCTCGACCGTCACCGAGCCCTCGGGAGCGCCGTCTATGCTCACGGAGCCGCCGTAGCCGAGCCTCCGCACTTCGCGCCGCGTCGTCGTGCGCTTCAGGAGCGGCGCGGGCTGGGACTGCGCCGCCTTGTCCGCCTTGACCTGCCTCCCGCTCTGCGCGGGGGTCGGGCGGGGCGGCACGGCGGCGACCGCCGAGAGCGCGGCGAGCAGAAAGGCGGCTTTGACTTTCGACGGCGTGCTTCTCATCGGTCGCAGGCTACAACATCGGGGGCAAAAGTAAAAAGGCAAAAGGCAAAAGTGAAGAGGCGTGAGCCGCGGGGCGTGACGAGGGGAACCGACTTCTCCCGGTCAAGGTTTACGGTTCACGCCTTACTTTCGACTTAGCGGGGCATGAAGACGATGGAGCCGCGGCCGTTGGTGGTGTTGAGGTACGCGCCGCCGTCGCCGACCTTGCCGACGACCTTCCGCTTCTCGTTGAAGAACTCGAACTCGCCCTTCTGCGCGAAGCCGTTGAGGTCGATGTTGCGCGTGCGGGGGGCGACGGCCGTCAGGCGGAAGCCCGACTCGGCCGAGATGCGGAGCTGGATGTCGCCCTGCGTGGAGTTGAGGACGTAGTTGCCGCCGCGCAGCAGCTCCGCGTCGAAGAGGATGTTGCCGACCGTGTTCTCGGCCATGACGGTCTGCGCGCGGATGCCGGTCAGCTCGATGTCGCCCTCGCTGGTGACGTGCGCGCGCACCATCTCGCCGCGGACGTTGCGGACGATGATGCCGCCCGTCATCGTGCTGATGTCCACCGTGGAGCCGTAGGGGACGCGGATGAAGAAGTTGATGTCGCCCACGTCCTCGCGGTTGTCGCGGCGCACGTCTATGCGCACGCCGTCGCCGCTGACCTCGGGCTCCATCCTCGCCGAGCGCGACTCCATCACGGCCGTCACGCGGACGGCGTTCTTCTCCCACGCCAGGACTTCTATCTTGCCGGAGCGGTTGAGGAGCTGGAGGCGGATGTTCGGCTGCGCCGGGTAGTCGCGCTGGAACTTCTTCTGCGCGCCGGCCTGCGGGGCGAGGAGGCAGACGAGGGCCAGCGCGGCGGCGCGCAGGCGCGCGCGCCCGCGCGCCTGCGCGGCGCGCGTGTCGGGGTTTGTGTCTGTCGCCTGCTTCATCTACTCGAAGGGACTTCGGTAACTCTCGGGCGCTTTTCCGCCCCTCGCCAGAAGCGCCCGCGCTCCTCCGTGGCGGAGTCGCGGGCGCGAAGGGTGCGGCCGCGCGGGGCGGGCC